>JAUIHY010000001.1 GCA_030432115.1 Gammaproteobacteria bacterium | reverse complement strand
CTACATTGATGTCTTTTGATATCAATGATGGCAGTGAAGTTGCTTCTTACAACAAATTAGATAACCGATTTTCGATGAGAAACTATGTTTTCTTAAATGGTAAAGTTGCTGCTTTGTATGACACGCCGGCTGAATCGCCAAGCGTTCCATTGGTTGAATATTTTACCCAGGATTTAACTTTAATCGAGAACCTACCGTTCAATGCATACGATTGGCCTAATCATCAATTTTGGCGTAACCAATCCCTGATTTTATTCAATAAGTCATGGTTTGCGGGTGGATACGGCACCATGCAACTATATTCTGAATCAAATGGTCAACTATCATCACCCTTAGAACTGAACGGTGTTGACGGTGCACAGTTGGTTTCATCAGATAATCGGCACCATGCCTATATCATGGCATTTAATGTCGCCACCAATGATCAATTAATTTACAAAGTTACAGACCAAACAAAATTAGCAAGCCACACCGGTGGTCACTGGCACAGCAGCGAATACAAAAACCAAGGTCTGTCGATCAGTCACGGCGTTCGTGGCAACCTCAGCGAGTACCTATTCATTGCTGTCTATACCTATCAGGAAGGTTCGCCACTTTGGATGGCGGGGATGGTTGAACTGGATGGCAACATGACATCGGCCACACTGCCTTTGTATCGCTTTGACGGCTTGAACATGTGGCAAACCGACGCAGCAGCAGAACAGACCCAACTGGGCGAAATGACCATACAACATGCCAGTTGCGACAAGCTAAACGTCAGTTTTGACATCCAAGACACATTAACCTCATTTCAAGTCAAACGCATGGACAACATAGCCATCCGTGATGTTTGTCAGGATTGAACAACTTTTTCTAGAACAATAATACAACTTAAATTTAATGGATTTATAAAATGAAAAAAATAACACCACAGTGCAGTGTATTACTTATCCTCGCCTTTTTGTCTGCTCAGACCTGGGCCTCATCCAGACTGACAGTTGTTGAAGACGTTGCTGACCTGACTTTGGCAGACACCAATCTCGTGTTGCTAGGTAACCGTTTGTTGTTTCAAACAGCAGAAGCACATGGCATGACTTTGTGGGCACAAAACACAGAGAGCAATGCCCGTGTTTCTTTATTTGAAGGAGCAATCGCTAACTTTCAAGTGCCTACTGAATATTCATCCGAGCCCAAACAGTTGCTAAGGAATGAAGATTTGGTGTTTTTCTTGGTTGGTGAACAGCATGGAGAAAAACAAATATGGCGCACAGACGGCACGAAAACAGGCACATTTAAATTAGACAGCTCCATTGTGTATCAAGACCTGGTGTCTTCACAGGGTTTGGTTTTTTCCCATTCAGTGGGCGGTAATATCATAGCCACTGACGGCGAAAACGTGACTGAACATCAGTTTCGATTCCCTAACACTGACAATGTCTGTGCTTTTGGGCTCAATGATTTAATCACCACTGACTTTGATTCATCCAACTCCACCACATACATAAAGCGATCAAAAGACGGTGTACTGACCGACATTCCCCTTCCAGGAGGCAATGCTTTTTTCTCCTTGGATACAGATGAAGTGTGGCGTTTGGGTGATGTTTGTTACTTCGGTTTATTTCGCAATAACATCACGTCAGATGTTTTGATGGTGTCTGAATCGGGTGAAGTGAATTACCTCAGTGAGCAATTTAATACCTCGGGTATGGAACAAATATTTGTATTTAATAACCGAATTTATGCCAGAACATATATAAATGACGAAAGTAGGTTGGTGAGATTGAATCAAAGCTTAGACGGTACAGACAAAGTGTATGGAGATTCTTTAGGCATTTATATGTATAACGCTGAAGTTTTGAATGATTATATTGTTGCTCAAACGACTACGCCTAATATTTCACCTGCGGTTCGAGGTACACTTTATTTTGATGCCGATTTGAATGAAATCCCCGATTTAGGTGGTGCCTTTGTTCCCATTCCTGAGTACTACCCTTCTGGTAGGGGCCAAATCTACCTAAACAACAATTACACAAACCCCAGTTTGATTGCAGAAGATGTCAGTTTTGATTCGGAATTTGTTATTTTATCAGTCAGCAATGCTTTAGTTGAAAACGTCACATCACACGAAGATGAACAAGATGTGTTTTTGATGCTGAAAGATAAAACTACGGCCAAGAGATCCATTGTGGCTTTGACATATGTGCCGGGAATTGGTGATTCTATCAATGGCATGTGGAATGACCCAGAAATAAAAAACCAAGGCCTTTCCATTCACACGGGCGAAAGAGGTGATGGATCAAAGTATATATTCGCTACTGTGTATACATACCAAGATGGTGCGCCTTTGTGGCTGGCAGGTGTGGCCAATATTGTCCACCCACAATCAAGCATAGAAATGCTGGTGGGTGAATATTCAAACAGCAACATGTTTGATCCCGAAGCCACACCAACAGAAAGTGTGTTTGGTTCCTTGAGGCTCGAAATGACGGCCTGTGATCAATTAAAAGCCACATTGGTTTCAGACACGGACAGCTTTGTTCTCAACTTAAGCCGAATTGATAATGTACACTACAGCCACTTGTGTTTGAACGACTAGTTAACCAGATAATCAATTTTGTGTTCTGCTCTTGATTCCTTAACCATGTCCTTAACCGATTTCAATAAGGTTGGGATATGGTAAGGAATGCCATCTTTTATCGTCCATGTGATGCCGCCGGTGGTTTCATCACCGGTGATGGGTTTGATGTTTCTGGGTAGCAAAACTTGAAAGTCTGCTAAAGGGTTACCGTTCACAATAACCATATCTGCGGCGTAGCCGATGCGGATTTGACCTAAATGGTTGCCTTGTCCCAAGACTTTTGCTGAATTTACTGTGGCGTGTTTGATCACCTCCAAGGGGTGAAAGCCAGCTTCTTGGTGTAATTGCAGTTCGCGCAGGTAGCCAAAACCAAAAAGCTGATAAATGTAGCCACCGTCTTCACCCGTGGTGATGGTGCCGCCTAAATCAGAAAATTGACGCAAGGCTTTGAACCAAATTTGGTAATTGTTTTTCCAGTGGGTTTCATCTTCAGAAGTCCAACCCCAAAAAAATGAGCCATGCGAATCGGCATCGGGTTGAAAGAATTTTTCTAAGCCCGGGTGGAGATAATCCTGAAACCAAGGTGACGTCACTGCTCTTTGTAAATCTCTAGAGGCTTCGTAGATGACCAACGTTGGGTCCCAAGCCACGCCATTTTCTGCCATGGCATTCAACACTTGTTTTAATTTTTCGGGTTGTGCTTCACGCCACAAGCGACCAGCATAACGGAAGCGGTGTAATTCATTGCTGTAATTCATGTCAGCTGGAAAATTTTGAACACCGTGCAAAGCCGCATCGGGTACACCGTACCAATGTTCAATGGTGGTGGTGCCTGCTTTGATGTTGTCCCATGCATTCATGTCCTCGACACCAACATGGTTGGCCACCGGCATGTTGTGTTTTTGAGCTATTTCCGAAGCCGCATTAAAGGTTTGTTTGTCCATCATGCCAAACTTGAAACCGTCAATGTCTTTTTTCAGTAGGTCTGACATTCTTGCTTTCAAGTCTTTTTCTGTGTGGTTACCCCAGATGCCCGGATAGACAAAAATTCTGGGGGCTATGATATCGCCTTTGGTGCTGTCGGCTTTGTTCTTGAGTGTTTGTTCTAAATTGCTGCCAAGGTCTCGTATGGTGGTGATACCAGCTGAGAGCCACAGGTAATGTTGATAAGGTTGTGACATATCTATGCCTGCCCGTGTATTCATGCTGTGGGCATGCATGTTGATAAAGCCAGGCAATACATGGCCATTTTTGGCATCTATTTGCTGTTTAATTTCTTTTCGCAGGTCACTGTCATCTTTGCTGGCTTTGAGGTCATGGATGATACCTTTTTTGATGTGGATGTCATATGGGCCTTCGGCAGGTGTGCCGACACCTGCCACTACCATGGCATTGATAACCAACAGTTCATCATGTTTTTGGTTGTGCAATTTTTCTGCATGAACCCAAGCAGAACTCAATACCATCAATAACCAGAATTTGTTCATCGCACATCCTCAAATCAAATCATTCTACTTTTCTTAACGCCAAATGAACAGCCATTTAAGGTTCAGAAAGTGTTCAGACAATATCCGTAAGCTGAATCATGTAACAACAAAGGAGCAACAAATGAACGCTTTCAAAACCTTATTATCAGTGACTGCTTTGGCATTCACCCTATCAGCAGCAGATGCCAGAGAACGTGTTGATCGAGACAGAAGTGGTGGGCATGACAGAAAATCAGTCAGCGGACAAAAACACCGTTCTGCGACAAAACATGAGCAAAAAAGACACCATTCTGGAGGTCACAATAAGCAACCTTGGAAACACCAAAACCACAATGACTACGGCAAACCGAATCGTCATGTGTCAAAACATGGACACGGAAACAGACATGGTTATAAGGACAACAAACACCGACGATATGACTACCGAAAGGGTGGCAAGCATTTCAATCGCCACGATTACAGACACAACCAATATTATGGGCATGACAGACATGATGATCGCAGGTATTATGGTAAACACAACTACAATGGCAGACACTACAAGGGCAAGTATAAGAACTGGAAAAAACGGTTAAAGAAACAACGTAAGTATTGGAGAAAACACAACCGATATTACAACAATTACTACAGCAACTATTCGCCTTATTATGATGACAGGTACCGTTACAGACCATTAAGGGGTTTGGGTCACTACTTCTTGAGATCAGGCTATGGATGGGGCCATTGGCATGACGGTTATTGGTGTGACCATGACCACGATGAATACTTCTATCGAAACTATTACAGCAACTGGCACCACCATGGTGGTTGGAGAATTGGAGACGGTGATTTCGGAATTTGGTTCAGTTTCTAAAACAGCCGAGAACTCAAAACAAAAAAGGGCTCATTCAGGGCCCTTTTTGTTGTTCTCCCAAGCGCTTAACTGGTGCTGAACCAGCAGGTCTTTGATTTGTTGGTCGTCCATGCCATTATCTACCAGTGTTTGGTAAAGGACTTTGGCCTCTAGGTATTTTTTAAGTTGCACCAAAGCAACGAAAAGCGTGTGGTTATAGTATTTGTTGTTGGGTTCCTTTTCTTGAATGGGGCGCATTAAATCAGCGGCTTTGTGCCATAAATTCAGGGCTTCTTTTTGGTAGCCCAACTGGTGATTGAGGTTGGCAACCAATAAAATATCAATAGCGAAATCATTGATGGTTGAATAATTGTTTTTATCTTGAGTGGCCAATAGTTCGGAAATGTTCAAGCTGGCTTGGTAGTAGTTCAAAGCAGATTCGTTGTTGCCCAATTGTTGCAGCACTTCTCCCAGAGTGGAATAAGAGACGGCCAATTCTCTTTTAAACTCTAAGTTTTTGGGTACTTTAAGCTGTAATTGTTGTCCTTGTTTGACTGCTTCTTCTGCGTAGGGCAAAGCCACATCAAAGGCTTGTTTTTCCAATAAAAAATAGCCCAGCTGATTTAATAATATGCGGCGGTTGTTGAGCTTTTTTATGTCTTCCGGATCTGATGAGATGGCTTCCTGGGCAAATGAGACTGCATTGGTGAGGTCTTGGATACCGGTATCAAGCGTACCAAAATCAATTTCATACCAAGCCTTGAGCTGCAAACCATGTGAATGCGCATACAACCATTGTGCACGGTTTTGATTTTTGTCCTCAAGCATCGCTTGGCTCAGCATCAATGCGGCATCAATGTTGTCCTTTGCTGTTCTGTCTTTTCCATACTCTAAATGGTGCCAACCCAGTTGTAAGTAAGCTTCCCAAAGGGTCAACGGGTTTTTTAACATGCCTAACTCTTGTAAGCCTTCGGTGATTCTGATGGTTTCAGTTAATATTTTTTCTGTGGCCTCCTCTTGGCCTTCAGAGCTCAACACTTGACTCAGGCCGATGTTGATTTCACCCAGTAAATTGTCTTTATTCACTTGAGCATATGGCAAAGAATCCAAGGGTTTGAGGTTTTCTTTGGCTTTGAGGTAGGCTTGCTTGCCTTGTTGAGAAAGTTCTAAGGCATCAAAAACTTGACCGGCGTTCATATAGGCTTTGGCTGTTTGTAAATGATCTAAATCTGTCATGGCCCTGGGGTCTTGAGATGCCAAATGGTTGACGCTTTTTTCTGTCACAGATTTCAGTACATCAACACGACCAATTTTGGCTAATTCTTCAAATAATTCATCCAGCATATAATTCATCAATTCATCACTTTGTTGTTTTTCTTGCAGTGTGATTCTTTGTAGCTGACGAATTTCTTGGGTGTACTGTATCGCAAAGTAAATGGCAAAGATCATGGCAACAGAAGCGGCAGTGACCAGCATTTTGTGGCGCTTTACACCTTTCCATATCATTTGAGGAAGGCCAGAGTCCATGCTCAAGGGCATGCCCAAGAGGTATCGATTTAAATCATTTCTGAAAGCTTCAGTGTCTTGGTATCGGTAGTTGCGATCTTTTTGAGTGGCTTGGCTGATGATGGCCTGCAAATCAGAACTGGCTTTGTGTTTGCTTAATAATTCTTGGCGATCTTGAGAGGACAGCAAGCCCACGTTACTGACATCATTGCGACAAATCAGTTGTGCCAGCAACATACCCAGTGCAAAAACATCGGCCCTGATGTCCGGTGGGCTCTCAGATTTTAAAGTCTCTGGTGCTGCATATCCAGGTGTGCCATAGGCCGCATCATCTTGTTCTTGTTGCTTCTTGGCGATACCAAAATCAATCAAAACGGGGTGCGGTACTTGGTTGATGCGCTTGATCAAAACATTGCTGGGTTTGATGTCCAAATGCAGTACCTGACGGCGATGGACAAAACGCAAGGCATCGCAAAGGTCAATGATGAGTTTGATGATGTCTTGATTGCTGGCAGCTTGCTTGAGGCAATAGTCATCAATGTGTTCCCCTTCAATGTAATCCAACACCAGCCATGGCTGACCTTGGTCTGTCAGCCCTCCGTCTAAAATGCCGACCACACCGGGGTGGTTGAGGTCGGCCAACATTTGCATTTCTTGTAAAAACTGTTGTTTTGCACCTGCGTGGTGATGCAACTGAGAAATGAATTTAATGATGACGGTTTTGTGGTAAATACCGTCTGAACGTTCGGCCAAATAAATGTCGCTTTGGCCACCAAAATCTAATTGTTTGATGATGCGGTACTTTTCAGAGGGGCTGACTTTTAATGTGTCTTGCTCTATAAATGCCTGTTCTACAATGCTTTCAGCCAGGTCTGCCACACCGTTTTCAACACCTTTGTTCCAGCCTTTTTTGATTAAATACTCCGTGACATCTTGCGCATCATCGGCTTCAAAGTCGGCATCGATTTGTGCCCAAATTTTTTCTATGTCTTCTTTCATTGCATTGCTGCGGCCAACATGGCTTTGGCTTTTTTCCAATCACGGAAAACAGTCCGTTCGCTGACATTCAAAACCTCAGCAATGGCATCAAACTCCATGTCACCAAAAAATTTATAGGTGAATATTTGTTCTAACCGGGGGGAAAAGTTTTTGAGTTTTTCTAAATGCCGTTCTAAATCCAATAAGGCATCGGCTTCTTTAATCAAGGGTTGTTCGAAGTCAGCGGCGTTGTCTACATAGGTAATCAGGCGGTGTTTTTTGGCTTCATTAAGCAGGATATGACGCATGGCCAATGCACAATAAGCGAAAAAGTGGTTGCGGTCATTGAAACTTTTGGCGCTGCCTTGGCTTTTGATCCATGCTTCATTAACCAATGCGGTGGTGTTAAGACCCGTGCCTTTGACCTTAAATCGTTGAGATCGCGCAATTTTTTTTAAATGCGAGTAAACATAAGTCAAGTCCTGTTTCTGGTGATCGGACAGGTCGTTGGGTTTTTGGTTCAGTGCTTGGGTCAATTGTTGATATTCCATATTTGTCGTCCATAAACGATGACTTGAGGGTATCAAAAATGTCACTTTTTCTCAATTTTTTCAAAATAAATGTCAGTAAAAATCCTGATTACTTGTTAACAGTGTTTTTGAAAGAGGTGAATCATGAAATTTATCGCAATTTTACTTTTGACAATGTGGCTCCATGTCGCTCAAAGTGGCATCATCACGGTGAACAAAGTCACAGACAATAACAACAGCAATGACGGTGGTTGTGACTTGCGAGAAGCGGTCAAAGCAGCGAACACCGATGTAGCAGTTGATGGCTGTACAGCGGGTAATGCTGTGGACATTGTTATTATTGATGTCAATGGCTCCATTCAACTGACGTCACAGATTAATGTGACCAGCTCAATCGCCATCAGGGCGCCGTTTGGAGCCGATGAACCTGTGCTTATTCAAGCAGCAAATAATCACCGCATTTTTGAGGTTTATCCCATTCAAAGCAGTGGTCATATATTTGAATTCATTGGATTACATTTGACTAACGGTGACACAGCCAATGGTTCAGGTGGTGCGATCTACGTCCACAATAATGGCACAAATGGCTTAACGAGTCAGGTATTTATCAGTGAGTCTGTGTTTGAAAATAATGAGGGGTCATTTGGTGGTGCTATATCAATAGAAGGCGTTAATGCCACAGGAAAAATCACCATCAGAGACAGTATATTTGTAGGTAACCAAGCCAATGAAGACGGCGGTGCGATTTATTTAAGCGAAGGCACTGCAGGTGAATTCACTTTATTAAACAACCGTTTTCAAAACAATGTATCAGCAGGCACAGGTGGGGCAATATTGGTGGCAGACACGGGTTCTGATAACTTCTCAATCAGTCATAACCAGTTTTATCACAATTTAAGTGAGGAAAGCGGGGGTGGTATGGCCATATTTGCCACTGCTGCAGTGCAAAACTATATTTTTAATCGCAATGCTTTCATTGGCAACACGGCCAGCAGCAGTGGTGGTGCCTTGTATGTGGCGCTTGATGCGCAAGCATGGGTTTATAACAGTGTGATGGCTCATAATGTCGCAGATCGTGGCGGTGCGCTTTCAAGCTCTGGAGGCAATGGGCAAAATGCTTGGTTATATATTTATCATTCAACCTTGGCACATAACACCGCTTCATTGGGTGGTAATATTTATGCATATGGTGGCACATTGGGCAGCATTGGCGCCAGTATTTTGGCCTACCCTCAAGGTGGATCAAATTGTAGTGGCAGCACATCCATCTTGAACACAGCAAGGACCATCATTGATGACACTTCATGTCCTTTCAGCCCGACCACAGATCGCCGTGAAGACCCTTTGCTGTCAGGGATATCATTTGATGACGCTGGATTTCCTGCTCTGACACCAACTACTGACTCTTCGGCAATTGATGGGGTTCCTTTGTCGGCGTGTTTGTTCTACGGTGGTGGAGATTTAGAAAAAGACCAACAAAACAACCCTCGCCCGATGGATGGCGATGGTGACAACAACTCGATGTGTGACATTGGTGCCATCGAAGTTCCTGAGGATCATGATTTGCTTTGGTCTGATGGTTTTGGAGGTTAAATTAAATAGGGTTGAGCTGCCGAGGCCAAGGATGGCCACTTTTGTTACAATGTCAGTATGACTGAATTTACCTTAGACCCTCGATTGGCAAATGACACGCATGAGCTGCTCAGCTGTGATGATTTTTTTGTCCTACTGAATAAGAACAAATCCCTACCCTGGTTTATCGTGGTACCTAAAGTTGCTGCTACAGAGTGGTTTGATTTGAGCCAGGAATTGCAATCACAACTGGCCAATTTATTGCGCAAACTGGCTTTGTTTCTGCAACAAGAGCATCAATGTGACAAGATAAACACTGCCAGTATTGGCAATGTGGTGTCGCAACTGCATGTTCATGTGGTAGGCCGATTTCATCATGATCCATTGTGGCCTGATGTGGTCTGGGGTCAGGAATTGCCTTTCAGTGGTTATTCAGAAAATGAACTGAGTGAACTGCCACAAAAATTGCGCCAAGCTTTGGAGGTCCTGTGAGCATCATTTGGGCAACTGTCATAAACTGCGTGGTTGTGACATTGGTGGTATTGATTCATTATGAATGCTTGTTTTATTTGTCAAAACTGATACCTAAGTTACGCATAAAGCCGCGTTTCCGAATTGTCATTGGGGTGTTTGGTGCCTTGATTGCACATTCCATCGAAGTGTGGATTTTTGCCTTTGCCTATTATTTTATTTATCAGTTGGGGTATTGGGGTACCTTAGAAGGTAATTTTGATGGCGGTATTCTTGATTGCGTGTATTTCTCATACACCAATTTTACCACCTTGGGTTTTGGAGACATCGTGCCGACAGGGGACATCCGTTTTCTGACCGGTATTGAATCGTTGACTGGGCTGGTTTTGATCACCTGGTCGGCCTCATTTTTGTTTTTTGAAATGCAAAAATACTGGGAAATGAAAAAACAATGAATTGGCATCAGACCAGGTTTTGAAGGTTCTTGATTGCAAAACTGGGGAAAACTTTTCTAAACTGTCTTCATTGCCAACAGTGCCAATTTGAGTTTTTCATAATCATGGCCTAACAGCGATTGAAAAGGCATGCGAGTCACCCACTGCAGCTTGTTGGTGGTTTCTTTCAATGTTCGCACCATCTGTGGATCGTGACCTGCCAAAAATCGGGTGATGGCCTGTTGAAAATAGGCACGGTCTTGTAGAAAAAATCTGGCCACCGAATCAACAAAAAGCAACAAATCTCTGGCTTGTGCTTCTGGTAAAGACATCACCGTCTTGGGGTCGTCTTCAAAATCGATAAAGCCTATGATCAAAGGTTCTTCGCTGACTTGCACCATGTTTCTGACAAAAGCTTGACTCAGGTGTTGGTTTTTTTGGTGCACTGATTTGATGGCTTGTAAACAAGCAGTGAGTAATGCCCTTTTGCGGCCTTGGCTTGTGTTTGGGTCTTTGAATTGAATGATTAGTGAATCACCCAAGTGGCTGAGCAATAAAAAACCAGGCTGCTGTATCAACAATTCAGGCACAACAATCCCTTTGGATGCCAAAGAAGTGATGCGGCGGGCCTCGGTGTTCAAAGCAGTTTGACCGCCGTATTGAGGGACTGATTTAATCAATGGAATGCCAGCCAGTCGGCTGAATAGATTGAGTGCTTTATAGCGCCAATAACCGCGAGCGGGCGCCTTTTTCTTGAGCCAAAACATTTGATTTTGATGGTTGTGAATATAGCAAATGCGTTCATCAGATTGCAGTGCAGATTGCCACTCTTGATCGCTGATGTGCCATTTTTCCAATTGACTGGTCAATGATTTATCCATGATTGTATTGTAATGATGAAAAGTTAGAAAAATGTTTTAAAAGCACAAAAATTTGTCTTATGTCATGATATTTTTGCTAAAGTGCGGTCTCAATACTTTTCAGAGTTTTCATGAACCCACTACCCTTTGGGCAATTCCTGCCTGATGCCCGTCGAATGAAGCTGATTCATCAATCCAGGCAGCAAGCGGCCACCTGGTGGGGCAAGCAGCGGGCTCAATGGATCAGAAAAAAAGTGTTGAAAGGTGCGACTTTTCCCATGGACCTGCTCTTGGATGGTTTGGCCATGCGTTGTTATATTGAAGACAACATTTCTGAGCGGGGCTTTGTTTTTATGCCTTGGCGCTTTGATCATTTTGAGCGTGAATTTTTGTTAAAGCAATTGCCGGTGAACGGTGTTTTGGTGGATGTGGGTGCTAATGTGGGCATTTATGGTTGCAGCGCTTTGACAAAATTGGGCCCAAACGGACGAGTGATTGCCATAGAGCCTAATCCACCGGTGGCTGACCGTTTGCGTTTCAACTTGGCTGCCACCGCGCAGCACCACAGCTCTCAGGCCGAAGTGAAGGTGCTCCAATGCGGAGTCAGTGATGTCAAAGGGACCTTTCCCTTGTACTTAAATCAAGACAACTTGGGGGCCAGCAGTTTAAAAGGCCACAGCACCCAAACCATACAGGTGGCATGCTTTCCACTGCATGACATTTTAGACAATCACCAACTGAGCCAAATTGATGTCATGAAGGTGGATATAGAGGGGGCTGAAGATTTGGCATTGGTGCCATTTTTGACCAAAGCACCAGCGGCTATGTTACCCAAAGTTTTGATTTTTGAAGACAATAGCAGCCAATGGCAACTGGATTTGATGGCTGCCTTGAAAAGCAAGTGTTATCGATTGGTCAAAAAAACGCGCTTGAACTGGGTATTTGAGCGTTAAGTTTTGATTTTCAAATTCAACCCTTGGTCTGCTTCAGGTTTTCTGGCACGCAGATACACTAGCTCATAAGTGGCGGGATACAAACCATCTACAGTTCTGAATTGTTGGTAGGCGGCATCTAATTGTTTCAATACCTTGGGTGAAGTCAGTCCTTTGTTGCGTTGGTGGTCGGTGTTGTGGGCGCCGATGTTTTTTAAATCACGCATCAAATCCACCACATTGGCATAGGTCATGGTGATAAATTCAGAATCGGCAATCACATCTTCATATCCCATTCTCAAGGTCAAATCGGCCAATTCAGCCGCTGGCATAAAATCATTCACATGGGGCAACTCATCGATGCTGGCCCATGCAGATTTCAGTTCATGCAATGTGTGTTCTCCCATGCTGGTCAAATGCACCAAACCAGTGGGTTTCAATGCCCTTTTGATTTCTTCCAAAGCGGTCTGGGTGTCGCACCATTGAATCATCATATTGGAAAACACCAAATCCAAGCTGCTGGCGTGAACGTCCAGACAGTGGGCGTCGGTTACTCGTGGTGTCACTTGGGGGTGTTTGGGTACGGCGTTAACCATTGATTCTGCAAAATCAGCAGCAATGATTTGGCTTTGGGGGTAAAGGTCCAGTAAAGATTGGCTGGCCCAACCGGTACCACAGCCCAAGTCTAAAATTTGATTGGGTGGTTTTTTGAGGTCAAATTGCACCCGTTCTACCAAACGCGACATGGCTTCTTTCTGGAGCACCGCATGTTGTTCATACTGTGTCGCGGCTTTGTCAAAGGCGGCTTTGATTTGGTGGTGTTCTAAACTCATAAAAAATCCAATAAGGTTTCTGTGATCTCTGCTTCATGGTGAATAAAAGGTGCATGAGATGCGCCACGAACCATGTGGTATTCACCGCCACACAAGTCGGCAGCTTGTTCTACTGCCGCTGGTAAAACCAGTCGGTCTCTGCGACCTGCCAGCCATAATGAGGGCATTTGAAGATTTTTCAATTGAGAACTGAGGTCTGTTTGGCCCAACAAGGACAAACCATGTTCTAAAGCCGTGGCATCAGGCAGTGGTCGTTCAAAGACTTTGTTTTTTAACTCACGCAGTTGTGACCGTTCGTCAGGTGAACCCATCACCTCCAAGGCCAAAAAGGTGTGTATGGTTTTCTTGACATCCTGTTGCAAAGATTTGCCAAACTGTTGCAATACTTGAACATCGGTACCATGAGGCCAATGGTGACGGGCTGTGAAACATGGTGTGGCACACATCATAACCAAGGCAGTTACCTGCTCAGGCTGGTGAAGAGCTTGGTTCAGTGCCAACAGGCCACCCATAGACCAACCCAACCAAATGCCTTTGGGGATGTCATGACCCAATGCGACAAGGCTGGTTAAATCTTCTGGGAAAGCCTGTTCATGGTTCAGGCCATGGCCAGGTAAGTCAATCAAATTGACTTGAAAATGTTGTGATAATTGTTTTGACCATTGGTCAAACAAATGGGCATTCATACCCCAGCCATGTAACACATTCAAGACAGGGCCCTGCCCCAAAGAGGAAACAATTTTCATGTGGGTTTGTTCAGTAGTTACCAATCAGGCATTGTACCAACAGGTCAATGTCTTCTTTTTCCAAAGCGGCAGTTAATGTGAATCGCAGGCGACATTGGTTTTTAGCCACGGTGGGTGGCCTGATGGCAGAAACAAAAATGCCGCGGTCAAGCAAGTAAGCAGCCTTTTCCAAAGCCTCTTGTTCGCTGCCAAGAACAAATGGTTGGATGGCGGTGTTGCTGTCCATGGCACAATCTTCCAGGCCATATAAATTGATCTGTTCTTTGTAATAATGAATCAAGTCCAACACTTTTTCACGGCGCCAAGGTTCTGATTGAATGATTTCCAATGCTTTTAGGTTCGCCGCTACAGTGGCCACAGGCATGGATGTATTGAACTTGTAAGTTCTTGCCTTTTGTATGATGGTTTCGATCACGTCATCAGAACCAACCACATAAGCACCACTGCTGCCAAAAGCTTTGCCAAAGGTGCCGGAAAGCAGCGGCACATTGTTTTTATTTAAACCTTGTGACTCTATGGTTCCCCGGCCTGAATCGCCAGACACACCAACACCATGGGCGTCATCTACCCACAGCAAAGCATCATGGGTTTGCGCCATCACAGACAGGGGGCGCAGGTTCGGCGAATCGCCGTCCATGCTGAAAATGCCGTCGGTCACTAACACCGCATTTTTTTTCCAATTGAGCTGCAAAGCTTCTTCGGCTTTGTCGTAGTTTAAATGTGGATAGCGTTTTAACTGGGCACGCGCCAGCAAGGCGCCGTCTATCAAGGAGGCATGGTTTAATTTGTCTTCTATCAACACATCATTGTCATTCAATAAAGCCTGTGCGATACCCAAGTTGGCCATATAACCGGTGGAAAAAAGCAAGCCACGGTCATAGCCCAAAAATGATGCCATGGCAAACTCCAGCTCCTGATGCAAGGATGTGTAACCAGACATCAAAGGCGAACCCGTTGAACCCAAGCCCAATTTTTGAGACGCATTGGTGGCGGCTATGATCAGTGCTGGGTGAGCGGATAAATCCAAGTAATCATTGCAATTAAAGTTGAGCAGTTGTTTACCGTTGATGGACACATATCGACCAACTTTTGAAGTACGTACCACGCGTTCGCGATACAACTGCTGTTCCTTGAGCTGGGTTATTTGTTGGCCATAATTCATGTGTGAGTCCGAGTCTAATCCGTTCAGTGTTTGGCTGGCATGGGTTCGATGCCCAGTTTATTGAACAAGGCCATGTCTTTGTTTTCTTCTGGGTTGGCGGTGGTGAGCAATTTTTCGCCATAAAAAATAGAATTGGCACCAGCAAAGAAGCACATCGCTTGCACCGCTTCGGACATTTCATTGCGCCCGGCTGATAAACGAACCATGGACTCAGGCATCATGATGCGTGCCACGGCTATGGTGCGGACAAAATCCAAAGCATCAATTTTTTCAATGCCATGCAAAGGTGTCCCTTTGACTTGTACCAGTGAATTGATGGGCACTGAGCCTGGGTGTTTTTCCAGGTTGGCCAAAGCCATCAACATGCCACCGCGATCACGCTGAGACTCGCCCATGCCGACAATGCCGCCTGAACAAACGTTGATGCCCGCGTCTTGTACGTTTTTCAAAGTGTCTATGCGTTGATCGAATTTTCTGGTGGTGATGATTTTGTCATAAAACTCTTCTGAAGAGTCGATGTTGTGGTTGTAATAATCCAAACCCGCTGCTGACAGTTTTTCCGACTGCTCTTTTTTCAGCATGCCCAAAGTCAAACAGGTTTCCATACCCAAAGCTTTGACGCCTTGGACCATCTTGATTACTTGATCCAAGTCTTTGTCCTTGGGGCTGCGCCAAGCGGCACCCATACAAAAACGAGTGGCACCTTGCTCTTTGGCCTGACTGGCCTGCTCAATCACGGTATCAACGGCCATCAAAGGCTCTTTTTCTACACCGGTATCATAGCGAACAGATTGTGGACAATAGCTGCAATCTTCAGGACAAGCACCTGTTTTGATGCTTAACAAAGTGCTGATTTGAACTTGGTTGGGGTCAAAGTTTTCACGGTGAATACAATGTGCCTTAAATAGCAAGTCATTGAAAGGCAAGGCAAATAATTTCTCGACTTCTTCAATTTTCCAGTCGTGACGAATCGGGGATGATTTCATGTGGTGGTTTTAAAAAAACAAAAGTGAAAGTATGCTGATTTAAGCGTCAGTAGTCAAATAAAGCGCGTTTATATTTAAGCCAAAAATGTAAAAAGGATGCTTCAAGTGCCCAGTAACAACCTCATAATCATGGCTTTGAATAATTGTGGCTTGCAAAAAACTGTGCCATTGTTGAGAATGATTGTTTTTTGCTTGAGTTGATTATGGAAGGTTTATTTACTTTAGAGAATTTATTCACTTTGGGTATGTTGGTGATGTTACAGGCGGTTTTGGGTTTTGATAACCTGCTGTATATCATCATTGAGTCACAACGTGTAGAAAAATCGCAGCAGTCTAAATTGCGCAAAACAGGCATTTGGTTGGCGGTATTGTTCCGTTTGGTGCTGTTGTTCGCCTTATTGAAACTGCTGTCGTATTTCACCGAACCATTATTCACATTGGCTTGGGAAGGCGTGGTTGAGGGTTCGTTTAACCTGCGGGCTGTGGTTGTGCTTTTGGGTGGTGTGTTTATTATTTACACGGCGATGAAGGAAATCTGGCACATGTTGTCATTAGAAGATGCCATGGCTGAGCAGAAAGAAAAGAAATCAAGCTTTACAACGGCTTTGGTGCTGATTGTGACCATGAATGTGGTGTTTTCTTTTGATTCCATCTTGTCTGCCATGGCATTGACCGACAATTTTTATGTGATGGCAGCGGCCATTTTGATTGGTGCCATTCTGATGGTTTGGTTGGCTGACAGTATTGCGGCCTTTTTGCAGAAAAACCGCATGTATGAGGTCTTGGGGTTATTTATTCTGTTCATAGTCGGCATCATGTTGTTATCTGAAGGTGGTCACATTGCGCATTTGAAATTCTTCGGCCATGAAATCACTCAGATGAGTAAAGCAACGTTTTATTTTGTTATTGTTATTTTGGTTATTACCGAGTTTGTTCAATCTAGATATTCGAAAAAATTATCGAAGATGAAGGCGGCTCAAAAGGATTTGGCTGAATAAATGATTTCGCAAAATCTGATGTTGGTGCTGGCCTTGATCGGCATATTGGGTTCCATGGCACAGTGGTTGTCGTGGTGGTTGAAGTTACCTTCAATACTGCTTTTATTGCTATTGGGATTGGTGCTGGGTAAGCCGGTGTTGGGTTGGGTCAATCCCGATGCATTATTCGGTGATCTGCTGTTTCCGATCGTCTCTTTGGCAGTGTCTGTGATTCTATTTGAAGGCGCATTGACACTGAAATTCAAAGAGGTCAAAGGTCTAGAATCTGTGGTCAGACGAATGGTCACCGGCGGTATGTTGGTGACCTGGGTGACCATTGCTGTGGCGACTCATTTTGTTATTGATTTGTCATGGCCAATGTCGTTTTTATTTGGCTCTTTGGTGGTGGTCACGGGGCCAACCGTGATTGTGCCGATGCTTAGGATTTTGAACCTGAATAAAAAATTATCTAATGTGTTGCGTTGGGAAGGCATTGTTATTGATCCATTTGGTGCTTTATTGGCAGTATTGGTGTTCAATTTCATCATGGCTTCACAGCAAGGGGATGCAGGTTGGTTGGTCGTCATCAAGAGTTTCTTCTGGATCATGGCTGTGGGTGCCGTCATTGGTGCGGTATCCGGCAGTTTATTGGGGCTGATTTTGAGAAGGCATTGGCTGCCTGATTATCTGCACAATGTGTTTGTCTTGACCTTGGTGTTCATCACATTTGCTGCCTCGCACACTTTGGCGCATGAATCGGGCTTGTTGGCGGTCACTGTGATGGGCATGTGGCTGGCCAACAGCAAAAACACGCCGATTCATGACATTCTTCATTTCAAAGAAAGTTTGACCATCTTGTTGATTTCTGGCTTGTTTATCTTGTTGGCTGCACGTTTGGATGTGACGCAGTTACTTGACCTTGGCTGGTCAGCCATTTTATTGTTCTTGGTGGTTCAATTTGTCGCCAGGCCGCTTAAAGTGTGGGTATCAACCATGGGTTCTGAGCTGACTTGGCAAGAAAAAGTCACGCTTTCATGGATTGCGCCCAGAGGGATTGTTGCCGCTGCGGTTTCAGCCTTGTTTGCTTTGAGGTTAGAACAAGAGGGCATTGAAGGCGCGTCTTTGATGGTGTCATTGACATTCATGGTCATCATTGGAACGGTGGTTTTTCAATCAGCAACAGCACCTTGGGTTTCCAGAAAACTGGGTGTCGCTAACCCTGAAAGCAAAGGGGTGTTCATCATTGGCAGCAATGTGGTCGCTGTTAAAGTGGCCGAGGCCTTACAGCAACAAGGCTTCGAACCTATGGTGAGTGATTCACATTGGCGGTTCATCCAAGAAGCCAGAATGAAAGGCATCAAAACTTATTATGGTAACCCAGTCTCTGAGCATGCCGATCACCATTTGGACTTTATTGGTGTCGGTAAAATGCTGGGATTGTCTATGAACAATGATTTGAATGTGTTGGCAGCCAGTCGATACAAGACGGAGTTTGGCGTGGCCAACACCTTTGTCTTGCCAATTGAGGAAAAAAGTAAAAATGGTGAAAAACACAGCGTCTCGAAACAAGGCAAGGCCAGAATGTTGTTTGGTAAAGATGAAACCTATGCCAAGTTGGCGAGCCTGATTGCCCAAGGCGCACATATCAAAACCACTTTGATGACGGACAGTTTTGGCATTGATGAATATTTGGCCAAACATGGAAAAAATGCCATTCCATTGTTCGCCATCAGCCCGGCAGGCAAGCGCCTCAAGGTGATCACTGGCATGCACAGTTTAGAAGACTTAAAAAGCGACTGGAAGGTGATGTCGCTGATAAGGGTGTCAGAAGCACCCAAAGAAAGCGCCGAATAATTACAGCGTTTTCTTTCTTTTCAGCTTGATGGTATAAAACAGCAGCCAGATTCCAGAGACGGCGACAAAGAGGGCCAATAATGTGGATATGATGAGCAATGGGTGGTTGAAATCACTGCGCTCATCATAGTCCATGATGTGTAGCATCCAAAAAAAATCGAACAAACGCCAAGTGTCGGTGCGTTTGGCCAATACCTGGCCACTGACCGGTGACAGGTAGATGCGGCTGTTGTCATCGTCGGCCAATTGAACCTGCCAAATGGGTGCCGGTCTGCCACGCACTTCTGCAGGCACTTCATCTAACAACAGGGTCTCAATGATCGGTGTGGCCTGTGCCAATTGCGATTCAATGATGGCATTCACATGGGCTTTTGTCAGTGGTGAAATGATTTTTTTTGTGCGAGGGTCAAACAATGCTTGTCCATGACCCGTGTCCACCAAGACAAAAATGTCAGACATCAAATAAACCAGCTCTGCAGCGACCACTGGGTGGCCTTGGCTTTGAAATGCCAATAGGCTTTGTGGCAAGTCTAAGGTGCCCACTTTTTCCGTTGTTTTCAATAAATGGTCGCCACGCACGGTGTCTATGTCAAACCAGCTCATCACCAAGCCACTGACAAACCAAAGCAAGATTTGGATGCCAATAATCAGGCCAATCCATTTGTGAATTTTACGCAGCAGCAAAGCGGGTTTCATAACAACAGGCGATGGGAAAAGGCACATTATAGGCCAAATGTTACACACGGTGGCAGAATCACGACTTTTGACACATCCGAAAATATTGTCAGGGTTTATAATGCTTGGCTTTCATGCTTGATTGCCTTTATCTTTGGTGGCCTTGAAATTTTTTTTCGTGGAACTATGATAAGCACACTCAGTCAAAGCCGATACCCAACATCAGGTGAATTATGGAACAAAGCACAGAACAATTAACACAAGCCTTTCAAAACATCAGACAAGCCATAGGCACACAAATACTTGGTCAACAAAAGCTGGTTGATCGCTTGTTGATGGCCTTGTTATCACATGGTCATTTATTGGTTGAAGGTGCGCCCGGCTTGGCCAAAACCACAGCGATTAAAGTGCTGTCAGAATGCATAGAAGGCAATTTTCACCGCATCCAATTCACCCCTGATTTGTTGCCAGCCGATTTGACAGGCACCGATGTATATCATGCCCAATCGGCCACTTTTGAGTTTCAAAAAGGTCCTTTGTTTCATAACTTGGTGTTGGCTGATGAGGTCAACCGTGCCCCTGCCAAGGTGCAGTCGGCTTTGTTAGAAGCCATGGGTGAACAACAAATCACCGTGGGCAAAACCACATACAACTTACCAGAACTGTTTTTGGTGATGGCGACCCAAAACCCGATTGAACAAGAAGGCACTTACCCTTTGCCTGAAGCGCAATTGGACCGTTTTTTGATGCATGTGACCATCGATTACCCAGAAGCCGACACTGAACTGGACATTTTAAAACTGGCACAGAAAAAAGATTTGGCAGAAATGGACCACAAGGTGAAACATGAAGAACTGTTGACTCAAGAACAAATTTTTGCCGCTCAAAAACACATTTTGAACTTGTTTGTGGCAGAAAATCTGGAAAAATATTTGGTTGAGTTGATACTGGCCACACGAAACCCAGCCAAATACGATGCCCAATTGGCAGAACAAATTGATTTTGGTGGTTCGCCCCGTGCCACCATTGCACTGGATCGTTGCGCCCGTGCGCATGCCTTTTTACAAGGGCGCGATCACATGCTTCCCGAAGACATCCATGCTGTGATTCATGATGTCTTGCGTCACCGCATTATTTTGTCTTTTGAAGCCGAAGCAGAAGGCCACACGGCCGATGAAGTGATCGATCAGTTGTTGGCGATTGTGCCTTTGCCTTGAGTGCAATGAGCGTAGCAAGCAAACAAAACCCAGCCATTGATGTGATGGCCAAAACCATGGTCAACACCCGTCACCATGCGCGACAACTGGGTATGGCCAGAATGAAGAAAGCCTCATCTGCCATCTCAGGTTTGCATGATTCACGTTTTCGTGGGCGAGGTATGGATTATTTGGAGTCGCGTATTTACCAAGCTGGCGATGACATCAGAAATATGGACTGGCGCGTGACGGCCCGTACCGGGGAGGCACACACCAAGTTGTTTCAAGAAGAACGCGAGCGACCAACTTATGTGATTTTAGACAGCAATGCTTCGATGTTTTTTGGCACCCAGAACAAGTTCAAAATGGTTTTGGCCAGTGAAATTGCGGCTTTTTTGGGCTGGTCTTCGATTCAAAATGGCGATCGCATTGGTGTTTTGACCTACGGTGTTCACGGCACACATGTAGTCAAAGCCACACCTGGAAAGCGTGGCATGATGGCCATGATGTCTCATGTGTTGAAAACATCGGTGCGACATGAACAAGAACAACAGTCACATTTGGACCAAGCATTAAAGCAGTTGCGTACTGTGATTCGTCCAGGCAGTTTGGTCTTTGTGGTCAGTGACTTTTTGAATATGGGACCAGAGGCCAAACGACAATTGTTGCAATTGCGTAAACACAATGATGTGTTGGCCATCAAGGTGGCCGACCCATTTGAAGTGGAGGCCCCGTTGGCAGCGAGGTATGGTATTCGGACACAATCCCAAGGCCAGCGTCAGGTGCGGGTGATGGACACCCGCAAAGACAGCACCTTAACCTTGCTGTCTGAACAACAACAAAACCACATCAGCAGGTTAAAGAATGAGGTCATAAAAGCTGGTGTTCCCATCATACCGGTTCAAACCAATGACCAATGGGTGAATAAAATGCGCAATGGATTGAACAATCCAGCCCTGGCATTCAACCACTGGTTGGGAGCCAAAGCATGATGCAACAGACCGTACCCATAAACCAAGGACCGATGACTCAGGGTGCACAAGAATTGCCACTGAGGGGGTTACATTTGCCGGCAGAACCCGGGTTTTGGCCATTGGCACCTGGTTGGTGGCTGCTGGCTGGCGCGTTGTTACTGCTGTTTGTTTATTTGACATACCGCTGGTTGCAAAGGCGCAAGAGGCAACAACGCTTGCTGGCCATTGAAAAACAATTGGGGGCGATTGATTTTGCTTATCAGTCACACCAAGACCAGCGTCAATTGTTGTCAGACTTATCCATGTTATTGCGCCGATTTGAAAAATTTCAGCAACACCAAGACCAGGCCGTGACGACCAGCGGTGCTGAGTGGATAACGCATTTGAACCGTTACCACAAAGACCAACCATTCGCACCTTATCAGGCATTGCTGACCCAAGGGGTTTATTTGCCTGAGGTGGAATTTGACAGCAAGGCATTGATAGATCTGCTTGGACAGCACATCAAAAAAGTGGTGATGATGACACCAAAGCAATTGGCCAAAATAAATTTTCAGGAGGCCAAAAATGTATAGTTTTGCTTGGCCTTTGTTGTTATTTTTGTTGCCATTGCCGTTTTTGATTCGACTGTTGCCTAGGGTAAAGCAAGCCAGCATCACCACCTTAGATGTGCCTTTTTTGAAAAACATGTTCACCAGCGAGCAACAAAAAAACAAGCACCCTTGGCGCTGGTTGAATTTGTTGTTGTGGCTGTTTTTGTTGTTGGCAGTCAGTCGCCCCCAGTGGGTGGGTGAGCCGATTCCTTTGCCAATCGAAGGACGTGATTTGATGTTGGCCATCGATATATCAGGCTCAATGGAACAAAAAGACATGCAGATTGGTGGCCAGCCTGTTGATCGTTTGACCGCAGTAAAAAAAGTGGCTGGCGAATTCATTGAACGCCGCACCGGTGATCGTATTGGATTGATTCTGTTTGGTGAAAACGCCTATTTACAAACCCCGCTGACTTTTGACAGGAAAACTGTACAAACTTTGTTGTATGAGGCGGCCATTGGTTTGGCGGGTAAGTCCACAGCCATTGGTGATTCAATAGGCTTGGCGGTAAAAAAAGCCAGAGAGGTGGAAAACAACAACCGCATTTTGATCGTCTTGACTGATGGGCAAAACACCGCCGGGGCAATTGAGCCCTTAAAAGCCGCAGAATTGGCACGAGAAGAAGGCTTGAAAATATACACCATCGGCGTGGGTGCCGATGAATTGGTGAGCAATGGCTTCTTTGGTCAAAGGTTGATTAACCCCTCAGCGGACTTGGATGAAGCCACGTTGAAGCGCATCGCTAAAATCACCGAAGGTCAATATTTTCGAGCCAGGAATTCAAAGGAATTAGAGCAGATTTATCAGATGTTGGATGAATTAGAGCCCTTGGCTGAAGATGAACAATTTTTCAGACCCACCGATGAACTGTTTTATTGGCCATTACTGGCTGCCTTGTTGGCCTTGATGGCTTCGATGTGGATCAGGAGGTTGGACTGATGGACGTGTTGACCATGGCTGAATGGAATTGGTCTGAATTTCATTTCTTACGCCCGGCGTTTTTGTGGTTGCTGTTGCCTGCAGCGCTGTTGTTGTGGCGAGGGTTAAAAAGCGGTGGCGGTCAAGACGGCTGGCAACAAAGCTGTGATCCTGAGCTGTTACAGGCCATGCAGGTACAAACAGCCCAAAAAGGCAGCCGTTGGCAATGGCTGTATTGGCCTGCGGCATTGATTGCCGTGTTGGCCATCTCAGGACCTGCGGTGCGAAAGGTACCGGTTCCTGTGGTCCAAAACCAGTCTGCTTTGGTGTTGGCTTTGGATGTTTCGCGCAGCATGTTGTCTGATGACATCAAGCCTTCTCGACTACAACGGGCCAAATTTAAAATCAAAGATTTACTCGACCAAAGAAAAGACGGTCAAACCGCTTTGGTGGTTTATGCAGGAGATGCATTTGTGGTGACGCCACTGACTGATGATGTGGAAACCATTGCAGCCATGCTGGAAGCCATCGAGCCTTCCATCATGCCGGTTAAAGGAACCAATACCGTTACCGCATTGGAAAAGTCTGCTGAACTGCTCAAACAATCGGCGGTGCTCAAAGGTGAAATTTTACTTATCACAGACGGCATTTCAGTGTCCAAAACGGAAGACACTTTGCGTCAATTAAGTGCTGAAAACATCAAAACCCATGTGATGGCAGTGGGCACAGAAACTGGGGCTCCCATCCCAACACCTCGTGGTTTTGTTAAAGATTTGCGTGGCCAAATCGTCATTCCAAAATTGGATTTCAGTGCTTTGCAGCAAGCGGCGACTCTGGGGTCAGGTTATTTCACTGTGCTGTCAAGTGGTGATGATTTTGCTGGCATGTTTGATGCTGCAGCTGACTTGAGTGAAAACAAAGATCGTTCTGCAGAAGACCAGCCATTTGGGGGTGAGGATGACATGGGGCGTCAAAACTATATAGATGATGGGCCATTTTTGGCTTTGTTGTTGCTACCCATGGTGGCCTTGTTGTATCGGCGTGGCTTACTGCTGTTTTTGGCTCTTGGGGTGGTTTTGCCGGTGGAACAATCGCATGCATTGTCATGGGATGAGTTGTGGTTAAACAAAGACCAGCAAGCTTGGAAACAACTGCAAAACGATCAAGCGGCAGAAGCACAAAAAACAGCGCTTGATCCTAAAATTCAAGCCGCCGCCGCCTACCAGAACAAACAATTCAAGCAGGCCGCTGACTTGTATCAAATGCAACCGAATGATTTAGATCGCCATTACAACCAGGGCAATGCTTTGGCGCAGTCAGGCGACTTAGAAAAAGCATTGGCCAGTTATGAGCAGGCGCTGACCTATGACCCCAATGATGAAGACACGCTGTACAACAAAAAAATCGTTGAAGAAGCTTTGAAACAACAGCAAGAACAGCAACAAGAGCAACAGGGCGAACAAGGTGATGAGTCTGATGAAAACCAATCAGGTGAGCAACAAGATTCAGAACAATCAGAACAAGAACAATCTGAGCAAGAACAGCAACAAGACAGCGAAGAGCAAAAGCAACAGGCCAACAAAGATGAGCAATCCGAGGCTGAGCAAGAAGAACAACAACAGCAGGAACAAGCAGAGCAACAAGAGTCTGAACAGCAGCAACCTCAACAGGAAGCTGAGTTGACACCAGAGGAACAAGCCTTGGATGCCGAAGAAAAACAAGCCATGGAACAGTGGCTCAGGCGCATCAAAGATGACCCAGGTGGCCTGCTCAGACGCAAATTTTTATATCAATACCACCGCAGAAACCAAAGCGGTGATGAATTTCAAACCACAGAGGATTGGTGATGAATAAATACAGTTTTTTGATGATGTTGCTGTTGTTGTGTGGCTCGGCAGCTGCCAAATTAACAGCCAAAGTAGATCGCAGTAGTTTGTTTTTGGGTGAATCCATCACGATGGAAGTGACCTTGGATAAAAACACCAATGAACAACCCGACTTCACGGTGCTTGATGCGGTGTTTCATGTCGGAAGTACGGGCAGATCCAGTTCAACACAAATCATCAATGGTGAAACCTCTTCCAGCACCACTTGGCAAGTCTTATTGGTGCCTAAATCTTTGGGTAAGCACATCATTCCACCAATTGAAGTGGCTGGTGAATCGACACAAGCGCTGCGCATTGAGGTGAATAAACCGGATCCCAATGCCAAAGCCCAAGGTGATATATTTATTGAATTAATACCCAGCAAAACCAGTGCTTTTGTTCAAGAAGAAATCATCTTAACGGTGCGCTTGTTGTATGCAGTCAATTTGAAAAATGGTGGATTAACTGATCCCAGTGCTGATGGGGTGATTGTTCAACAAATCAACAAAGGTGCCAGCTACAGCACACAAAGAGACGGCAAAACATACCAGGTTTTGGAACGAAAATACGCCATTTACGCTGAAAATTCAGGTCCTTTAGAATTAAATCCTTTGGTGTTTGAAGGAGAAGTCACTGACAACAGTCGCCGCTCCAGCTACAGCATGTTTCAGCGTGGTAGACCGGTGCGTCAAGTATCTGAAATGTTGGCTTTGGACATCAAGCCCATTCCCCAAGCTTTTATTAATAAGCCGTGGATTCCAGCGAGTGATCTGAATGTCACCCAAACTTGGTCGCAAGGTGAATATAAGGTGGGTGAGCCCATCACACGCACCATCAACTTGGTCGCTACGGGATTGTCTGAAACGCAATTGCCAGAAATTAATATGGACCAGTTTGAGGGTGCCAAAATTTATCAGGACAAAACCGACACCATGACGCGCACCGATGGTGAGCGATTGATAGCCACCAAAACCATCAAATACGCGGTGATTCCGAGTCAAGCTGGGCAGCTGGAGATTCCAGAATACACATTGGAATGGTATGACACCCAGTTGGAGCAAACCCGCACGGCCACATTGGCCAGCACCACATTTGACGTGGCCCGTGCAGATGTGGCCAACCAAAACACACCGCAGCCTACGGCTCAAATTCAAAAAGAAATACCTGCCAGCCAATTGGTGATTTCAGACCCAGCAACCAACATAAATCCAGTGGATTCAAAGGCAGCAGATATTTGGCGACCCTTGGCTTTGATTTTTGCCAGTTTGTGGGTATTGACCACCATTTTTATGCTGCGTCGCATGCGCACGGCTCAAATGGTTCCAGCAACAAAACAAGCCAATGTTAATCGTTTTGACCCCAATCTGAGGGCTTTGAAAGAAGCCACCCCAAGCCGTATTCAACAAACATTGCTTGCCTGGTGGAACCAGGAGCATCAACAACAAGTCACCAACTTAAGCCAAATTGCCAATCAAATTGAAGATCAAGCCACGTTACAGGCGATAGAAACCCTGCAAAATAGTTTGTATCAAGGCGCCGATTATGACCACAGTATCAGCTGGTTTCAGCTGGCCAAACAAGGTGGTTTCAAGCGCCAGAAGAGGGCCAACAAAGCCAACAAGGGTTTACCAGAATTGTATCAGTAGTCACCCGAAAGTCCGCCAGCTTTGCCTTGTGAGCTGACCCCATTCTGCGTTAAAATGTTCGTTCATTTTGATGCAGTGGCTGGCTTCTTTTATGCACTTGCTATGCTTTGCATCAATGTCCAATTTAATCATAAAGTGTCTTTGTGAACTGATGACAAAACCACTGAAAGAGGAGAAACACCCCATGGCTTTCATTAAGCTCAAACGTGCTGTTGCGGTATTGGGTTTGCTGACCGTGTCTGTGACACAGGCAGCAACAACCAAGCTACAAGACAGCGTCAAAGAAGTCGTTTTAGACAACGGCATGAAATTTTTAATGGTTCAACAACCAGGGCAAGCCAACATTGTTGGCGGTTGGGTGGCTCGAGTGGGGTCAGCCAATGAACAGCCTGGCATCACGGGAATCTCACATTTATTTGAACACATGTTGTTCAAAGGTTCACCCCGCATCGGTGTTAAAAAAGCGAAATTGGACGACAAATTGCGTGGCCAATTAGATGACATCCGCAGTCAGATGATTGAAAAAGAGCGCGGTTACCGTGAACAGGTGCGTTTGGGTCATGGTGATGGTATCAATGACGCCCACTTGCAAGACGAAGAAATGAAAGATTTGCAAGCACAGTTCGATGCCTTGATAGAAAAACAAAGGGCCAATTTGGTGAAAGATGAATTTGACCAGGTGTATACCGAAGCGGGTGCTTCTGGCATGAACGCATTCACCAACCAAGACATGACTGTTTATTTTATTCGTGTGCCTAAAAACAAATTAGAAATGTGGATGTGGATGGAATCTGAACGCTTGTCTCAGCCGGTGTTCCGAGAGTTTTATTCAGAGCGCGATGTGGTATATGAAGAGCGCCGCATGCGAACTGAATCTACGCCGACTGGCGCGCAGGATGAAGTTTATAATTCATTGTTTTGGCGTGGCCATCCCTATGGTTGGCCTGTGGTTGGTTGGCCATCAGACATATCAGCCATCACCCGAGAACAAGCGGCCAACTACTTTGACCAATATTATGCACCTAACAATTTAACCTTTGCTTTGGTGGGTGATTTTGATGAAGCCCAGGCGATCAAATTGGCTAAAAAATATTTTGGCCGCATCCCATCAAACGGCAAAAAAGCTGACGATGTTATCACTTTGGCCATGCCTTTAATGGGTGATTTCGATTACCGTGCTGAAGTGGATGCACCACCTTCTGCCAGCATTGATTGGCGCACCACGGCATTTGGTGGCAAAGATGACCCAGCTTTGAGTGTTTTGGCGGGTGTGTTGTCAGGAAAAACGGGGCGATTGTACAAGCGTTTGGTGCTGGAAGACCAAATCGCCACTTCGGCTTCGGCCCAAAGCAACACCCAGAAATTTGATGGCAGTTTCACCGTTTCAGCCAATGGTAAGAAAGGTGTCAGCCCAGACTTATTGAAGAAAACCTTGTTGGAAGAGGTGCAAAAAATCATCGATGAGGGTATCACAGATTATGAATTAGAAAAACAATTGAATCAAAATGCAGCCAGTCAATTCAGGCGCTTAGAAGATCCGTTTTTCTTGGCCATTCAATTGTTGTATTTTGAAGGGTTGCGGGATTGGCGCACCATGGACACCAACTTTGAGCGTTTGACAAAAGTCAGCAAACAAGATGTTCAAGCTGCGGCGCAAAAATACCTGAATGGTTTCAAAGGCAGCGCGTTATACACCCGCAAGGTTTCTGATGAGCCTGTGGATCCAGAGTTGGCGGCCTTGAGTCAAGAAGACCAAGATCAAGTGAAGCAAATGTTGGGTCAACTGGCCATGGTGCCGCCGGCACAACTGCCTGCCATAGTGCAACGCATTGAAGGCAGTTTGGCACAAGCGCCAGCAGACAAACAAGCAGCAATGAATTATTTGCTGAAACAATTGAAAAAACGATTAGCTAAGGCAGGAGAATAATCATGAGATTGAAAAACATATTATTGGCCACTGCAATGGCAAGTGCCATCCTGGTTTCTGGAGCAGCGGTGGCGAAAAAAGGCATCAGCCAGAAAGGAATCGTTAAACACCCAAGCCAATTAAAGTTTGAAGACAGCAGTCTCTATTTTGCAGATGCCGACACTCATCGCGTGGCTTTGGCTGATGGCAATGTGGCCTATGTGGTTGAAGACCATAAGTTTCCTTTGGTACGCATCAGCATCACATCACCCATCGGTGAGTTTATTTTGAGCCAAGAAACATCGGTTACCGGTCGCATGGCCATGACCATGTTGCGTGATGGTGGGACCCAAGATTTGGCGCCTGATGCTTTGGATGAACGGTTGGATTTTCTCGCCACCAGCATTGGATTTGGCAGCAACTCAGTGAGTTCATCGGCCAGTTTGGACACATTGAGTAATAATCTGGATGAGTCTTTGGATTTGATGTTCGACATGATAACTGAGGCGAGAATGGATGGTGAGCGTCTTCAAATCAATAAAGACAAAGCCTTGGAAGGCATGCGCCGTCGAAATGACGACACCCGTACCATTGAGCCCAGGGTTTGGGCAGAAATCATCAGGGGTGAAGATTTTTACACCAACCGAATGGCCACCGAAACTGAAGTCAATGCCGTTGATGCCGATGCCATGCGTGATTATGTGGCCAAGGTGTTTGGTTCAGGTCAATTATTGATTGCTGTCTCTGGCGCCGTAGATAAAGCCAGTGTGGTAGAAAAATTGAACAAGCAACTGGCGCGGTTACCTAAAATGTCAGTACAACGCCAAATTCCAGATGATTTGATGCCACAAGCGCCAGGTTTGTATGGTGTGAACAAAGATGACGTTACCCAAACCCGTGTGACCATTGGTCACCCAGGTGTTAAAAGAAGTAACCCAGATTTTTATGCCATTCAAGTGATGAATGACATTTTGGGCGGTGGTGGTTTCACCTCTCGCATCACCAAACGTGTTCGTTCGGATGAAGGTCTGGCTTATTCGGCAGGCTCTCGCTATACGGCAGGCAGAAACTTCAACGGACAATTCCGTGCCTACTTTCAATCTAAGAATCCATCAGTGGCCCAAGCCACGGCGATAGTTTTGGAAGAAATAGCCCGCATTCAAAATGAGCCAGTGAGCCCCAAAGAGTTGAAAACTGCTCAGGAATCTCAAGTGACTTTTTTGGCTGATTTGTATGCCAGCCCACAAAGCAAAGCCAATCGTTTTGTGACCGATGATTTGAATGAAGAAGCGGCTGATTATTGGAAAAATTATGAAGCCAAAATTCGGGCGGTCAGTATCGCTGATGTCCAAAGGGTGGCTAAAAAATACCTTAATAAAGATGAGTTACGTATCTTGTTGGTGGGTAAGCTTTCAGAAGCTGAAGCCGGAGATGGCAAGCATGGCACCCTGGCTGAAATTACGGGATTGACCATGCAAAAGGTGGCTTTAAAAGACCCTTTGACGCTTGAACCCTTGGAGTGAATGAATCATTTGCTTTAAAAAGCCTGTGGGTTTTGGAACCCACAGGCTTTTTTTATTTTTGCGCCACAGCAATCAATCGCTCGCAGGATAAATCGTATTCATCGCCTTCAAATGACCCGTAAATTCGGATGTCTTCAAAACCGGCTAAAGACAGCATGGTTTCCATTTCTTGGGCGCTGTAAACAAAGTGCTGGTATTCTCGTCGGAAGGCTTCATTGCCCCTGATCAAGATCCACTCATTGGCAAAAACGCGCATGTTATTTATTAACAGAGGGCGTTCCACCCTTAAATCACCGTTGTCATATTCAGTCAAGTGAACGGGTTCCATGGTGTGTGCCAATTGCTCTTTACCAAAGGTGTCTATCACCAAAGAGCCACCTTTGTTCAACCACTGGTAAGCTTGATTCAACACCTTTTGGTTGTCATTGGCCTCAGGGTAGTAACCGAAAGATGTGAATAAATTGGTGATCAGGTCAAACTTTTGTTTGGGTTCATAGGCCAACATATCACTATGAACCAAAGTGCCTGCCACTTGTTCTTGTTCAAAGTGATTGGCAGCATGACTGAGTAAATAGCCGCTCAAGTCCACGCCAGTGACGTCAATACCAAATGAGGCAAAGCCCAGCAAATGCCTGCCAGGACCACAAGCCAAATCGAGCATGTTACTGACAGGGTGGCCGACCATCTCAAGTATTTGAGGACATTGCTGTTTGGCCAAATCAAAACTGGCTTGATCAAACATGCAATCATAAAAAACTTCCCACAGTGATTCGTCTTGGTACCAACTCATGATTTTTCAGGCAAAAAAAAGGACACGATATACGTGCCCTTCAAATTTTGCAAAGGTTTCTTAGCCTCTTTCATCAACAACAGAAGCATCAGCTGCATTTTTGGCCACTGAAGCCATGCCATTTTTACAACCACTGTCTGATTTGTACATTTGAGAGCGACCGATTTCTTGGCCATTGGATGCTTTTAAGACAAAGTAAACTCGCCCGTCTTTGGCTTCTCTGCATTCGAATTTACTTTCATCACCGGCATTGTTTTTTACCGATTCGATGCCGTTTTCACAACCAGATGCTGAGCTGTATCCTTGTGATTGCAAAATCACTTCACCGTTACCGGCTTTGAGTACAAAATAATCTTTACCGTCTTTGCCACTTGTGACTACAAACTTACCTGCCATGATTTATTCACCTCTGTAAACAATGTTAATTTTATGCGGCTGAAGGACAGAATGTCGAACAGCTACAGACTTTTAGCTCCAACCATATTAAAATAGCCCGCTTGGAATGTAAAACAGATATCATAAAAATTTACAATTGAGTTATCCATTGAAAAAATCACCCCCGTTTATTTTGCTCATGATGTGCCTTGCTGCCGGTTCACCCAATGCCGTATTGGCTGTACAGCAGTGTGAAGTAAAAGACATCAACCTGACACCAACCCAAGAACGCTGTTTGGCACAGGCGACAGCAAACGCCAACATCAATGTGGCGGCCACCCACTCACAAAAACTTTCAGATCAAACTTTTTTATTGTCAGGTAATGTGTGTATCAAGCGGGAACAATTGCGTTTCATGACGCCTCAGTTGACCTTTCACAAGGACACGCAACGTTTTAAAACCAATGGCGGTGTGTGGTTGCAAAATAACGCCCAACGCATTACGGCCCAAGATGCAGAAATGGACAACCAAAATAAAACGGCGGACATCAAACACCTGCGCTATTTTATGCTCGATTCAGACATGAATGGTCAAGCTGAGCAGATGACTTTAAGTGATGACTTGGCGGTGGTACAAAACATGACGTTTTCAACCTGCTCGCCTGACCAAAGAAGTTGGGAAATCACAGCACGAGAAGCCCATTTGGACAATCAAGAAGGTATGGGTACATTCAAAGGTGCCAGGCTGAAAGTGAAGGACAGAACATGGCTCTATATACCATGGATTAAATTACCCCTTAATGATGATCGACGCAGTGGTTTACTGGTGCCCAGCTTTTCTTATTCAAACACCACCGGTTTGGATTTGACTTTGCCCTATTACTTCAACATCCATCCACAATACGACCTCACCTTAACACCGCGATATTTGCAAGACCATGGTTTGATGCTGGGAGCAGAATTCAGGTACAAAGCCGAGCGTTCCAATGGGGTGTTAGAAGGCACCTATTTGCCCAATGATGACAAGCGTGGAGATGATCGTGGTTGGTTGCATTACCAGCACAGCACCCGTTTCAACAAACAATGGCGATTTGCTGCTGATTTGAACCATGTATCAGACAGTCGCTATTATGAAGATTTTGCTTCCAGTTCATTCATCACTTCCACCCCCTATTTAAAAAGCCAAGTCAATGTAAGGGGTCACGCCAGCAGTTGGGATTTCTTTGCGGGTTTTGAAGACTATCAGGTTTTGAGTGAAAACATTTCGGCGGCCAATGAGCCTTATCAAAAACTGCCAGAAATCAATTTTAATTGGTACAAACCAGCCAGCACCTCGGGATATGATTATGGCATCAACACCACCTTAATCAATTTTTACAGAGAAGATGTTGTTGGGGCCTGGCGCACTGAATTGAAGCCTTGGTTGAGCACCGAATTTTCTAACACATGGGGTCGGATAAAACCGAAAGTTGAGTACCGATCCACACACTATGATTTTGATGATGGTCGATCCAATATTTCTCGGTCACTGCCCGTGTTTTCTTTGGATTCAAGCATGACTTTTGAAAAGTGGGAAGACAATGGTGCGTACAAAACCATAGAGCCACGACTGTTTTATGTGTATGTACCTGAGAAAAATCAGGATGACATCCCGCTTTTTGACAGCCGCAGGTTAACCTTTGGTTCCACCATGTTATTTCAAACAAACCGTTTTTCAGGTGCCGACAGACAAGCTGACATGAACCAAGCGGCATTGGCATTGACCCACCGCAGTTTTTCATCATCTGGGGCAGAAAAGTGGAACCTGACGCTGGGCCAAATCAACTATTTTGACGATCAACTGGTTCAGTTAAGCGGTGAACCTCAAGATTTAACGAAATCTCCATTGATTGGTGAATATAATCTCTACCTGCACAATAACTGGAGTGCTGGTGTCAGTTTGCACTATGACCAAGAAAGCAAAAAATTAGAGCGTGGCTTGTTCAAAGTGCAAAGAAAAACCAATCGAGGTGATGTGTTTAACTTTGCTTACCGTTACCGACAAGATAAAATTGAACAAATTGATGCATCTGCTGTGATACCCATAAAATCAGCGCACAGGTTGTTAACACGCGTCAATTATTCAACCAAAAGCAACAAAACCATTGAAGCTTTATTTGGCTACGAGTATAAAGGGTGCTGTTGGGCCCTGCGCTTGATGGGCCGCCATTATTTGGTCGATGAAACCGGTTTGAGTAACAATGGTTTTTATGCAGAATTTCAACTCAACGGCTTGGGCGCGCTGGGCAGAAGCCCAAGGCGCTTATTGAGGCAATCTATTTTAGGATACAAAGAGGCATTTTAATGTTTAAAAAAATAATTTTAGCCATGTGCATGATGCAATTGGCCATGTCTGGGCATGCAGAAGAACAGTTGTTGGATGAAATCGTGGCGGTGGTGGATGATGCCATCATCATGCGTTCCGAACTGGACCGTGCCATGACATCTATCATCAGACAAATTGAGGCGCAAGGCAACCAGATCCCACCCAGTGACATCTTAGAAAGTCAGGTGTTGGAACGGATGATTGTTCAAGAGGTTCAAATTGCCAGGGCCGAACAGGTGGGCATTCAAATTTCAGAAGAAGAAGTGGATGGCGCCATCAGTAACATTGCACAACAAAACGGTGTAACGCCTGAACAAATGAAAAATGCGGTTGAAAAGGATGGATTTGAATTTGCTGATTTCAGGCGTGACATGAAACGTGACATGCAAACAGAACGTGTCCGTTATGCTTATGCCAACTCCAAAGTGAAAGTCAGTGATCATGAAATAGAATTGTTTTTAGCTGACAATGAATTGGACCAAGGCGAAGTTCAATTACAACACATTTTGATTGCCACACCCGCAGGTGGCAGTGCAAGTGCTGCGGAAGCTGCGAGACAAGAGATTGATTCCGTTCATGAGAAATTGTTGGCAGGTGAAAATTTTGCCGTCTTGGCCACCCAGGTCTCAGATGGACAGCGTGCATTGGAAGGTGGTAGATTGGGTTGGCGTCCAATCAACCAATTACCACCACTGTTCACTGACCAAATCAAATCAATGGCGGTTGGCGAATTGTCTCGTCCCATCCGTTCACCCAATGGCTATCACTTAATTAAACTGTTAGACAAGAGAACCAACAGCGTCAAAACAGTAGAACAATTCAATGCCCTGCACATCATGGTAGAAACCAACCAAGTGGTGACACCCAGAGACGGTATGAAAGTGATCAACAATTTACATGAAAAATTATTGGCTGGTGAAGATTTTGCCACCTTGGCAGAGGCAGAATCTGATGACCATAATTCAGCACCTTTGGGTGGTGATTTGGGTTGGTTTGAAATCAACCAATACGGACAACGCATCGGAGATGTGATCAAATCATTAAAGGAAGGAGAAACCTCCAGACCATTCCAAACTGATAACGGTTGGCACATCATTAAATACTTGGGTAAAAAAGAGTCTGATGTCACAGAAGCATTCAAAAGACAGCAAGCTGAAAGTGCCATCAAAGAACGAAAAATGCAAGAAGCCATTGAATACTGGATTCGTGAAATCCGTGGCGAAGCATTTGTGGACATCAGAATTTAACACCAGATGTTGGCCATCACTTTAGGCGAGCCTGCGGGCATTGGATTGGAGCTGGTGGCACAACTGTCAAAAGCGGAAAAATTAGAAGGCTGTGTGTTGATTGGTGATCAGCAACTGATTCATCAATCCATACCTACATGGCCGGCAGAGCAAATTTGTCACATCCCTTTAAAAGGACCTAATCAACTGGGGCAGTTGAACCCTGAAAATGCCGCATATGTGCTTGAAACCATCGCAACAGCGGTAAAAGGTTGTCAAACAGGTGTATATCAAGCCATGGTTACCTGCCCAATTCACAAAGGTGTGATCAATGATGCAGGCATCGCATTTTCAGGTCATACAGAGTATCTGGCCAGCTTAACAAACACAGACCAAGTGGTGATGATGTTGCTGAACCAGTCCATGCGTGTGGCTTTGGTCACCACACACCTGCCATTGAAAGACGTGCCGGCACATGTTACCAAAGCATCAGTGATGGAAACCTGTGAGATTGTGGCTGCTGATCTTAAACAGAAATTTGGCATCAAATCCCCCCAATTGGCCGTATGTGGACTCAATCCCCATGCGGGTGAATCCGGTCACATGGGTAGTGAAGAAATAGAAATCATTGAACCGGCCATTGCGGCACTCAAAACCAAAGGATTAGATGTGCATGGTCCTTATCCAGCAGATACTTTGTTCACTCCTGAAAAAGTCAAACCCTTTGATGCCATCATTGCGATGTACCATGACCAAGGTTTGGCCCCGCTGAAATATGCTGGCTTTGGCCAGTCTGTCAACATCACATTGGGGCTGCCCATCATCAGAACCAGCGTGGACCATGGCACGGCTTTGGACATCGCCGGCCAAGGTTCGGCCAATTCAGGCAGCTTGGCTGCCGCCATAGCATGCGCCAAAGCATGTGTAAGGAATCAACAATGAAAGCAAAAAAACACCTGGGGCAAAATTTTCTCCATGATGAAGGCGTGATTAACAACATCGTCAAAATCATTCGCCCTAAGGTGGGTGAAAAAATCATAGAAATTGGCCCAGGTCATGGCGCCATCACCCAATACATTCAAGCCAGTGAAGCCGATTTACATTTGATAGAACTGGACAATGATTTAATCCCCGTCTTAACCGAAAAATTTGGTGCAGCTGCCAACGTTCAGATTCATCATATGGATGCCTTGCAGTTGAAATTAACCCAGGGCCCTTACAAGGTCGTTGGCAATTTGCCTTACAACATTTCCACACCGTTGTTAATTAACATGCTGTACCAGTCCTCACAAATCAATAACATGGTGTTCATGTTACAAAAAGAAGTGGTGCAACGCATTTGTGCGGCTCCAGGCGAAAAGAACTTTGGTCGATTGTCTGTGATGTTACAGCACCAATTTGATTGTTCTGCGCACCTGGTCATCAAACCAGAAGCCTTCAATCCCCCTCCCAAAATTGACTCTCAGATCGTACAACTGACACGCAAAGAAGAGGTCACAAAAGTGTCATTGCCAGCTTTGGAAGCATTGGTGAAGCAAGCATTTCAACAAAGACGCAAAACCATCAGGAACAACTTGAAAAAGCAGGTCACGGTCACGCAATTGGAAGCCGTGGGTATCGATCCAAGTCAACGCCCAGAAACCATCACTGTTGCACAGTTTGAAGCATTGACGAACGTGATTGAAGCAGAAAAGTCATGAACCCTATAGCAGCCAGATCTTTTCACAAACTGCCCAATTGTTTATTAACTGCGACCGATACAGATGCCGGGAAAACGTACATTGCCTGTGAAATATTAAAGTCATGGCAAGACCAAGGACTGTCTGTAGGAGCTTACAAACCGATTGCATCTGGCGCCATTTGGCAAAAGGGCCAATTGGTCAGCGAAGATGCTTTGCGCTTGGCAGCTGTGACCGGGCAAGACACCACTGAAATCAACCCATATACATTTGAAAAACCCGCTTCACCACACATAGCCGATGTTGAGGCTGCATTTGATTTGGCAAGCTGTGTGGCGCAGTATCACCAGCTAGAAAAGCAGTATGATCGCGTTCTGGTCGAAGGTGTGGGGGGCTGGTGCGTTCCCTTGTCAGCTGACTGGATGTTGAACGATTTGGCAGCAGCATTGAATATACCGGTGGTGATGGTGTCAAGAATAGGTCTGGGTTGCATCAACCACAGTTTGTTGACTGTGCATCAAATCATCAATGACGGTCAAAGGTTTCATGGCTGGATTGCCAACCTCATTGATAAAGAATACGAGGATGCAAAAGCCAACATTTCAAGCATTGCGGCTCGCATCCATCACAAGTCGTAAAGTTTGTTATTGGCAAACCCCAGCACCGCTTGTTCAAAAGCTTTTGTGGCGGCCAAAACTTTAAACTTTTCACCCATTTCGGTTGGCAGCATCAATTGCTTCATTTCACTGGCCAGTTGAAAATATTCATTGAACTCACCCTCAGGATCCAACAAATTGGCAATGCCGGCATCGGCCAAAAAATCACCTTGAGTGGTGAAGCCTTGGATTTCAAAGCCCAGTGATGAAAGGCATTCTGCCACATGAGTGAAGTCTACAAATGCGGTGATGTCTTGTAATCCTATGGATTGATACGGGTTGAAATTGGCTTCGTGTCTTTGGTGACAGACCAAGCTGCCTTGGTTTCGCACGGGGTGATGAAAAGCCGGTGATCCGTGACCGTAATCCACCCAAAGCACCAAGCCTGATTGTAGCTGTTGGGTGATGCTTGACAGCCATTGTGCCAAATTGGGGATGAACTCGCTGCGGTGGCCTTCAGATAAAGACAGTTGTTTGGCAGCCAATTGTTGTGCCAAGTCATCCGGAAAATCGACCCACGATTCACTTAGTTTCTCTTCAACATTGCTCAACATTAAGCGTTTTTTCTCATTGCCTTGTTGTTGGTATACTTCAACTGGCAAAGCATCCAAAACTTCATTGCCAAACACAATGCCATTGAAGGGTTTCTGGGGTAATTCATTTAACCACTGCACTTTCTCTGCCAAATGTGGAGGCAATTGGGCAACCGTCAGTTGTTGTTGGTGTTTCAGATCGGCACTGACCTCCAAAATCCAGTAGGCATCCGGCAGCTGATTTTTGGCATCCAATGCCAGCAGTACATCGTGACAAAAACTGCCCATACCCGCACCCAACTCGAAAATCACGGCATCGTCTAAACTGGCCAAGACAGGTGCAAAGACAGCGGCATGACAGTGTGCAAACAAATGCCCCAACTCAGGTGAAGTGATGAAGTCACCTTCTTTGCCGAATTTTTTCAAGCCAGCACTGTAATAACCCAATCCAGGTTGGTACAGGGCCATTTCCATGAATTTTGCAAAACTGATGGCACCGCTGTTGTTGATTTCTTGGGTGATTTTATGTTGCAATGTATTGCTGATTTGTTGAGCACTGGAAGTCATAAAATTAATGGGTAAAGAGTTGAAAGTTTGGCTGAATGTCAATCCGCATCACGACCGGCGAAAAGCCAAACAGTACAGTGACGACATTTTACAGAAATTGTTAAAGCAATTTCACCCCCAGACAGGGTTTTTTGAGGTACAAAGAGGAAAAAATGGAAAACCATTTATAGAAGGTGGGCCTCATTTTTCATATGCCCACAGTGGCCGACTCCATGCCTATGTCATTGATGATGAACCCCTGGGCATTGATTTGGAGCGAATCAACAGCCGACGCAATTACCTGGGAGTGGCAGAAAGGCATTATCATGAAACAGAGTGGCAACACATGCAAACATTGAACGCACAAGATCAAATGAACACATTTTATCAATGGTGGGCACAAAAAGAAGCTTGGTGTAAATTCCATGGCGGTGTGTTGTGGTATTTTCTGCCCAAGGCGGTGCGAGAAAGTGGCTTGAAATTCTATGACGTGCATGACATACAAGGGATGGCTTGCGCCATAGCCACACGGCAAAAAATCAATCATGTCAGCTTGAATGTGGTGAAATAATGAGTAAACGCATGCCATGGGTTTTATTGGTTTTGATGCTGTTGAGTTCTTGCCAAATTTCCAGACAAACCAAACAGCAAGTATCGCAAGTGATTGCAGTTAAAAAAGACAGCAGCCTGACCTGTGATGACCCTGTCACCCGATGTGCACTGTCATCACCCTATGAAAGTGTTTTTCTGCGAAGCACCATCGATGGACAAAACCGCGCCCAACTACTGGATTCAGGTTCTGATGCATTGGCTTTGCGTCTGCACTTAATCAGGTCGGCCAGAGTCAGCATCAACATCCAATCATTCATTTGGGTGAATGACGATGCAGGGCATTTGATGATTCAAGAATTGTTAACAGCTGCCAAAAGGGGGGTGAAAGTTCGGGTCATCATTGACCAAATGTTTTCCATGGGTTCATCGCGGTTTGTTGCAGAAATCAGCACCTTACATGAAAATTTGTCATTCCGCATGTACAACCCCGTGCTGGGAGAAGCGCACACATCACCATTTGATTTTTTCAGTGCCTTGGCTTGTTGCTTGGCATCAATGAACAAAAGAATGCACAACAAAGTGTTTGTGGTTGATGGTCAGTATGGCATGGTGGGTGGTCGAAATTACCAAAGTCGCTATTATGATTGGGATGAAAGTTTTAATTACAAAGACCGGGATGTGTTGGCCGTGGGTCCAGAAGTGGTGGACATGGTGGCCTCTTTCGAGACTTTCTGGAACTCTAAACATGTGGTACCAACAGAATACTTGATGGATGTCAGCCAAAGGATATTGTCAGATAACATCACGCACAACGATTGGACCAAAGCTTATGATGCCAAAGCCACCATCAAGATCAATCAAGCGTTGGATACCGAATGGATTCAAGCCAACTGGATACCCGAACTGATAACAGTAACCCAGTTGGATTTTTTCAGTGACAGCCATGACAAACCCTTCAACAAAGCCTCTCGGAAGCGCAATGCCCAATTAACCGAAAAAATAAACAGACTGATAGAATCAACGGAAAGGAAGCTTTTGATGCAAACACCTTATTTGGTGTTCAGTAAAAAAGCCCGCAAAATCCTAAAAAAATTGCGCAAAGAAAAACCCAATTACGAACTGACGGTTTCAACCAATTCATTGGCCTCAACCGATGCCTTTTATGTGTATGCCATTTCATTTAAGAAGAAACGCTATTATTTAAAAACACTGGGCATGAACATCCATGAGTTCAGGGCCAAACCCGCGGATTGGACGCAGATGTTTTCGCTTGGACAAATCAATGAACGAACACGCTTTGGCATGCACGGTAAATCCTTTGTTGTCGATGACCGTTACTCCATGATTGGTTCTCATAATTTTGACCCCAGGTCGGATTATTTAAACACCGAAGCGGGTTTCATCATTGACAGTCATGAATTTGCTGAAAAACTGACAAAAAATATCAATCAAGACCTGTTGAATAAAAATGCATGGCGGGTGGCCGCCAAGGAACAAATTCCTTTTTTCAGTGACGTCAGTGGTGTATTAGCCACCATATCAAGAAAACTACCTGTCTTGGACATTTGGCCTTTTCGTTATGCAACCAGCTATGAGTTAAAGCCTGGGCATGAGGAAGTGCCACCTTCTCATCCAGATTTTTACAAAAATTTTGAAGCCGTTGGCAATTTCCCAGAAGTGAATTTGCCTTTGAAGCAGATTCAGACAATAATAATCTCTGCTTTTGCTGGATTTGCTGAACCCGTGATGTAAGATAACTCTATGAATAACAATAAAATAATAGCTTTGATTGTGATTGCTTTGCTGGTGGGCTTGCCTTTCTGGCGCATACAAGACAACAGCAAATACTATGTGGAAGGCTTGATGGGGCATTTGGGTGCTTTGGGTACTTGGAAACACAGCCAAATGGAAACCACATTAGATGGTCAAATCAGGTTGTCACGATTGACCTTTATTCCGGCCGGGAAAAGACAAGGCTATCAGATTGATTCCATGCTTATCCAAGCAGATGTATGGGATTTGTTGTTGAAGAATTCTCGCGATTTGGTTGCCTTGGCTCCAGAAAGTCTGGGTGTGAATTTAAATGGTGTGCGTTTTAACAGCAATGGTAACGACCTGATGTCTGAAGTGTATGCGGCTGATTTTTGGCCGTTGGCAGCGGGACATTTGGGACATTTTGCTTGCGGTGAAGAGACCAATGGTGCATTCAGTACTGACCAATGGCAAAGTATGTATCCAAATGGTTTAAGCCATGATTTAGAAATCACCTATCAACTGACCGATGCATTGAACATCGATTTCAGTATCAATATCCAAACCGAAGATGCTTGGTATATCACCTGGTCCGGCTCATTGGCCCGTGCCAGTGATGTGCCCAGAATCACATTCAACGACACCATTGTTGATACCCTGTATTATTACCAAGCTGACCAAGGCTTTAATGCCAAACGCAATGAAATGTGTGCCAAAAAACACCGCAATTCATTTGCTGCGTTTAGACTGGACAGTGCCAACCAATTACAACAATTATTGCGTGCACTGGTGGCCAAGGACATGCCAGAAAAGCTCAGCAACATGTACCAAAGGTCGTTGGCTGCAGACACCGAATTGAATGCCATACTGAAGTTGGATGAACCAAAATATATGTTTGAATTGGCTTCCATGTCGCAAAATGAAATATTAGAAAACAGTGGACTGGAAGTGGCTTTGGGTGAAAATGAATATTCGGTGGTTGAATTGAAAGCGATTGACCATTTGGATTTGAATATGGAATTGTTGCGTTCTCAAATGGAGGCTCAAGAGCAGAAAGCCGCAGCCGAAGCGGAAAAGAACAAACCCAAAGAATTGATCCAAGTCGTTACCCATAAAATAGGAACTGTGAAAAAGGCCAACAACTTGTCCAATTGGGCCGATGCGATTGGTAAAAACGTCAGAATAAAAACCAAAAGGGGGCGCCCCATTTTTGGTAAGTTGTTGTCCATGGATGCCAACCAACTGACGGTTTCAACTCGCTATATGTCAGGCAATGCCACTTTGACTGTGCTCAGAAAAGAAGTCATGTCGGTGGGTTTGAGCCGCTGACTTCGTTTTCAGCATGAAGCAGGGCTTATTGGCTGGGGTTGTGATGGGCGGCTTGTTATTGCTGTTGGTGGTGGTCGCCAGCTTGTTACTTGGTCCAGTCTCAACACCCATCAATGCCTTGATCGATGCACAAAATCCATTGCATGAAATCATCTGGCAAGTGCGCTGGCCGCGTGTTTTGAATGCCCTTTTAGTCGGGGCTTGTTTGTCATTGGCAGGCTTGTTGATTCAGAACATGGTCAAAAACCCCTTGGCAGACCCTTATTTGTTGGGCGTTTCTGGTGGTGCTGCCAGTGTCCAATTGTTTTTTATCTTAACCGCTACTTCCTTGTCAGCCAACCTTCAAGTTCTGGCTGGTTTTGCTGGAGGTTTTGCTGCCGCCATGCTGTTGTTGAAACTCAGCTATTTTGGACAAATCAGAACCAATAAGCTGACTTTGAATGGTGTGGTCTTGGCTTTTGGTTTTGCTGCGCTGATCAGCATGATGCTGGCTTTGGCGCCGCCTGATCAAATGAAATCCATGATGTTTTGGTTGATGGGTGATTTATCCTTTGTTCGAACGCAATGGTGGCATTTTGTTATTGTTGGCTTGGCAGGCCTGTTGCTCTTTCGACAGCATCGGCCTTTGGATATATTGTCCCGTGGCGAATTGTTTGCCACCAAATCAGGTGTCAATGCCGTGCGTTTGAACGTGTTGGTTTTCAGCCTGACGGCGCTGCTCACGTCGGTGGCGGTGGCACAAGCGGGAACCATAGGCTTTGTTGGCTTGGTGGTGCCGCATTTGATGCGTTTATTGGTGGGTAACAAACACCAAGTATTGATTCCCATGAGTCTGCTGGGTGGGGCGATTTTCTTATTGACTGCTGACACCCTGTCTCGCACCGTGATGGCGCCGATTCAATTGCCTGTGGGCATTTTTACTGCACTGATTGGTGTGCCCGTGTTTCTTTGGTTGAACAGCAAAACACCATGATCAGTATTAAGCAATTGGACGTGATTCGTGATGAAAAGGTGTTGCTTCAGGGTTTGGATGTGACTTTTGAAAAAGGTCAGTTTTGGGGCATATTGGGTCGCAATGGATTGGGCAAAACCACCTTGTTACATCAAATGGCAGGCTTATTGCCATCCCGCAATCAGTCGATACACATTGACGGCATGCCATTGGAAGCCATTGATATCCAAGCACGAGCCAGGCAAATCAGTTACCTGCTTCAAATCCAAGAGCCTTGTTTGGATTGCTCGGTCTCACAGGCCATAGCCATGGGCCAGTTTGCTTGGCAAGCCAAGCACAATGAGGCTGAGGCAGTGGATGAATTGATGACCATGTTAAAAATCAGCCACTTAAAAGACCGTTCTTTGTTGCACTTATCTGGAGGTGAGCGACGGAAGGTGGAATTGGCCACCTGTTTGGCACAAAAAAGCCCACACCTGATCCTCGATGAGCCACTTAATCACTTGGATTGTGTTTACCAACAGTTTTTAATGCGTTTATTGGTCAAACAAAGTCAACATCAATCGGTGGTGATGGTTTGTCATGATGTGACCGCCATCCAGGCCCATTGCACGCATGTGTTGTTGCTTTTGGCGAAAGATTGTTATCTGGCTGGTGAATCCGCTACAATACTGAATGACAAAAATCTACAAAGACTGTTTGATGACTGAAAATAACTCGATAAAAAACACCTTTATGGCAGCCATTGCAAAGCAGTGGTTACAAGCCAATATCATCAGTCAAAAAGATTTCATTACCTTGTTGGAAAAAGCCACGGTGGCATCGGCATCAGTACACCCCTATGTTGCCATCGTTGATAACAAATTAATCAATCAACGCAATCAAAAGCCCATCACCATGGAGTTCATCACCCGGTGGGTGGCAAAAACCCATGACATGCCCTATTTGAAAATTGACCCCACCAAGGTCAATGTCAATCAAGTCACACAGGTGATTTCGCAAGCCTACGCCAGACAGCACCAGATTTTACCCATTGAGGTGACACCGCATAGCATCACCATAGCTGTTGCCAATCCATTGAACACTTCTTGGATGGCGGATTTGAATAAAATACACCGCCAAGAAATCAAACGCATCCATGCCAACCCGATAGACATTCAGCGCCTGTTGTATGAATTTTATGGCGTCAACAAACAGGTGCAAAGTGCCAAGAAACGGCATGCCAAAAAATCGATTGACCCCGTTCTGAATTTAGAGCAATTGGTCAAGCTGGGCAGCAAGAAAGACATCAATGCCGATGACCAACATGTGATCGGTTTGGTGGATTGGTTGCTTCAATATGCTTTTGATCAGCGGGCCAGTGATATCCATTTAGAACCCAAGCGGGACAATGGCATGGTCAGGTTCAGGGTGGATGGTCGTTTGATGCAAGTTTATGACTTACCACCGGCTGTGATGGCGGCGGTAACCAGCCGAATCAAAATATTGGCACGCATTGACGTGGCAGAAAAGCGCCGACCACAAGATGGCCGCATCAAAACCCTGTCAGAAGGTGATCGTGAAATTGAACTGCGTGTGTCCACCATGCCAACCACTTTTGGAGAAAAATGCGTGATGCGTATTTTTGATCCAGATGCGGTGGTGATTAACTATCAGGATTTGGGATTCAGTGTTGAAGAAGCGGCGGCTTGGCGTGAGATGATCGATCGACCTCATGGCATAGTCTTGGTCACAGGTCCAACAGGTTCGGGTAAAACCACGACTTTGTATTCCACATTAAAACAATTGGCCACCCCTGATGTGAATGTGTCAACGGTGGAAGATCCGATTGAAATGGTGGTACCCATTTTGAATCAAATGCAAGTTAATCCGAAAATTGATCTGCACTTTTCAGACGGTGTGCGGACACTGCTGCGCCAAGATCCGGACATCATCATGATAGGTGAGATACGCGATTTAGAAACGGCCACCATGGCGGTTCAAGCTTCATTAACCGGTCATTTGGTGCTGTCCACCTTGCACACCAATGACGCGCCTTCTGCCATCAATCGATTGTTGGATTTGGGCGTGCCTGATTATTTATTGCGCAGTACCTTGGCAGGGGTGATAGCCCAAAGATTGATACGGCTACTCTGCCCTCATTGTAAAACGCCAACCAAGGTAGATGCGGAAAAGTGGGTCTCTATGGTTCACCCTTGGGACATCAGTCCCCCTGAAAAATTGTACCAAGCCAAAGGTTGTGATGAGTGCAGAAACACCGGATACCATGGTCGTTCAGGGGTTTTTGAAATGATGCCCATCAAGGGCAACATCAGGACTTTGATTAAATCAGAGATACCCTCAGAGAAACTGACAGCCGCTGCTTTCCAGCAAGGGATGTTGCCATTGCGGATTGGGATGGCCAAATTACTCAAAGAAGGCAGCACTTCATTAGAGGAAGCGATTCGCATTGCCCCGCCTTCCACCCATTGAGACGGGCATGACGGTGCTGATCATACAAACGGGTGATGCCACCATTTCTGCTCGCCAGTACGGTAATTTTGATGATTGGTTCAAGCAAGCAATTCCAAACCGATCCAGTCAAACCATTCATGTGCATAGAGGTGAGCCATTACCAGACCAAGAGGCGGCTCAAGACTCGTACAGTCACATCATCATCACCGGTTCTGCTGCCATGGTGACAGCGCAGCAGAGATGGATGCGCGAAACCCAGCATTGGCTGTCACTATGCATAGAAGACATCCCCACCTTGGGTGTCTGTTTTGGCCACCAATTACTGGCAGACCTGCTGGGTGGCCATGTGGATTACAACCCATTGGGCAGGAGCATGGGACGCAGTGTTTGTACATTGACAGCAGAAGGCGTGAAAGATCCATTATTCAATGGGTCAGAACAAGCTTCATTTTCCACGTGGGTATCACATTTACAGTCGGTACTGGCATTGCCAACAAGTTGTGCCAGGTTGGCAAGCAGTGAAAAAGACCAAAACCATGTGTTTCGGTACCAAAAGCATGTGTATGGTGTCCAATTTCACCCAGAATGGAATGGCCTCATCATGCAGGCATACATCAAAGACCGATTGACTGACCTAAAAGCTGAAGCATTTGATGTTCCCGCCATGGTGCCTACAAAAAGTGAAACAGAAAACAACCACAGCTTGATTCAACATTTTTTAGACCATTGCCAATAACAATCATTTGGTTTATAATAAATAGGATGAAGGCATCCTGCAAGCACATAAATCAAAGCCTTTTACCCTTAATTTTTTTCTGGGTATTGACCGCTTGCACTTCAGTAAAAACCTACAAAATTGATCAACAATATCAGCCTCAAGCCTTATTTAATGACCAAGTCATGGGTAAGCCCAGCGTGTTGTTGAGTCAAGATGAAGTTTTTGACTTAACACCCAAACAAAAAGAAGACATCAAGCGTTTATTTCGTTCCGCAGATTACAGGAACCTGTCACCCAGCCAGCAAGTCTATCAATTCCTAAAAACCCAGCTCCATCATTTTAATTTTTACTCCAAAACTTTGATTGCCCATGAGGCACTGGATCAAAACGCAGGCAATTGCTTGTCACTGGCCATATTGACCAAAGCTTTGGCAAAAATGAATAATGTTGGGATTCAATACGAACTGGCCAAAACACCGGGAGTGTTCCAAAGGGAAAATGGTTTTTTATTGAATTCCCAGCACATCAGGACGGTTATATTTGATAAAAACCAAAGGTATTCACCTTATTATTCAAGCAAGGACCTAAAGATTAAAATCGATTATTTTTCAACCTTGGGCTCACGGACATTGCGAAAGGTCAATAAAGACGAGTTTTATGCCATGTTTTATAGCAACCGAGCCGCCGAAGCCATGATCGACGGCGAAATGAAATCGGCGTATTGGCATTTAAAAGAAGCCATCCAATTAGATCCTGATAATTTGGTGGCCATCAACATGCTGGGAGTCTTATACGGCCGAATGGGCCATGCGAATTATGCGGAACGCTTGTTTGAACATGGTTTGTCATTTGGCCATGATCAATTAGAAATGCTGAACAATTACCATAAACTTCTGGAAAGAAATAACCGCACAGCAAAAGCATTGGAAATTGCCACTATTTTAGATGATTACGATGACCCAGATCCGTTCAAGTGGTTGGATCTGGCTGACCAAGAATTGAAGAACGAAAACTACATTCGTGCGATTCGTTATTATGAAAAAGCCATTCAGAAAGCGGACTACTTGCACCAACCATATGCTGGTTTGGCCAAGGCCAATTTCTTTCTTGGCCGCACCCACAAAGCCATAGCTGCCATCAGGCAGGCTATAGAAAATGCCCACAATGGGCAAATGGTGTCGGTGTATCAAACCAAATACGATGTCATGAAATCCAAAACCAAAAGCCACAATTAAAACCTCATTTACTCTTTAAAAGCCAATACTTGAATGGCAGTATGACAGTGACTAATAATAAACTGCTTTGATTCTTTAGCCTCCAGTACAATTCGAGCATGACTTTTGGTACTTAACAAAGCACAGGGCTTTGGGCATCATGGTTGCCAAATTTTTTAAGAGGATAGATATGAAAACTTTGAAAAAACACAGTCTGGTTGCTGGCTTGTCGCTGGCTCTGGCATTGTCTTTTGGTGTTGCACCCGTTTCAGCGAAAGAGAATCAGGTCCAAGAAACGGTTCAGGTTCAAGAGGTCAACCCTTTGTTGGCAGAATGGACTGGTCCTTATGGCGGTGTGCCGGCTTTCGATAAAATGGACATTGCTGATGCCCGCGAAGCATTCAAAATCGCCATGGCAGAAAATTTGGCAGATTACGACAAAATTGCCAACAACCCTGAGCCTGCCACTTTTGAAAACACCATTGTGGCGATGGAGTCTACAGGCGAAAAATTAGGTCGTGCCTTCACTTACTTCGGTATTTGGAGCAGCAACATGTCGAGCATGGAAGTGCGCAAACTGCAAATGGAATTGTCACCCAAGTTTTCAGAAATGTCTTCAAAAATTTCTCAAAACAAAAAGCTTTTCGCCCGCGTGAAGAAAGTCTATGAAGATGCTTTGAAAACACCATTGGATCCAGATCAGCAACGATTGACGTTGACCACCTATGAAGGTTTTGCCATGAATGGTGCAGACTTATCACCAGAAAAGCAGAAGCGGTATGCCGAAATCGCCAAAGAACTATCTGGTATGTACACCCAGTTTTCGAACAATGTCTTGCACGATGAAGAAGGCTATGTCACCTTTTTGACCAAAGACCAATTATCAGGTTTGCCAGAATCATTTGTTAAGGCAGCGGCCAAAGCAGCAGCCGACAAAGGCAAAGAAGGCATGTATGCAGTGACCAACACCCGTTCGTCCATGGACCCGTTTTTGACCTTTTCTGATGAACGTGAACTGCGCAAAACCATTTGGACTAACTATTACTCTCGCGGTGACAATGGTGATGAGTATGACAACAACGAATTGATTGCCAAAATCCTGAAGCTGCGCAAAGAACGCGTCGGTTTATTGGGCCACAAAAACTACGCCGAGTGGCGTTTACAAAACCGCATGGCGAAAACACCAGAAAACGCCATGAAACTGATGGAAGCGGTATGGCCTGCTGCCATTGCCCGTGTTAAAGAAGAAGTCGCCGACATGCAAACGGTGGCCGATGAACTGAAACATGGCATCACCATTGAACCATGGGATTATCGTTACTACGCAGAAAAAGTGCGCAAGAAAAAGTACGACCTAGATTCAAATGAAGTGAAGCAGTATTTGCAGCTGGACAACCTGACCGAAGCGATGTTTTATGTTGCTGGTGAGTTGTTCAACTTCAAATTCACTGCCATTGAAAAAGGCAAAGTACCAGTGTTCCACGAAGACGTGAATGTTTGGGAAGTGACCGACAAAACATCGGGTGAGCACATCGGTTTGTGGTATTTGGACCCTTATGCGCGTCAAGGCAAGCGTTCAGGCGCTTGGGCCACTTCTTACCGTTCACATGAAACTTACAACGGCAAACAAACCGTTTTGTCATCGAACAATTCCAATTTCATCAAACCCGCTCCGGGTGAAGCCTTGTTGGTTTCTTGGGACGATGCCAACACCTTCTTCCATGAGTTTGGTCACGCCTTGCACGCCTTGGCATCGAATGTGCGTTACCCCAGCTTGAACGGTGGTGTTCGTGATTACACAGAATTCCAATCACAGTTGTTGGAGCGTTGGTTGTCAACAGACGAAGTGATCAACAAATACCTGAAACACAGCAAAACAGGCGAAGTGATCCCTAAATCTTTGATTGCTAAAATCAAAAAAGCAGCGACCTTCAATCAAGGTTTTGCCACCACAGAATACTTGGCATCTGCCTTGATGGACATGAAATTCCATTTGGCCGATCCTGAAGGCATCAATCCTGATAAATTCGAACGCGAAACATTGGCCGCTTTGAACATGCCCAAAGAGTTGGTGATGCGCCACCGCACACCTCACTTTGGTCACGTGTTCTCAGGTGAAGGCTATGCCACCGCTTACTATGGGTATATGTGGGCTGATGTGTTGACTTCGGATGCTGCTGAAGCGTTCAAAGAAGCACCGGGTGGTTTCTATGACAAAGACGTGGCGGCCAAACTGGTGAAATACCTGTTCGCTCCTCGTAATGCCATGGACCCAGCCGAAGCTTACCGCAAGTTCCGAGGTCGTGATGCCAGCATCGATGCCTTGATGCGAGATCGAGGCTTCCCGGTTCCTGAAAAGAAATAAGTCTTTAGCTAGAATAAAAAAGCCCCGAACATTGTGTTGTTCGGGGCTTTTTTTTGGCCATTATTTTGTCCAATAAAACTATTCAACCACAACATCCCGCGTAGCGAGGATGGCACGTTGTTTCCCTTGGATGATGTAGCGAATGGTGTAAGTGCCTGGCTGTTTGGGTAGGGTTAACTCACCGCTTTCTGGATTGCCTTTGGTGTAAAAATAACTCAATTCACCATATGGCCTTTTGTCATTGTGTTTGGCCAAATCGATGTAATCGCCTTTTCTGCCTGGGCCTTGCCACTGGACATTGAGCTTGGTGCCTGCTTGTGCCTTTTCAGGCGCTGATAATTGCACCTCAACGGGTAAAACATCGATGGCTTTAGTGGCCATGATTTTTCGTCCATCGCCACCAACCATAATAAAACGAATGTCGTATTCACCTGCAATGATATGGGCTTTGAGCGTGCCGCTTTCGGGTTGGTCTTTGAGGTAGAAGTAACTGAATTCGCCGTAAGTGCGGTGGTCTCCGCGTTTAACCAGATCAATGTATCCGTCTTTGTTGTTAGGGCCAGTCCAATAAACATCAAACTCTTGGCCAATTTCCACTTCAGGTGGTGCAGCTAAACTGACCTGACTTTCTGCTACCTGAATAGGAATGCGGTGTAATATTTTTCTGCCATCGGTGGCTTCTAAGATGTAGCGAATGTCGTATTCACCAGCGACTGCAGGTGCCAATATTTCACCTTTTGGCCCCACTTTGGTATAAAAATAGCTGATTTCACCATAGGTTCGGTGTTCGTCTTTTTTGACCAGATCCACATAGTCATTGGCTTGATTGGGACCTTGCCATTCAACTGTGAAATGTTCACCAGCACGCACCACATCGGGTGCCACCAGGCTGACTTCACTGTCTTTGACTTCAAATTCAACACTGGCCAAAACGTGTTTTTGGCGTTGTCCTTGCCAAACATAACGCAATTGATACATGCCAGGCTGGCCAGGTGCTTTCATTTGTGCAGGCGTTCCTTGGTGAGCCCAAGCATAATTCAATTCACCATAAACGCGGTCATAATCAGTGCGCACAATGTCGATGTAATCGTGTTCACCTCTTGGCCCTGACCATTCAATCGAAAAAGCGGTGCCTATGGCTGGCGCTGTTTCAGGTGCTGTGATGCTGGCTTCGGGCAAAACATCGGGTTCCGGTTTCGTTGGTGCTTCAGCCAATACCTGATTCAAAGCGGTGGCCAAACTGGCCGCATCTTGGGCTGGTAAATATTGTCCGCCGGTGATGTCTGCCACGCAAGACAGTTGTTTTCCCTGCTCATTGGATAAACCAAAACCGATCACATGGGCGGTGAAGTCAATGCCCAAAGACTCAGCATTTTCTGCCACTTGGCAAGGATCCAAATCACAGGTTTCCAAACCATCAGAAATCAAAATGATTTCGGCAGCTTGTTCACTGATTTTGAGTGCTTCGGTGGCCATTTGTAATGACTTGGCAATGGGCGTCTTGCCTTTGGGTTTGATTTGGTTGACGCTGTTGAGTAACTCAGTGGCGTTGTTATTGCCCAAAGGCACCAACATTTCAATATCCTGACAATCACCTTTCCTGCGGTGACCATAAGCCATCAAACCTGTACTGCTTTGGTTTAATTGTTCACTGATGTCAGCCATGGCTTGTCTGGCCAAAGTGATTTTGGCTTTGCCATTAATTTGTCCCCACATCGAACCTGAGGCATCAAAGACAATCAATGTTTGTTTGTCTGATGCCGCAGCCAATCCACTGAGCAGACTCAAGCCTGCCATCCACGCTTTTTTCATAATCACCTCTAAATGTTACTTTGCTACCATTGTTCATGAGGTGAAAAAAAATGCAATTAACATTGAATAAAATGCCAATTGCATCACTGAATGCGGTGGTTTGGGTTCAGTTACTGTTGTTTTCGCAGCTGAGCCCAGGAATTTCGGTTAAGCGGGTCATGGTCATTTCGCCTGGATCGAAATCGATGCCCGGTTCCAATGACCAACGGAAAATCATGTCATGACAACCAGTGAACTCAATTTCAAAGGTACCCCAGTGGGTGTTGACCACATCATCAGGAGAAAACAAAGGGGGAAACAAGGCGTTGTCCGTATGTAACACGTCCAGTGTGGCGATGTTGTCTTGGTAGGTTCCTGTCCCTGCCAGCCACATTTGCTTGCCTTCTTTGTCATAGGTGTACCAATAAACCACCATGCGTTGGCCTGCCAGCACTTCCAGACTCAATCCATGACCGCTTTGTGCGGGGTTGTACCACAAGCCGCTGTGGTAATTGTGAATGTTAATGGTGGAGGGTAAGCTTGGCTTAAGAATAAACACCCCTCGGTTGATGTCCGAGACCAAAACCATGCCATTATCAAAGAATGGATACACATTCCAGGCACCGCTGAAATTGGAGGCGGCAGGCTGGTCAGGGTGGGTGTCGAAATAGGCCACTTCTGAAAACGATGCTTGTGACACATCATCCAACTGCAAAATACGCAAACCTTCAGAGTAATTGGCTTGGTAACTGTGGTTGCCCACCACATATTGGTTGTGGTCTATGGCTTTACCACTGGCTTGGTGGTAACCTTTAAAAACCGGGTTGTCCAAATCCGATAAATCCACCACATAGGTCCGCGCCTCATCAGGAACACCTTGGCCACGACCCAATTCATCTAATTCGTCATCAATCAGAAAATGGTTATGGTCTTGAGTCAGCCAGCCTTGGTGGACATAACTGGCGCCAGCATAGCTGAAGCGAGACAATTGTTTCATGTTTTGTTTGTTGCTTACATCCACTATGGTTAACGTGTCTTCATTGCTGGCAAAGCAAATTTCTTTGTTTTGATGTGCTGTGTCTGCACCCTGATAAACCACACATTGCACATCATGGGTGTAACCATCTTGGTCATAACACGCTGAAAAAGTGGGGTTGTTGGGCGTGTTGATATCAACCACATGTAATCCACCGGCACACACGTTGCCACCAATGACATAAGCAAAACCTGTGGCTTCATTGATGTGGATGTTGTGAGCACTTTGCAAGCCTTGTTGTCGGTAAACGGTCAAGGGTGAAAATGTTTTGGCATCGCCTGATAGGTTGAGTAACTGATTCAAATCAAAGACTTGCATGCCATGATCATTTATGTCATCGGCAACCACATAGGCATAATTTTGATAAGTTTTGACATCGCGCCAAGCACTGGATGTACCATTGGTGCTGGGTAAATTGCCTAAATATTTGGGTGACTCTGGGTTGGTGATTTCAACAAAAGAAGTGCCATTGGATCGACCCACCAAGGCAAAGTAGCGCCCCGAGTTTTGGTCTTTCCAGCCCCAGCTGTCAGAACCTTGTCCACCACCTATCTCATTCAAGTTCAAATGACCTATCAAATCCACATTGTGGCAGTCATAAATATCTGCTTTGCCATTTTGGCAGTTTTTTCTTCCTTTGAATTGGTATCCTGTGTATTTTTGATTGTGCATTTCATGCATCATTTTGCTGAAGCCCCAGTCAGGGTATGCTTTCTTTAGCTCGATAGAGCGGTCAGGGGTAAAGCAGGCCATGACTGTGCATGAGGCAAACAATAAGGTCAGTAAAAAAGAAGTGCGCATGATGGTGTTGATTGACTTGTATAAATTCTATATTGTAATACAGGGTGCTACGAATATTCACGTAGATTTTTTACGTGGTTTTGATGTGCATCAAAAAATGCTGGGTTTCATGACCTCAGGCTGTAAACTAACGCACCTGAACAAGCAAACATGATAAAATCTGCTGCTTTAAAACGTCAGAACGTCCATGTACAGCTTGACCAGTGAACCTTTCAAATTAGAACGTGATGTCGAAGCCATCACGGTGCCCACCGGCGAAACCATTGAACTGCCTGCCGGCGTGGTTGGTTACATCACCCAAGCTTTGGGTGGCAGTTTCACCATATTTGTCGATGGCAGCATGTTCATGGTTTTGGGACACAATGCCGATGCATTGGGAAAAGAACCTTTGCCGACACCGAAATTACCGGAAAATGCCAACAAAGCCGATGTTGAGGAAGCCGTATGGAACCAATTGCGCAGTGTTTATGACCCAGAAATTCCGGTTGATATCGTGGAGTTGGGTTTGGTTTATGAATGTGAGGTTGAGCAGGCAGTGGATGGTTACATCGTCAACATCGACATGACCTTAACCGCACCCGGCTGTGGCATGGGTGATGTGTTGGTTTCTGATGCCAGCACAAAAATTCAGCTGATACCCAATATCAAAAAAGTGGATTGCAAAATCGTTTTCGACCCACCATGGGATTCAACCATGATGTCTGAGGCCGCCAAATTAGAAACGGGTATGTTATAGGCAATAGATGTTAAAGGTACCGATACTTACCTATCACAGCAACAACGTGATGGGCAATGAATACCACAACAACGACCATGTGGCATTGACCGAAGACCTCAAATTGATTCAAAAACTGGGTCTGCGCATCATCACTTTGCAACAACTGATGCAATGGCACAAAGGTGCCGCAGATGATGCCGAAATGTCCCAGGCTGTGGTACTGACCTGTGATGATGGCTCTTGGTTTGATTATTACGACATCGAACACCCGCATTTTGGCAAACAACGCAGTTTTTTCAACATCCTCAAAGACCATCAAAAAGCCACAGCTTCAACAGCGCACATCAGCAGTTTTGTTATTGTTTCACCTGAGGGTCGAGTTGAATTAGACAAAACCTGTTTGGCAGGCTTGGGTTGGTGGACTGATGATTGGTGGCTTGATGCCCAAAACTCAGGCTTGATGGCCATAGAAAACCACAGCTGGGATCACAACCATGTGACTTTTCACCGTGATTTCAGCCGTGACCATTCCTTCAGAGAAGTGAATGATGCTGCGAGCTGTGATTATCAACTCAAACAGTCACAAGCTTACCTCAAAAGCCAAGGCATTCATGCCCGATTTTTTGCCTACCCCTATGGTAATTACAGTGACTACCTGAAATCAAATTACCTGCCAAAACAAGCACTGGGCATAGAGGCCGCTTTCACCACAGATCCACAACATGTCACCAAAAACAGCCAGGTTTGGGCCATGCCACGTTATGTTTGTGGTGAAGCATGGCAGTCCAGTGATGAATTGGCTGATATATTGCGTACTTAGTTGTTTAAAACATCAAACCTAAACACCTCTATAATTAATCCTTTTCCACTGTTAAAAGCCTACTTTAAAGTAAGTGAATGCCCATTTGATCAGCACTTTGCACCGGAAATTTTGAAATAGTTGTCAGTAAATCACGCCGTACTTTGTTTGTATAAGCAAAGGAAATATTTTTGAGGTGATTTATGAAAACCATTTTAATGATTCTGATGCTGGTCGTCAGTGTAACAGGTCAGGCTGCAACCATTGTCGTGACATCAAGTGCAGATGGTGATGTGTGTAACGCCAGTACTTGTACTTTGCGTGGCGCAATCAACCAAGGACTGAATAACAACGAATCTGACACCATCACATTCAACATCCCAGCCGATGCATTGAATGAAAATTATTTTGAAGGCGGAACAGGTGCCAGTGCTTTTTTCTATTGGATGATTCAACCGACTTCAGAACTTCCCAGTTTGATTGACATCACCATTGATGGTTCAACGGCAGGGACATCCACGGCAGGTAATCCTACCATTGTGGTAGATGGGGCATTGGCCGGTGATTCTAATGCGGGGCCTTATGACACTTTGGATGGACTCACCCTATTGGAAAACAGCCACATCAAAGCCCTGTCAGTGACCAATTGGTACAACGCCGGTGCCAGGATGGGCTACTTTACCGGTAGCTATGATGACCATGGTTTTAATAACAAAATCACCAGCTCTTGGTTGGGTCTGAACATGCCCTATGGTCAAGCCAGTGCGCCGAATAAATACGGCATCATTGTTACCACCAATGGCGGTGAAAACAATGTCATCGGTGGCTATATGCCCACAGAGGGCAATGTTATATCGGGTAATCTACAATTTGGGATTCATTTTGATTACTACCTTGAAAATGGTGCTGTGGGGGTTTTTGGAAATAAAATTGGCACCAATCCTGAAGGCGATTTGGCTGTGCCCAATGATACAACTGGCATCATTTTATCTACCCGAGCTAAGTCGAATGTCATCATCGGTGCTGATCTACCGGGTTTGGGTAATTTGATTTCTGGAAATAACATCAGTGGTGTTTATATATCACCAGACCAAGAACTTAACTTAAAAATCACCAACAACCTGATAGGCACTGACATCAGCGGCATGAATGCATTGCCCAACCGCGAAGGCATCATCCTACAAAGAGGCCGAGACATCGTTGTAGAAAAAAATGTCATATCAGGCAACTCAGGTATTGGGCTATCATTATCAACAGATTCTGGCTCACCATTGCGGCGGGTGGATATTGTGAGTAACCTGATTGGTGTGGCAGAAGATGGCGTCAGTCCTTTGCCAAATATGCGAGGCGGTATTTACTCAGGCGGGATAGCCATAGATACCCGAATTGGATTGCCTGGCCAAGGCAACACCATTGCCTATAATCAGTGTGGTCCCACCAGAGGTTGTGGGGTGGTTGTCAGTAGTTTCAGCAACAACATCATAGAAATTCGGCACAACAGTATTTATAACAACGAAAACGAAGGCATTGACTTAGAGGCAGACCGCTTCACGCCCAATGATCCTGATGATTTCGACTCTGGCGCCAACCGTTTGCAAAATTTTCCCGATATCAACTCCGCTCAACACGACCCCAGCGGTAATCGCATCAATTTGAATTACCAAATCGACAGCCACAATGGTGCCAGTGACTACCCAATCACGGTTGATGTCTATGCTGCCGACAGTGATGGTCAAGAAGGCCAAACCTGGTTGGCCAGCACCACTTTTACCGAATCACAATGGTTGGCAGGAAATCCTGTGGCCAGAACATTGAATGCTGCTGCGCCCATCAGTGAAGGCGATGTGATCGTCACCACAGCCACCGAAGGTGGTGGGCGGACTTCTGAGTTTTCACCCGGTTTTACTTTGGCAGGACAGCCAGACTTTTCGGTCAGTTGTCGCAATACCAAAATCACCACAACTTCAGCTTTGACCTGTTCATTGGACTGCGAAGCCGAAGCGGTGAATGGCTGGGGTGATGAGGTGGGATTAAGTTGTGACAATCCAGACAGTAGCTGTTCATTCACACCCACAGATGAACTTAGTTTTCAGCAATCAGTTGTTCCATTCACCGTTGCCATCAATCATGCAGCCATGGTGCCCGGTATTTATTTGAATGAAGTGGTGGGCACTACTGAGACCCAAGGTGGTGACGTGGATCGAGCTGAAGTCATCACCATCAACCAACTGGCAGTAAGCGATTACATCTTCAATGACGGCTTTGATGGCATTGTTTGTCAGTAAGGCCAATTTTGAAGAAACTTTCTTTAACAACAAAGGATAATCATTATGAAAACATTTAAAAACACCATCATGACACTTGCTCTGGTATCTGCATCAATGACCGCACTGGCCATGGAAAAAGACACGATTTATAGCATGCCGGCAGATGCTGATCACAGTCAGTATTACCTACCCAATGAAGCACAACCTGCAAAAGGCTCAGTGGCCGATGCTGCACAATGCTTAAAAGCCTGTGAGGCTAATAATGCCTGTGTGGTTTGGAGCTTCAAGCCTGGACGTTTTGGCAGCCCTAATTCCTGTAAATTATCACCTCAATTGATGCAAGAGCAAGGCTTAACAACTCCCTTCACAGGTGGTGCATCAGGTGTTATTGGGCCACGTTGAATGTTTACAGCAGCTACAACCATGTGATTGTGGCTGCAATTTTTGAGTGTCTTCAATTTGAAAACACAGGATTATTATCATTCTTTGTCAGTCAATCAAGCACTTAACTGTTTAATGGACTGGAATTGTTAAGATTTTGAGGTGATTATGAATAAAAAATATTTATTCTTGTTATTGCTTTTGAACATGAATTGTTCGATTGCGGCTTTTTTTACCGTTAATTACAACGGTGATGACTTGAGTGATCCAGTGCCTGGGGATGGGGTCTGTGAAACCGGCTTAGGAAATGGGCAATGTACATTGAGGGCTGCCATTGAGTCGGCTAATTACACACCGAATGGTCCACATACGGTTCAAATTCCATACCTTGTAAACGAGAGCTACCCTGTCTTGGCAAGCGGAGGGGTTTGGATCACAACGAACATGACGGTTAGAGGTACAGGTGCTGGAAGGGCGGTCATCGAGGGTGACTTATTCATTGAAAGTGGGTTGATTAATGTAGGCAGTCGAGCCACGATTGAGAATTTGGAGTTTCGCCCCAATACCGTATCAGGTTCTTACGTTAATGGTCTTTATGTCAACAGTGTAGAAACAGCCACTTTGAATGACATCACCATCATTCCACACAGCTCTGCAGCTGGTTTGGCGGTGTTTGATGGTAAATTAATTTGTAATCGTTGTGAAATTCGTGATGGTGATCACATTGGCCTCAGGATCTTCGGCAGCGGCGGGAATGATGAATCGCATGTGACCTTGAATCAGTCAAGAATCACAGAAAACACCAATTCATACAATCAGCAAGGCGGTGGCGTATGGTTACAATTGGGGCAGCTGACCGTCAGAGACTCATTGATAGATAACAATAAGGCACTGGGGCCTCTGCCCAATGGAAACGGTAGTGGTGGTGGGATTTACACCAATCAACATAACACCAGTTTGCATATAATCAACAGCACCATCAGTCAGAACAAAGCCAATCATGATGGGGGAGGGATATATGCACAAACACCCTCCTTGCGGTTAGAAAACGCCACCATCACTCAAAATAGAGCCGACTATGATGGCAATGGTGGTACTGGCGGTGGCATTTACATCAATGATTTAACAGTAGTGACTGCAAAAAATTCCATCATCCATGGCAATTTTTTACCCTGCCCTCCAGGTATGCTTTGTTACCCCAATGGAAGAAACTGTGATGACACCCAAGGCGGAACCATAGGTATCGAATCCTTGGGGTGGGTGATGGTTGGGAATGATGACAACTGTCCCTTGACCAACATAACTGGTGAATCCAACTACACCAGCTCAGTCATTCCAAAACTTGGCCCTTTAACATCATTGGGTGGCTTACATCCAGTTCACCCCATCACCAGTGAAGGGCTAGAAGCTGACGGTGGTGATCCAGATGGTTGCAGTTATCAGATTAACTTTGGTGGCAATGTGGCTGATGTTCCGCTTGATTTTGATCAGCGTGGCATGCCTCGACCATTGGACAGTGACAGCAATGTTTTTGATGGAAATTCATGTGACATCGGCGCATATGAGGCCAAATGTTTTGGTGATGACCCCGATGGAGATTATGTGGGTTCTCAGTGTGATGTTTGTCCCAATGATTTCGATCCATTACAAGAGGACAATAATCAGGACGGCATTGGTGATGCCTGTTCTGATGATTTGATCTTTTTTAATGGATTTGAGTCAATCGAATAATCACCTCGGTGCTTTGGGGCAAGGATGCCCTGAAACACTTTGATGACGCCCCAACTTGTTAGCACTACAAACTGGATTTTCACCTTTATGGAAATGTTGAGGTCGCACCCTTGAGGGTGCCGTTTTTACGTTCATTCGGCCCAAAACAGCACTCGGATGTCGGCATTTAATGTCTCTTGGAGTTGATTTAAGTAATCCAAATCAAAATGCGCAAATTGACCTTCCACATCAGATGCAAAGAACGCCAATAATTCATCCAATGACATCCAAGAAGGCCGATTCAAGGCATCGTCATTGTATTGATTCAACAGAGTTTTAATGACTTGTTTGAGTCCAATACTCAGGTCATCGGGCAATCCTTTTTCACCTGACTGCTGGTAGTAAATGTTGAAATTGTATTTGCCCCAAGACTCTGGTGCGAAATTATAAGCCGGTGATTTTTGGGTCAAGTGTTCAGGTTGGAACAGTTGCCAACGATGGTCTGAGAAATATTCAATAAATGCACAAACCAAGACGCTCATTATTTAATCGACAACTTAATGTTTTGGGCGCTGCCTTCATCGGCATTGATCAACAAATTAAACTCTCCAGCCAAGGGGCTTAAATTGAACTGTTTATTGACCGTTTCACCCGGTTTGACCGTGGTTATGAGATAACCTTTCAAAATCAAATCGTTGGCTTCTTTGGGCCTTTCTTTGACAGGGGTGTCGACAAATAAAGCCGCCATTTGCCAGAAATCTTCTTCAATCGGACTGTAAATGCTGATGGGGCCTTGTTCTACCGATACTGCGGCCTTGATGGTGACTTTCCGCCCGTAATAAAGGACGTTGTCGGTATCAGCCAAGGTCAGCATAAAACCACCATTGAGTTCTTTGATGGTGACTTCGCCACTGACTTCTGTGCGGTCAGGCGTCAGGGAAAACATTTGTTTAAGCTTCCTGCTGAGGTGATAAGCCCTGCCACTGAAAGCATGTGGTTTTTTTTCAACAAACCTGACGCCTTCCAAGTACTTGGCTTTCAAATGTCTGGCTTCTGCCATTTGCAATGCTTCAGCTGATTGGGGATAAGTTCTTCTTTTATCGGCTAATTCAGATGCCAGTTTAAGCGAATCATCCACATCAATAGATTGTAAATTGGGCCATGATGCCAGTGATGCCGTATCGTTCAGTGGGTTTTGTTTTAATTCAATATAGCTCAAGCTATTGATAACGTTGATTTGTTGTGTATTTTTGATTTGATTGTCTTTCAAAAACAGTTTGTTTAATTTAGGCGTGTGCTGACCCAAGTTGAGCATGGTTATTTGATTGCTTCTCAAATCCAAGCGCTGTAGTTGGGCAAGTGGAGCAGTCAGTGAAAATGAATTGATGGCATTTTTACTGAGGTCTAAATGCTGAAGTTTTGCAAGGCTTTGACTGATTTCAACCTCATGCAGCTGATTGTAACTGGCCGTGACCTCTGATAACTCAGGTAAAGAAAATAAAGGCGCAATCGATTGGATGCCACTGTGAACGATTTTAACCCTTCGTAAATGCTGACAAGACGCGGTGCCGCTCAGTGAGGTTAAACTCTTACCAGAAAGTCGTAGATAGTGAAGTTGAGCAGGACAGGCATTCAAATCACTGCTTTTGACGTGATTCAATTCCAAATCGGTTAACTGACTTAAACCAGATAAGCCTGTTAAATCACTGACACCTTTGGCCCGAATGGCATGCACTTGTTTATCAATCACCTTAACGGCATTGCTTTTCGCCAAGCCTTTGGGCGATACCTCAAAATCCTCGGCTTTGAGTTGATTGGCGCGCAACCATTGCGTCATGATTTCGGCATCTTTGGGTGACAGTTTCTTTTCATTTTCCAACCAGTTTGACAGGCGGTTACTTTGACCACATGAAAACAACTGACTGAGTCCAAATACCATGATGATGACCTTGATTTTTATGTTCATTTTAACCTCGCTGCACCACTATAACAGTCAGTCAGTCGGTTTACTGACAATTGATGCAAAAACAATATTGAATAATTTGGCAGTAAAACGGTGGTTTGATTGTTTATCTGTGTAAAGGTTTTTTTAGAGGTGAAACATGAAAATACTTATTTTAACTTTGTTATTGGTAGCCAATGGAATTGCTCAAGCCAATTTGTTAGTGGTTGACAGCACTGATGATGTGATTCAGGTAGATAACAACTGCACTTTGCGCGAAGCCATTACTGCTGCAAATTTCGACATCAATGTGGACCAGTGTGGC
>JAUIHY010000296.1 GCA_030432115.1 Gammaproteobacteria bacterium | reverse complement strand
CGTCATTTATGACGTCATAAAATCATTCCTTTTTGTTTTAAAAACAAGTAAAATCCGCAACCCTTGCGGTGAGATGTCTGAGCGGCTGAAGGAGCTCGCCTGGAAAGCGGGTATACGTTAACGCGTATCGAGGGTTCGAATCCCTCTCTCACCGCCATCATTCACTACACGTCTTTTTTGTGTAGTTATTGATGGCGCTGCAAGATGGTAAGAAGCCGAGCGGTTCGAAAAAATTGTCTGGAATAATTTTTGACGCCAAAGGCGCCCGAAGGGGAAAATACAGGACGTATTTTATCAATCCCTCTCTCACCGCCATCATTCACTACACCTCTTTTTATGTGGTTCACTATGGCACTGCAAGACGGTAAGAAGCCGTCCCTTTCGCTGTCAACTTAAGGAAAAGCAATCACCGGTGATAAATTATCTTCGGCCTTGAAAGCTTTGACCAATGATGTGGCAATGTGACAAATGCGACCATTGTCATTGATCGACATATATTCCACGCCTTTCTCGGTAAATACATCCAGCACCACAACTGCTTGATGTGCTGCTGTTTGACCATTGGTTCTTTGGTAAGTCAAATTAATTCGCCGCCGTTGTACAGCAGCGGCCTCTAACATGTCATGTGTTTGACAATTCATTTCGGTCATTTTCAATTAACAATCAGTCACAAAGCATAATCATAATCACCGCCTTTTTCTAAGGCTTTGCGATAAGCGGTTCTTTTTTGTAGCCGAGCGACATAGGCTTGGGTTTTGGGGTATTTGCCCAACAAGCCCCGACTGGCACTGGCCTCTAAAGGGAAACTCATTTGGATGTCGGCGCCAGATATTTGATCACCGGCAAACCATTGGTTTTCAGACAAATGCTGCTCGATGAATTCAAAGTGTCTTTTGATGTTGGGACTGACAAAACTGTCCATGACTTTGCCCGCTATGGCTTTGGCCACTGGTCTGACAAAAAATGGCATGGGCGCTGTTTTCACTTTCTCAAAGACCAAGTTCATCAGCAAAGGCGGCATCAATGAGCCTTCTGCAAAATGCAACCAATAAATATAGGACTGATAGGCCTTGCTGTTGGTTCTGGGTGTTAGGTGGTCTTTGCCATATTTTCGCCCCAAATATTCGATGATGGCACCCGATTCAGCGATGACTTGATCGCCATCAGAAATCACCGGTGATTTGCCCAACGGATGAACGGCTTTCAATTCATCAGGAGCCAACATGGTTTCTTTGTCGCGTTGGTAATGCTTGACTTCATAATCCAAGCCCAGTTCTTCTAACATCCACAGTATGCGCTGCGACCTTGAGTTGTTCAGGTGATGAACGATGATCATGTGTTCTTTTGCTTTAAAAAAAAGAAAGCATAGCACCAAAGAGCACTTGGCTCAAACAGCATTCTGGCAAATGCCCAGAAAGGGCGAATGCATTTCAGTTATAATTGAAGCAATACTGAATTGAGAATGAATGAACAAACAGTACATACCGCAACAAAAAACAGCCTCTTCCAAGCATAAATTGGATGCGCTACCTGCCATTGTTTACTTCTTTAGGGTGATAGGCATGGGCTTGGGCGGATTGGCAGTGATGGTTGTGTTGAATGAAAATAAGGCACCGCTGAGCAGTTGGATCTGGACGGTGTTGTGCTGTTATGTTTGGCCACATGCCGCCTACTTCAGAGCCAAAAGACACCCAAAACCATTCCAAGCAGAACAAAGCAATTTGTTGGTGGATTCATTCATCGCAGGCACATCCATATCGTTGATACATTTCAATTTATTGCCTTCAGTGCTTTTGGTCTCCATCGCCACCGCTGATAAAGTCAACAGTGGCATACCCAGACTTTGGCTTAAAGGTTTGCCTTTGACTTTGGCCGGTGCTTTGATATGTGGTTTGTTCACTGGCTTCGCCTACCAACCCATCACTTCGATGA
>JAUIHY010000080.1 GCA_030432115.1 Gammaproteobacteria bacterium | reverse complement strand
GTTCTAATTCAGTTAAATTGCCAAACTCCGAAGGAATGAAGCTGTACAGTTCATTGTCGCTCAAATTCAAAATACGCAGTTCAGACAACTCATCCAAGTTGCTGGGAATGATGCCATTGAGGTTATTCGATGACAGGTTTAAAAACCAGACATGAGCAGGCGGAGGCCCAACCACGGTTACGCCATACCAAGAATCCACGTCAGGGCTGCCCCAATTGCTGTTGTTGTGCCAGTTATCGCCGTCGGTGATGTTGTATAAGTTCACCAATGAAGCACATTCCAAGAATCCAATGGACAAATTGGGCTGGGTACATACCACATTGGCATTCAGGTCAGCATGGGCGTGTTCTGCTGTTAACAGCAGTAAAATCAAAATAAAGACATGTTGATTTTTTTTGATGCCCATGTCTTTATTATAAACCATAAAGCGATGCTAAACAGCCGTGTATGGCGGGCCTTGATTTGATTTGTTATTTTACTAAATGAAATTCAGTTTGTCGGCCATTGAGGTAATGCACTTGCTGGCCATCAAAAAAGGCATCTTCTTCTAACATGATGCGGATTTCTTTGCTCCATTCTTTGATAAAAGTCGCGGCATTCAGTTCGATGGCGTAGGCGGTGTTGGCATGCAATGGATGATCGCCTGTGTGTGGAACGCCACCTTGCGAGTCCCACATACCCAAAGTGGTGCCGGCTGCGTGACCATAATAACCAATGGGGTGGGTATAAATGGCAGGATTGATGCCTTCTTCTTTTGCCGCTTCCCTTGATTTTTTTAAGACATGGTTACCTGTGCGCCCGACTTTGAAATTGCCGGTAAAAATGTCTTGCAGGCGATTGGCATTTTTTAAAGCTTGTTTTAGGTATTCTGGTGCATCAGTTTCTCTTGCTTTGAGGATGTAGGCGTGTTGTTGGGTGTCGGTGTTGAGGCGCAGGTAAGTGATGCCGAAGTCAACATGCAGCAAATCGCCCGGTTGGATGATGTTGTCAGCTGGCCTTGAGTCAAACGTCCGCAGGTGATCGAAGCTTTTGGTATCAGCACGTTGAATGGAAACCGAAGGATGAAACCAAACCTTCAGTCCCAAAGAATGTGCTTTTTCACGGAACCACCAAACCAAATCTTCTGTGGTGGTCACGCCTGGCTGAATGGCTTGATTAGACAAGCCTTGGGCAATGATGTCATGCGCTATGGCTACTATTTGTGGGTAAAGTCCTATTTCCGCTTGGGTACGGGTTTCAAGCCAATTGATGGCCAATTGTTCAGCGCTGACGACCTTGTTTTGAAAAGATTCAGGCAATTTGGTCATAAACTGCTGGTATTCAGCATGGGTGATGCCATCGGCTTGGGCTTCAAAATTTGAATAATTCAGACCAATTTTTTTCGGCTGGTTCTCTTCAATGATTTCTACCAATCGTTGCCATTGATCAGGCTGCTTTTCTTTGTCCCATGCTTTTTTAAACACGCTGCCGACATCATAGCGAGCGACTGCAAAAGTTTCGATGTCGAGATTAGGTCCTGGATCATACATCACCAAAACAGTGCGTCTTCTGGCGGCATGCCATGTGGCGGGCAGCAAGGTCCGAATCACCGGATCTTCGTTGTATTCACGGGCCATTACAATCCACATGTCGATGCCGTTTTTGCGCATCAGTTGAGGTAAGGTGTTTTTGACTTTGTCAGCCAATAGACGATCTATGGTAATGGCTTGTTCTTTGAGTGAAAGGATCTTCGGTGATTGTGCGTGGCTGTTGAGCGACAGAATCGCTAACACCATCAGAGTAATGTATTTCATATGAGGAAGATAAAAAACCCGCTGTGGGAAAGAACCAGCGGGTTGGGTTGAAAATTAAAGTGCCAATCCTAAGTTGATCAGCGCCATTACAATGGCTAAAAGCCCCAATGGTTCTTTTAATGGTTCAGCAAAACCAACAATTTTGTCGATCATACCGTTGATTTTTTCATTGCCACCTGTCCAAGATTTCAATAGACCTTGAGACAAAATCATGCCGAGCAAGAACATGATGGCAATGCTGACCAAAACGATTAAAAACTTGAATAAAGCATATTTGAAGAAAAACTTGATGTACCAAAGTGTCCTTATCAGCCAATACAGGGAAAGCCCAACCGAAATGATGCCAACCCAACTTTCAGATTGTTTCAAAAAGTCAGTTAATTGCTTGCTGGCTGGCACCAGGTCTTCTATTTTTTTCGATGCGGCAACCAAGCCTAAAACCAACATGGTAATGATATAAACCCAAAACATGTTTCACCTCTTTGTCGTTGTTAGATTGCGAATCAGTGTATCAAAATTGAGTTAAAAATTCATGATTGTTGAGGTGAACATTGCGAATCGTGACTGACTTCACTGAATGCTGGGTGTAAAATAGCGGTTTTTATTCAGGATAGCACGATGCGCCCATCTCAAAGGGAAAATGACCAGCTGCGCGAAGTCAGCATAGAACGTAACCACACCATCCACGCCGAAGGCTCTGTCTTAATCAGTTGCGGTAACACCAAGGTACTGTGTAATGCTTCAATCGAAGAACGTTTACCGGGTTGGTTGCGCGGCAAAGGTCAAGGTTGGGTGACAGCGGAATACGGCATGTTGCCACGATCTACACATTCACGCATGCAAAGAGAAGCGAGTAAAGGGAAACAAGGTGGTCGTACATTAGAGATTTCACGTTTGATTGCGAGATCTTTACGTTCGGTGGTTGATTTAAAAGCATTGGGTGAGCGGATGATTACCGTTGATTGTGATGTGATTCAAGCGGATGGTGGCACCCGTACCGCATCAATCACTGGTGCCTTTGTGGCTTTGCAAGACGCGGTCAATCACTTGATCAAAACAGGTGAATTAAAGAGCAATCCACTGCATGGTTCGATCGCCGCTGTTTCAGTTGGTATTTATAAAGACCAAGCGGTATTGGATTTGGATTACCCAGAGGACTCGGATGCCGAAACTGACATGAATGTGGTGATGAATGACGGCGGACATTTTATTGAAGTACAAGGTACGGCAGAAGGCCACGCTTTTCGTCGAGATGAATTGAATGAAATGTTGGATTTGGCCGAGAAGGGCATCCGCGAATTGATGGAAGCGCAACAAAAAGCTTTGTCAGAATCGCCATGAAAGTGATGTTGGCCAGTGGCAATGCAGGTAAGCTCAAAGAGTTGCAATCTGCCTTGTCACCTTTGGGATTGGATTTGCAAGCGCAACCAAAGTCTGCTGAATATGAAGTGGAAGAAACCGGCAGCACTTTTGTAGAAAACGCCATCATCAAAGCACGGCATGCATCGGCTTTGTCAGGTTTGCCCTGTATCGCTGATGACTCAGGCTTGATGGTCTCAGCTTTGAATGACCGACCGGGTGTGAGAACAGCACGTTATGCGGGTGTCAACGCCAGTTCTGAAGACAACATGGCTTTGATGCTGAAAGAACTGGATAATGAAACAGATCGCCGTGCGCAGTTTTGTTGCGTTTTGGTTTTTCTGCGTCATGCAAATGATCCGCTGCCCGTGATTGCCACTGCCACTTGGGTGGGTGAAATTGCAGAACAAGCATCGGGTGCCGAGGGCTTTGGTTATGACCCGATATTCTTTGTACCCAGTCATGGCAAAACCGCTGCTGAATTGACAAAAGAAGAAAAGCAATCGATGTCTCATCGAGGGCAAGCAGTGGCCATTTTGTCTCAACAATTAAAACAGATACTGTGCTGATTCCACCGCCACTTAGCCTCTATATTCACTTCCCTTGGTGTGTGAAAAAGTGCCCCTATTGTGATTTTAATTCTCATGAGTTGAAAACCGAATTGGAACAGCAGGTTTATATTGATGCTTTGGTGGCGGACTTGGAGCAGGATTTGCCTCAGGTGTGGGGCCGAACCGTCAGTTCGGTGTTTATGGGTGGTGGCACGCCGAGTTTATTCTCGGGCGAAATGATGCAGCAGTTACTCAGCCGATTGCGTGCTTTATTGCCGTTTCAGCCGGATGCCGAAATCACCATGGAGGCCAATCCAGGTTCGCAAGAATTTGACGATTTGCAGAAATACTTGGAAGCTGGCATCAACCGTTTGTCCTTCGGCATCCAGTCTTTGGATGACGATCAGTTAAAAACTTTGGGCCGTATTCACAGTGCGGAACAAGCCAAAAAAGCCGTCAAAATGGCCAAGCAAGCGGGTTATGAAAACTTCAATGTAGATATGATGTTTGGCTTACCCGGTCAAAGTTTGCAGCAAGCCAAAGACGATTTATCGCAATTAATAGACCTTGGTTCAACCCACATTTCCTATTATCAGTTGACCATAGAGGCCAACACCTTATTTGCTGTCAAAACCCCAGCGCATTTACCAGATGATGAGTTGTTGCATGACATGTTTGCTCAAGGGCAAGCCCTGTTGTCAACTCAGGGGTTTAAGCAATATGAAGTATCGGCCTATGCCCAGCCTGACAGGCAAAGCCAGCATAACTTAAATTACTGGCGTTTTGGCGATTACCTCGGCATTGGTGCCGGCGCCCATGGCAAAATCAGCATGGGTCATTCGGGCGAAGTGAAGCGCAGCATCAAACAAAAATACCCAGCAAAATACCTGCAAACAGCAGCATCTGCCGAACGATTGATGGAACACAAAACAGTCAGTGACAATGATTTGTTGTTTGAATATTTTCTCAACCACCTGCGCATCAAAACACCGATTAAATGGTCACATTTTGAGTCAGTAACTGGCTTGCCTGCTAACAAAGCCATTGTCGCGCTTGAACCCTTGGTTTCGAATGGTTGGTTTGAACTTAATGATGTTGGCATGACTTTGAGCGATGAAGGTTTTTTGCTCAGTGATGAAATATTGAAGCAGTTGATAATTTAAGATTTCATTGTGCAGCCGCAATAAAAGGTTATGATGGTTTAAGAACTCAAAGCAATAACCAAAAATGCCGGTTTCAAGAAGAACATTTGTCGGTCAGTTTTTAACTTTAACCAGTTTACATAAATTGGCCAATTTATTAGGTGCTGAACCTCAACCCAACGTTTTGCTGCAAACAGCAGATGAAAATGGGTTGGCTTTGTTGAATGGATTTTCATCACGGGTGGTGGCGGTTGAAGGGTTGGCGCCAGTTTCTGGAGGCGCTTATTTGTGGCATCGTGCCCCTGATGGTGGTGCAGTGTTTGCAGATCAAGACAAGAATAATACAGGTGGTTGGATTTATGTATCCAACTGTGAATCAAACAGTGTGGGCGGTGCTGGGGCGCTGAAGTTCAATGCGTCTGGAGATGTGATTGATGCCTACCGAATCCTCGATGGGACTTTAAGAAATTGTGCGGGCGGTAAAACACCTTGGGGCACATGGTTATCAGCAGAAGAGGTGAATCAAGGACGAATTTGGGAGTGTGATCCTCAAGGGAATGCCTCACCGTTGGTTCATCCGGCCCTAGGCACTTTCAGGCATGAAGCTGCGGCCATAGACCCCAACAATGCTTGTGTCTATTTAACCGAGGACAAGCCCGACGGTTGTTTTTATCGAACGGTGTTGAGCCATTATCCTGCTTTGAGCCAAGGTGTTCTGCAAGTGGCTGAAGAAGTGACAATTGATGGTCAAATGACTTTGATATGGCACGATGTGCCAAATCCTAACCCAAGCGAAAAAGAAACCCCTACACGCTATCAAGTGAAATCAGCCACAATATTCAAAGGTGGAGAGGGGATTTGGTATCATCAAGACAAAGTTTATTTTGCCACCAAAGGTGACAACAGGGTTTGGTGCCTGTCGCTGGCTGACCAAGTATTATCCATTATTTACGATTATGCCACAGCAAGCCATCCTGCATTAAGAGGTGTGGACAACCTCACTGTGCACAACAATGGCCAAATATATGTGTGTGAAGACGGAGGCAATTTAGAGATTGTGATGTTGGGTGAAAATGGTTGGGTACTGCCCATCATGCGGATTGATGATCACACTGGTTCAGAGGTCACGGGCGTAGCATTTACAGATGATGGTCATCGGATGTATTTCAGTTCTCAAAGGGGCCCGTCGGCCAATGGTAATTTGGGCATCACTTATGAAGTAACAGGTCCCTTTGATGCACTGGATGTTATATTTCAACAGGGTTTTGAGTAGTCTTATACTCGAAGCTTTCAATCTTCAAAATTAATAATACCCGTGGCCAAGTCGTAACAAGCGCCCACCACTTTAAGTTCACCACTTTTGACTTTTTTCTCAATGATGTCAGAGTGGTTTTCTAACTGCGCCACAGAGTGTGCAATGTTGGCGTTCACCGCAGTTTGTGTGTCATTAACACTGAGGTTCAATGGCGCAATGGCCGGCCTGATGCGTTTCACAATGGATTGTATGTTTTGAGAACGGATGCTGTCCGGGGATTCCATGGCTTGTAATGTGGCCTCAACAGCCCCGCAATGCGAATGGCCTAGAACGACAACCAAGGCGGTATCAAACATTTCAACGGCATATTCTATGCTGCCAATTTGTGATGGCGCGACCACATTGCCGGCCACTCGGATGACGAACAGGTCACCCACACCTTGGTCAAAAACGATTTCAGCAGGGACTCGTGAATCCGAACAGCCTAATATGATGGCAAAGGGTTTTTGCCCTGTTGCATGGGCTTTTTGTTTTTGTTGGATGCTCAGGCTGTTGTGCTTAGACTCGGCTTGAACAAAACGCAGGTTGCCGGCTTTCAAGTCGGCCAAAGCTTGTGTGGCGGTTTTATTTGGCATCTTGTGTCTCAAATTTCATGTCAGGGAACAAAGGATCTATTTTATACCGCGCCAAGTTGTGATAACCAGGTCTGGCGCTTTGATAGATGTTTTTACCTAAATTTTGATGGGCTTTAGATTCCGCCAAAGCTTGGTACAGAGGCACAATCAGTTTCATTCGACCAATTTCGTTCAGGTAACTGATCAAACGGGCAAAGGCTGGTTGGAAATCATTTTTGATGCTCATCATCAGCCAAACATGGGCAATTTCGGCATTGGCAGCTTGGCTGAATTGAAAGTGATTGTCTAAGGCCTGCATCTGTTTTTGATTTAATTGTTCTGGTAAAGCTTTCATAAAGTGCAACCATTCTTGTGTGGTCCATTGATCTGATGCGATTTTTTTCAAGCCTTTGTCATTGATTGTTAAATCAGCCACTTGCTTATCAATCACTTTGAAACGGTCAGTGGTAGGTACAGGCAAGGTGTCAGGTAAACCTGGCTCATAAATCCATTGTTTTACGGCTTTCATGGTGATCTTACCTTGGCTTGGCTGAATCAAATGTTTATCCAAGTATTGTAAAAACTGATCAGTACTGATGCTTTTGAAAGCAAAGTCATCGAAGTATTTGTTTAAAAAGGCATCAAAAGTGGGTCGGCCTACCGCCACTTCCATCCACTCAAGGAAAAAACGGCCTTTGTCATAAGCGACGCCACTGAAGACATCATCGGGGTCATTGATGTTCTCTTTCAAAGCCAAAGCTTGGTATTTGGGATCCATTTCTGCCATTTCAGCTTTCAATCCTTGCAGGTTTAAAGCCGCTTCCATCTTCATGCGTTCGGTGCCGTGGACAGCTTCAGTGATGCGGGCTTCGAAATAGGTGGTGAAACCTTCATTCAGCCACAAATCACGCCAAGAGGCATTGGTAACCAAATTACCTGACCATGAATGGGCCAGTTCGTGAGCAATCAAGGAATCCAAAGAGCGATCACCAGCAATCACCGTGGGCGTGATGAAGGACAATCGTGGGTTTTCCATACCGCCAAAGGGAAAGCTGGGTGGCAAAATCAACAAATCATATGTGCCCCAGCGGTAGGCGCCATATAATTTTTCAGCAGCCGTGATCATGTTTTCTGTTTCAGCAAACTCATAGGCGGCTTTCTCTAAATAAGCATCTTCAGCATAAATGGAAACATGTTTGCTGATGTTTTTGTACGCCAAATCACCCACTGCTATGGCGATCAAATAAGCTGGAATGGCCTGAGGCATATTGAAATGGTAAACACCATCGGCTGACTTTTCTGCTTGGTTTTGGGCGCTCATCACCACCCACAGCGCCTTAGGAGCGGTGATGGTGGCAGTGTATGTGGTGCGCACAGAAGGGCTGTCTTGTGATGGAATCCAGCTTCGGGCATGAATGGCTTGAGATTGTGAGAACAAGAATGGGTGTTTGTTTCCGGCAGTTTGTGAGGCAGTCAGCCATTGCAATCCTGACGCTTGTGGTTGGCTGTGATAGTGAATGGTCAAGTCGGGGTGATTCTCTGGTAGGGTGATTTTCAATGCAGCCCCCAAGCCATTGTCAGCTTGGATTAAATGCCACTTGGCTTTCAATTCTTTTTTGCTGCCCGGGTAGGTGATGCGTTTGATGACCAAATCTCTGGTGTCTAAAATCAAGTGTTTGGCAGTGGGCTTCAACACCTGGTATCGGAGGGTGTTGCTGCCTTCCAAACGGCTTTTTTTAAAGTTTGCCTGCAAGTTCAGTGACATGTGAGTGACCACGACCTCATCAAAATTGGCAAAAGAATGTGGGTCGATTTGTTTGGGTAGTTTGTGCTTGCTGGTTTCCGCACAAAGGCCGCCAGAAATCAATAAAATGAAACAAAATAAGACAGTTTTCTTCATGTTTGTGGTGTTGTCGCAAAAAAGGGAACATATTAAACCAAAAGCAGTTTTTTTTCAGTGGTTTGTTGATATTGTTCTGGTCGTTTTTCTGTGAAGGGCAGTGGTGTTTTTTTTGTGTGTATTGTGTTAAATTGCGCACTGAATCAACAAAGAGAATGTACCCATTGTGAATGTCAAATCCTACAAAACTGTACTGTTATTGCTTGCAATGCTTCATTTGTCGGCTTGTTCTGATGAATCAAATCAAGTCAACCAGCAAAATGAGATGACCAAAACACAGGCTGAAAATGTACCTGTCTATGATGAACCGCCATTGGGGCAATTGCCTCAGAATTGGCAGCCTGAACATTACCAATTGGATTTAACCATCAATCCTGATGAAGCCCAGTTTGCCGGAGAGGTGGCCATTGATGTGAGTATAAACAAAGCCAGAAATCATTTTTACCTGCATGGTCTTTTATTGAAAGTTTCAGATGTGACTTTGACCCTGAAATCTGGTGAAAAACACTCGGGAAGTTACTCGCAAGTAGATAAAAGTGGTGTGGCACGAATCGTATTTGATGAAGTCATCCAGCCTGGTAAAGCCGTGTTGCGCATCAAATATCAAGCACCATTCAATGAAGCGTTAGAAGGTTTATATCGTGTTGTGGATGGCGGATTAAACTATGCATTTACACAATTTGAAGCGGTGTCAGCACGTTTGGCATTCCCTGGCTTTGATGAGCCCGCTTATAAAGTGACTTTTGATGTCAGCGTCACAGCCCCTGCACACATGCATGCCATAGCCAACACACGTTTGATCAAGAAAAATTTAAGTCAAAACCAAAAGGGCTATGCCAAATCGGTTTACGCCACAACTGAACCTTTGCCCACTTATCTTTTGGCTTTTGCTGTCGGTGAGTTTGATGTGGTTGAATGGCCTGATTTGCCAGCCAATGATGTCAGAAACCGCAGCATACCTTTGCGTGGTATCGCCACCAAGGGTAAAGGCAAAGATTTTGATTACGCTTTGCAGCACACCCAAGAAATTTTAGAAAGCATCGAAACTTATTTCGACATTCCCTATCCTTACGATAAATTAGATTTGATTGCTGTACCAGATTTTAATGCCGGTGCCATGGAAAATGCGGGTGCCATCACATACCGTGAGCAGTTGTTGCTTTTGGGTGACTCACCTTCTGTGGCTCAAGTTAAATCTTATTCAACCGTTCATGCCCATGAATTGGGGCATCAATGGTTTGGGAATTACGTGACACCTTATTGGTGGGATGACATTTGGTTGAATGAAGCTTTTGCCACATGGATTACTTACACCACCATGCAAAAATTATATCCCAATATCGGCTATGAGGAATCAATTCTAAAGCGTGGATTGAGTGCCATGCGCAATGACAGTTTGGAATCGGCCAGGCAAATCAGACAGCCGATTGCCAGCAACCATGACATCGCATCGGCTTTCGACGGCATCACCTATTCCAAGGGTGCTGCGGTCTTGGACATGATGAACCACTTCATCAGCCCTGCTGATTTTCAAGCGGGCTTACAGCATTACATGAAAAAGCATGCTTGGAAAAATGCCAATGTGGATGATTTTATCGTGGCCATTGCGGAAAAATCCCAGAATGTACCCTTTGAAAAAATCCAATCTGCTTTCAACAGTTTTTTAGAGCAAACAGGGATTCCCATGTTGGCAATTTCCTTGAATTGTGAAGATGGAAACAACACCGTGTCATTGTCTCAAACTCGATACCTGCCTGCAGGCAGTGAAGGC
>JAUIHY010000079.1 GCA_030432115.1 Gammaproteobacteria bacterium | reverse complement strand
CGTTACCACAAACATAGCCTGGGATTGAGATGCTGGCACCAGATTCTACATTGGTACAAGTGGCTGTCAATGTCGTGCCGTTATTGGCTGGGTTTGGAGATACAGTACAAACAGGTGCAGCAGGTGGCGTGTTGTCCAATACAAATGTTGCTGGAGTGGTGTTTGTGTTGCCAGCAGGATCTGTGATGGTTGCCACTTCGTCACCATCAACGCCACCTTGACCGGCTGTTGCTGTACAAACGACTTCATTGCCACTTTCGTTACCACAAACATAGCCTGGGATTGAGATGCTGGCACCAGATTCTACATTGGTACAAGTGGCTGTCAATGTCGTGCCGTTATTGGCTGGGTTTGGAGATACAGTACAAACAGGTGCAGCAGGTGGTGTGTTGTCTAATACAAATGCAGCTGGGGTTGTATTTGAATTACCAGCAGGGTCTGTGACGGTTGCCACTTCGTCACCGTCAACGCCACCTTGACCGGCTGTTGCTGTACAAACGACTTCATTGCCACTTTCGTTGCCACAAACATAGCCTGGAATTGAGATATTGGCACCAGATTCAACATTGGTACAAGTGGCAGTCAATACCGTACCGTTATTCGCAGGGTTTGGTGATACGCTACAAACAGGCGCAGCCGGTGGTGTGATGTCAATCCCATTATTCACTGTGGTATCGGGAGAATCGTTGCCAGCGGGGTCAGTTTGGTAGGCAGTGATGTTTTCTCCATCTACCAGTGGACCGCCAACCAAGTCACAAGACCATGTGCCGTTAGGTTGCACCAATGCTGTACAAGTAGCACCAGAAGGTGTGGTGACGGTGACTGTGGCGCCAGGTTCACCTGTTCCAGAAACGGGTGCGCCATTGGTAGGGGTGTCGATTGATGGGGCGCTGGGTGTTGTGGTGTCCAAGATGAAATCACGAAAACTGCCATTTGAAATATTGCCAGATGCATCAGTTGCAGTGACTGTGAGTTGTTTGCCGCCATCAACCATGGTTTGTGTGAATGTACATGACCAGTTACCATTGCTGTCTGCTTGCGTGGTACAAGTTTCACCACTTGAAGCAACAATAGAAATAGTGGCATTGGGTTCAGAAGTACCTGTCACTGTAGGTGTGTTGTCATTCACGTAAGCATTTTGAGCGGGTGTTGATATCACTGGTGGGTTAGGTGCGGTGTTATCAACCAATGTGATGGTGTTTTGAGCAAAAACCTGAAAATCATCACTGGGTAATGTCATTGAATTTGACATCACTTCCGCCACATTCAAAATATCACCTTCAGCCACATAAGGGTCAACCGTGACTTGAAAGCGAACAGAAACGCCTTCACCGAATGCAATGCTACCACCATTGCTTTGGTCAGCACCTGATCCGAGCCTAAAAATAACTTCATTGTTAATGCTGTCATATTCTGCCGCATCATCACCTGAAGCATCAGTCATGGCACCAGTAGGGCCTGCGTCGGCAGAAACAATGCTCAAAGAATTAGGAACATAAGTGGTATTGGAAGGCAAGGGGTCCATTAATACGGTATTGATGGCTGTGTCTTCTCCGTCATTATCAAAACTGATGGTGTATTCAATGACATCTCCGGCTAATACATCACCACCATTGATGTCATTGGCAATTTTTGAGATGCTGTTGCCAAAGTCAGGAACATGAAGCTCTGTTGAAAACATCAACACATTGGCATAATACCAGTCACCACTGGTAACAAAGTCTATGTCTGCATCAGTTAATCCATTAGGTAATTGTCCAGAAACATCAACCATGTCGATGTCCATGCCTAATTGGTTTTGGTAGTTTGGGACTTTAGTTGTAACATGAGAATTAAACTCTGAAATAGAAGAGTTCCAAAAGTTATTGCTGCTGTTAATGCCATTGGAAACAGTCAAGCCTTCAAACACAAGTGAATCACCTGAAATAGATTCATCACCTTCCCAAACCAAAGTGCCTAAGTGTGTATCAAAAGCGCCACTTTGTGGCGTGATGATATTGGGGATGGTTACATTGACCGTGTTGTTGTTTCCTGTGACTCGAACCGCGCCATCGAATAACATCAATCGTCGGTATGGTTTGTTGTTGTCCTGATAAATCAAGGCAATGGACCAACCTCCAAAATAGCCTAAGCCATCAGAGCCTTCCAATGCGGCTAAATCACCCACCCAGTATTGTCCATTGCCAGCATTGGAAACCAATGATGTGATGTCTGCCATGGCTTGATAAGGTCTTGATGTATCTGATCCACCGTCTGAGTATGTATCTAATTGAGTAGCAGTGACTGTTGTGTAGGTTGCGCTGCCAGGTACTCTGATTTGGATGGTGTTTCTGTTGCTGTCAGAGTCGTCTGCACGAGCACCCCAATACAAGGCTGCATAGAGCAAATTGCTGTTATTGGGTAAAGTCAATGTTGCGGCTGATGAATTGCTGAATCCTGCAGTTGGATCTGCATTGACATATAGCATGCTTTGATTGTTGTCGCCAGCTCCATTGCGGTCATCAACACAATCGCTGTCACTGCCATCGCAGCTTATCAATATGTTGCCAATCATATGAATGTCACCATTCATATTAAAGCTGGCTCGAGTTTCAAAAGCCCTTTCTTCTTGAGCCATTGATGTCGAACTGATGAACAACGCAAGCACTAAAGCATAAAATTTCTTCATTGAATTCCCCACACAGGTTAATAAAGTTTTAAAAACGCGATTTATATCACAAAAGAATGTGTTGATTCGTGCTGAGTGTTTTAAGCGGAAGGTGAAAGTGGTAAAAAATGCCGATTTGGTCACAAAAAATGACAATTGATGGTGGTATTGGCTGCTTGCTTAAGGAAGGGTGACAATTCCTGTCATGCAACTTGAAAATACTTTAATTAGATGGTAGTCTAAATAATGTGAAAGAACAGCAATCTATATTTACAGCGATATCTGATCCGCATCGGCGCGTTATTTTAAGGTTATTAAAACAAGGTGAGTTGTCAGTTTCGGAACTGGCGAAGCATTTTGATTTTTCGGGGGCCACATTGTCGCATCACTTAAGCGTTTTAAAGTCTGCTGCGTTGGTGCGTGTCAGAAAAGACAAACAAAAACGGATTTATACTTTAAATACAAGTGTGGTTGAAGAGTTGTTGTTGGTGGTTAATCAATTATTTAAATGAGGTTCTATGAAGAGTAAAGCATTAATGGCAAGTGTGGTGGTGGCTTTGGTTTCTTGGTTGATGGCTTTCTGGTATGAACCGTTGCTGCCAGAGCAAGTGCCAACCCATTGGAATGCCCAAGGCGAGGTAGATGGTTGGACAGCCAAACCATGGGGGGTGTATATGATGCCAATGATCATGTCAGCTCTGGTGGCCTTGTTAAGTGTGCTGCCCAAGATTTCACCCAAGGGATTTGAGTTGGAGCAAGCCAAAAACGTATATGATTTGATAGTGTTCATCGTTACTTTGTTTATGTTTGCGGTGATGATTTTGAGTTTTGAAACGGCCTTGAATCAAGGCATTGATATCGGTCATTGGATTATGTTTGCGGTGGGCGCTTTATTTGTACTTTTGGGAAATTATTTATCAAAAGTGCCCAAAAATTTCTTTTTGGGTATCAGGACGCCATGGACTTTGGCCAGTGATAAGGTGTGGTTTGCCACCCACCGCTTGGGTTCTTGGTGCTTTGTTTTGGTTGGATTGGTGGTGATTTTAGCTGCCATATTTTCATGGCCTTCCTGGTTTTATGTGGGTGCCATGTTGGTGGCCACTTTGGTCCCTGTGCTGTATTCATTGTATGCATACCATCGCATTGAAGGTTTTAAAAACTCAGAAGATTGATACAAATCATATATGGGACTTAATCCGTACTGATTAAGTCCTTTTTATGTTAAGATGCCGCCATGTTGAAGATGTCGCGCTTAACTGAATATGCATTTATGGTGATTTTGGCTTTGAAAAAGTCAGATTCGCCAGCATCGGCCGATTCCTTGGCCAAGAAAATTGGTTTGGAAACACCAACAGTAAGTAAAATCCTAAAGCAACTTAAAAATGCCGCCTTATTGGACTCAAAAAGAGGTGCCAATGGTGGTTATGTTTTGGTTAAAAGGAAGCGTGACATTTCATTGCATGAAGTGATTGCAGCCATGGAAGGGGCCATGGCATTGACCGATTGCGTGACCGATGATTCGGCTTGTCATTTAAGTGCTGACTGTGACATGAGCCTGGGATTGAAGAAAGTCAGCCAAGTAATTACCCAAGCTTTGGAAAATATGACGGTCAGTGAGCTGATGCCCACTGCTGAAAAGAAAACCATAGCACTGGAAATAAAACATGAGTGAAATTGACAACCAAACAGCAAGTACTGCTGATGTTGAAAATAGGGCAGTCAAAGAACGTGCCAACCAAGCTTATAAAGATGGCTTTGTGACTGACATTGAATCTGAAACTTTGCCACCTGGTTTGAATGAAGATGTGATACGTCAGATTTCAGCCAAAAAGGATGAGCCAGAATGGTTGCTTGAATACCGTTTGAATGCATTCAAGCAATGGCAGGCTATGCCCAATCCTGATTGGGCCAAATTGAACGTGCCCGCCATTGATTTTCAAGCCATTTCGTATTTTTCAGCACCTAAATCCAATAAAAATGCCCCCAAGTCTTTAGATGAAGTGGATCCTAAGCTATTAGAAACGTATGACAAGTTGGGCGTGCCTTTGCATGAAAGAGAACGTTTGGCTGGTGTGGCTGTTGATGCCGTATTTGATTCTGTGTCAGTGGGCACCACTTTCAAAGCAGAATTAGAAAAAGTCGGGGTGATTTTTTCATCGTTCTCAGAGGCGGTTAAGGACCATCCAGAATTGGTAAAACAGCATTTGGGTTCAGTGGTCCCGTCGCGTGATAATTATTTTGCCGCTTTGAATGCCGCCGTTTTTTCGGACGGTTCATTTGTATATATTCCCAAAGGCGTTCGTTGCCCAATGGAGTTGTCGACTTATTTCCGTATCAATGCGATTAACACGGGACAATTTGAGCGCACTTTGATTGTCGCTGAAGAGGGCAGCTATGTCAGTTACTTAGAAGGCTGTACCGCGCCGATGCGTGATGAAAATCAACTGCATGCGGCTGTAGTTGAGTTGGTGGCCATGAAAGACGCCAAAATCAAATATTCAACAGTGCAGAACTGGTATCCGGGTGATGAGAATGGCAAAGGTGGTATTTATAATTTTGTCACCAAACGAGGTCTGTGCCAAGGTGATAACAGCAAGATTTCATGGACGCAAGTAGAAACAGGTTCTGCCATCACATGGAAGTACCCCAGCTGCATCTTGCGTGGTGACCATTCCAGTGGCGAGTTTTATTCGGTGGCTTTGACCAACAATTACCAGCAGGCCGATACCGGTACCAAGATGATTCATTTGGGCAAAAACACCAAATCAACCATCATTTCCAAAGGTATATCTGTTGGCAAAAGTTCTAACGCCTACCGTGGTCTTGTTCGTGTGGCCAAAAAAGCGGATCATGCGCGTAACTTCACCCAATGTGATTCTTTATTGATTGGTAAAGATTGCGGTGCCCACACATTCCCATATACGGAATCGGCCAATTCAACGGCCAAAATCGAACATGAGGCCACCACCTCAAAAATTTCTGAAGACCAACTGAATTACTGCCTGCAACGCGGTATTGGTGAAGAAGATGCCATTTCACTGATTGTGGATGGTTTTTGTAAACAAGTATTCAAAGAGCTGCCCATGGAATTTGCCGTGGAAGCCAAAGCATTGTTGGACATCTCATTAGAAGGAGCCATAGGTTAATGTTAAACATCAAAGACATTTTCGCCAAAGCTGGTGATAAAGACATATTAAAAGGATTAAACCTTGAAGTGAAGCCCGGTGAAGTACATGCCATCATGGGCCCCAATGGGGCTGGCAAAAGCACCTTGGGTAATGTGCTGGCCGGTATGCCACATGTGGAAGTGACAGCGGGTTCGGTTGATATGCAAGGTAAAGATTTATTGGCCTTGGAACCTGAAGAGCGTGCGGCTGAAGGTGTGTTCTTGGCATTCCAATACCCCGTTGAAATCCCAGGCGTCAATAACATGTATTTTTTGCGAACGGCATTGAATGCCCAACGCAAATACCGCGGTGAAGAAGAAATGGATTCTGCTTCATTTTTACGCATGGTGAAACAAAAAATCAAAGACATGAACATGCGTGATGACTTACTCAAGCGTCCGGTGAATGTGGGTTTTTCTGGAGGTGAGAAAAAGCGCAATGAAGTGTTTCAAATGGGTGTGTTGGAGCCCAAATTGGCCATCTTGGATGAAACCGATTCAGGCCTGGATATCGATGCTTTGAAAATTGTTGCTGACGGTGTGAATCAATTGCGTTCACCAGACCGTTCATTCGTAATCATTACCCACTATCAGCGTCTGTTGGATTACATTGAACCGGATTTTGTTCATGTGTTGGCTGACGGTAAAATTGTCCGTTCGGGTGATAAAAACTTGGCATTAGAATTAGAAGAGCAAGGGTATGGCTGGCTTAATCAATAATTGGCAAGAAGCCATCAACAACGCCAAAGCGCTGACATCAGGTTGGCCACAGTGGTTACAACAAAAACAAGCGGAATCTTTGGGTCGATTGGATGGTTTTGCTATTCCTAACCGCAAAATGGAGACTTGGCGCTACAGTGACAGTGGCAAGTTGCAAAATACAGATGTTGTCAGTTCGGCTGAATTGGATTTGGCTGAATTGGATGCCGATTTGTGTATCCTGATTAAATCTCAAGGGTTTGAGGCTGTGGGTGAAATGCCTGATTGGTTGCAGGTCACTGACATCCATCAGTTGGCTGAACAAGAATGGTTGCCGATGGTAGCCAAAACGCATGAAAAAGAACAGGCCATGTTGCAATTGAACCAGGCATTGTTTCATGCAGGCGTGGCGCTGAAAGTCAAAAACAACGAACAACATGCTGATTTTGTCATTGCAGTGGTTTATGACCTTGCTGAAAATGCGTGGCAGTTCGTTCACAACCATTTTGAAATAGGCGACAACAGTCAAGTGACCATCAATGAAATCCATGCAGGTGGCCTTGTCAATCAAACAGCAGTGTGGTCTCTGGGCCGTGATGCCCAAGTGAAGAAAACCGTTTGGGCCCAATTCGAATCTGAGGCCACTTTGGTCAGTTTTAATCAGGTGAATTTAAACCAAAATGCAGACATGAAAACCATGAACCATCGTTTTGGTGGAACATTACAACACCACAATCAGCAAGTTGAATTTCTGGCTGAACATGCAAAATTTGCAGCTGGATCAGTTAATAAAGCCAATGGTAACAGTCATATAGCCGATATAGTTAATGTTTTTCATGATAAAAAACACAACACATCAGAAGTGATTCACCGTTCCATTGCAGATGGCCAATCTCAAATATTCAACAATGCCAAAGCAGTGGTGGCCCATGGCGCAGATCATTCTGAAATTTCTCAAGATTTGAAAAACATTTTACTCAGCGATGATGCCAAGGTTTTTTCTAAACCTGAACTGGAAGTGAGCACCGACGAAGTGGTGGCAGCCCATGGCTCTACCATTGGTGCTTTGGATGAATCATCGTTGTTTTATTTACAATCAAGAGGTATTGATGCCAAACAGGCCAAAGACATCATGATTGAATCATTCGTTGCCGAGGCCGAGGTATGTTAAATAATAAAAACTACAGAGACCAATTTCCAGGTTTACACCAAGAAGTGCATGGCAAGCCATTGGTCTATTTGGACAATGCCGCCACGGCACAAAGACCACAGGTGGTGATTGATGCCATCAATGATTATTATGTGAATCACAATGCCAACATCCACCGCGGTGTTCACAGCTTGAGTGAATCAGCGACAGATTTGTATGAAAACGCCAGAAAATCACTGGCAAAACTGCTCAATGCGCCTTCAGAAAAAGACTTGATCTTTGTTCGAGGTTGTACCGAAGCGGTCAATTTGGTGGCGCAAACTTTTGTTCGGTCTCGTGTTCAAAAAGGTGACGAAATTTTGATTTCACACTTGGAGCACCACTCAAATATTGTGCCTTGGCAATTACTCTGTGAGCAAACTGGGGCGGTTTTGAAAGTCATACCCATGAATGATGCAGGAGAATTGTGTCTTGAACAATTGGATGATTTGCTGACTGACAAAACCAAGTTCATGTCTGTTGTCCATGTTTCTAACGCTTTAGGTACCATCAACCCAGTCAAAGAAATGGTAGCCAAAGCCCATGCCAAAGGCGTGCCTGTGATGTTGGATGGCGCGCAAGCCACGCCGCATTTGAAGGTCGATGTGCAGGATTTGGATTGTGATTTTTATACTGTATCAGGGCACAAGATGTATGGTCCAACAGGATCTGGTGTGTTGTATGGCAAAGCTGAGCATTTAGAAGCCATGCCGCCTTATCATGGCGGTGGTGAAATGATCAGCAAAGTGACATTTGAATCCACTGTTTACAATGCCGTACCTGCCAAATTTGAAGCCGGAACGCCGAACATTGCCGGTGGCATTGGACTGGGCGCTGCGGCTGAATTCATGATGTCCATAGGCTTAGAAAACATTGAACAGCGTGATGCTGAGCTTAAATCGTATGCGGAACAGGCCTTATTAACGGTTCCTGGTTTGCGTTTGGTTGGCAATGCCAAGCACAAATCTCCCGTCTTTTCTTTTGTCATTGATGGCATCCACGCCCATGACATAGGAACCATTATCGACCACCATGGCGTGGCCATACGTACAGGACACCACTGCACCATGCCGATTTTTCAATATTTTGGTTTGGCAGGTTCTTGCCGTGCTTCTTTCGCTTTTTATAACACTGAAGCAGAAGTGGATGTGTTGGTTGGTGCTTTGAAAAAAGCCATTGCCATGTTCGAGTGATTCAAATAGGCTCAGAACATGACGGACTTGAATAAGCTATATAAACAAACCATCTTGGAGCATAACCGCAATCCCAGAAATTTCGGTAAACCTGAGTCTTGGACACACCATGCCGAAGGGTTGAACGCGATTTGTGGTGATTTGGTTAATGTGTATCTGACCATCGAAGAAGATGTGATCTCGTCCATAGCATATGATGGAGAAAGCTGTGCCATTTCGATGGCTTCAGCCTCGATGATGACTGAATTCATCAAAAACAGAACAGTCAAAGACGCTTTAGAAAAATTTGAATTGTTTTGTCAACTGATGGCCAAAGGCTCTGATGTCAAACACATAGATGACTTGGCCGCGCTCAATCATTTGGTCACAGTGAAAAAATTCCCTTCAAGAATCAAATCTGCCACACTATGCTGGCATGCCATGGCCGCTGCCATCAATGGGCAGGCCACAGCCACCACGGAATAAAACATGAAAAAACCCACTCAAACTTACACTTGGCCATCAGGTCAGCAATGGTTTTACCAAGGCATGGATTTATTGCCCAAAATGGCACGAACTTGGTTGGTTATTTGGGGCTTGTATGGATTGATTGGTTTGGCTGTGTTTCAATTGAATAACATTTTTCTGTTGTTGGCGGTGACACTATTCACCCCAGTGGCCACAGCCGGTTTATACCACGCCTGTCATGTCGCGAAGCAGCATGAACAGGGTGGTGCGGTTCTTGGCTTGGCCGACTATTTCACTCCATGGAAGACCCATTTGAATCCCTTGTTGGGCTTGGGTTTGGTGTTGTTGTTGATGGGTTTTTTAACAGAAGCTTTGACTCAATTCATTTTTGACGCTCTGGGCTTGGTGATCGATGAAGAAATGGCAGCACCAGAATTGATGAAAAATGCGGTGATAGCTCAAATCATTTCCACAGTGGCTTCCATTCCCCTTTTGGTGGTTGCTTTTTTCTCTCCGCAATTGGTGTATTTTCATAATCAATCCATTGTCGGAGCTTTGAAAGGCAGTTATGCAGGCTTTGTGTCGGCATGGCGTGCTTTATTGATGTTGTCATTGATACTGGTGGCACTGGTGATGGTGATCACTTTTATCGGTGCTTTGTTTGCTGCTTTGTTGGGTGGCTTGGCTGTTATCTTACTGGCCGGTGCTTTGTTGGTGATTTTTTCTATCAATATGTGTGCTCAATATTTTGCTTTTGACAGCATTTATCCCATTGGCTTGCCTGGCGATGGTCAAGATGCTACGGTTGATGATTTTCATACTGAAATTTGAATGCTGAAATAAGTGCTTCAAATTCTTGTGTAAGTTGTGAGAAAATCTAATCTTTTGATTCTCTGAACATAATCGAGCCAAGCATTCAGTATGATGGCTTGACTCGTGGACTATTTATGACCAAAACTTATCAATCTTCTGATATTGAAGTCCTTTCTGGACTGGATCCCGTTAAACGCCGCCCTGGCATGTACACAGAAACAAACCGGCCCAACCATTTGATTCAAGAAGT
>JAUIHY010000078.1 GCA_030432115.1 Gammaproteobacteria bacterium | reverse complement strand
TCCAAGAACACTATTACTTGAGGGTGATGAATTGTTTTACCAAAGAACTGGAGGCCCAAAATTGCTGTTAAATGCTTTAGAAAACGACTTATTTGAACTTGCAGTTGATAACAGCTTTCGCATGAGGGTCATCAAAGACGGTGATCAAGTCACTGCCCTGCAAGGCCTGTTTGACAACGGTTTTAAAGACATTTTTTCTAAACAAGAATAGTAAAATAACAAGGGTTACCAAGCAAGTGGTCACCCTTTTAAACATCACATGCATATGCAACAAATTTTTAAATACACATGTTTGGCCACTCTTGCCGCCTATATCACTGTCGTTTTGTATACCGGCATGCTCAGCCTATTGAATCATCACCCCAATGTTTCAAGCACAGAACAGTTGGACTTCACGATTTCTTACATTCAGACAGATGACACGCTGTCACTGAAAAAAAGAAACAAAAAAAAGCCTTTAAAAAAGCCCAAATCATCACCCACGCCCAGCCTTCCCAGGTCAACAACACAAGTGAGCAAAAACGCTTTCAAACCATCACAGGAAAACCTGAGTTTCGGTTATGACATCAAAGCGTTTGAATTCAATCAGCTTGCCAGTACTGGTTTTCAAATGGGTGGTTTACAAACTGACCAAACCGGTGGTGTTAAAGCAGGCATCCCACCCATCTATCCACCGGCAGCTTTGTTCAAAAACAAAACAGGTTGGGTGGAAGTACTTATCACAGTTGATGCTTATGGCAGGGTAGCTGATGTTCAAGTATTGGATGCACAACCTGCCAAACTGTTCGATGACGCAGCCATCAATGCAGTGAAGAAGTGGTCCTTTTTTGGCAAAACAGTAAATGGTGTTCCCACATCATATCAAATCACCCAGACCATCGAATTTAAAATTGACAACATCATAGAAGAATAATAGTCATTGGTTTGCCATTCAAGGCCGCTTTTGCGGTCTTGAATGGCACACAGAATCAATCAAATCCATCTTTAAAAATCACATCCAAAGGCGCCGAAACCCCCATTTCAATTGACCCAATATCACATGATGCACCGACTGGCCTGGCTTGATTACGCTGGTCTTCACCTGCACAAAAAATGCCATCTCCCGCATCTATAGCTGGACTGTTTTCAGCAGGCAAAAACGTGTTGGTGAAACCACCGTTATCAACCAAGGGTCCAAGCAATGGATCTGCCTCAATGATGTTGTCACAATTGGCGTTTCCAAAGCCAAACGTAGGACAGCCATATTGAATAACACTGTCATAAGTGCTGCTTTCTGCCAAATTATGATAAATGGTTGGACCTGATTGACTGGCGGTGTTGTTCCACATGATGACATGACGCAGGCTGGCATGTGAGCTGCCATTGAATTCTGCACTGCTGTACATGGCTGCACCATAAGCAGCTTGGTTATCTTTGAAAGTCACATGATTTAATGAAGGGCTGCTGGCGCCATTGTCACCATTGTTATATATGGCACCCCCATTAGCTGTGGCTTGATTGTAGTGGAATGACACATTGGTTAATTGTGGGTGGCTGAATCCATTTTCACCGTCATTGTAAATGGCACCCCCGTCTGTGGCTGTATTTTGATCAAAAGTCACCCGGTTAATTTGTGCCGTATGATTTCCCGCCAAATCATTTAAGAACATTGCACCACCCCTTTGCGCACTGTTGAATTGAAATGTCACATCTTCAATCAATGGCATACTTTGACCACTGTTCCACCCGGCACTGTACATCGCCCCACCATCATATGTGGCGCTGTTGTTCGCAAATATCATTCGAGTAAAACTTGGATTACTGCTTCCCAATCCCTGCCCACTGTTATAAACCGCTCCGCCATACGATGCACTGTTGCTTAAAAAGTGACCAAAAATATATTGACCACTGCTGCGTCCCTCAATCGCATGATTATATATTGCACCACCACTGTTGCTGGCCGCATTGCTGTTAAATATGCCATTGATAATCAAGGGATTACTGACACCACGATTATTGCCATTGTTATACATGGCACCACCGTTATATGCCATGTTTGCATGAAAGGTGACGTTTATCAACTGTGGATTGCTGACACCTTCATTGTCCGCGTCATTTAACATTCCACCACCGACGCCACCCAAAGCTTGGTTGCTGACAAATTTTACGTCATACAAACTGGGACTGCATTCACTGCCTAATCCAGTGCCCACACAATATAAACCTGCTCCACTGTTATTTGGGAAATCAAAAAAACCAGTGGCTCCGAACCCTTCATGTATTTCAATACCAGATAGAACGGTGGATGGCAGTATTTTTGTGCCCAAGTGGCCGTTCATTTTAACCACATGATAGCTGTTATCTGTCTTGTCTCCAGGAACTCCAATGTCGCCTGATAAAATCACTGGAAATGCTTCATGATCCGCATGGTTTTCATTAGCTGCTGTTCCATCATAGCCACCTTGTACGGTTACCCCTGCTGGAATATTGAATGAAATCGACCTGTCTGTACTGGTTGTTGGGTAATAGGTTCCGGTTTTGATTTTGACCAAAGGGCAATAAGCAACAGAAAGGGCCTTTTGTAAGGTCATGGCTTGGTTTTGCCAGTCACTCCCATTGCCGTTATTGGTACCATTACTTGTGACCCTGCAAGCGGTTTGGAGTTCTACTGATCCCACATCACACTGGCCATTTTGTGGCCTGGAAATGCCTCTTTGGTCCGTTCCGATGCAGGTATTGTTGTCTCCATTGTCAACCGCAGAGCCGCCCATTCCAGGCACCCGTGTTTGAGTGAACCCATTGTTATTAGTTAATGGCCCTAATAATGGGTTGCTGGTAAAAATATGTTGGCAACTGGGGACCGTATTGGCATCCACATCAAACCCTGAACAACCGCTTTGTATCACATCATTATTAGCATATATATTGGCATGAACAGCTGCTATTTGATCACCCGTTGTGGCTTGGTTGTCCCACAAAATAGTGTTTCTTATGTATGTATTGCTGTTTGCAGCCAAATACATCCCGCCTCCTGAACCACCGGATACATTGCCTGTGATGGTTAAATTATCTAAATACAAACCACCGAAACCGAAGACAATGGCACCCCCTTGAAATTGGCTGCTGTTGTTGTGAAAGGTAGCATTATAAATATCAGTTTTTACTTGCGGAAAAACCGAACCGCCAAATACTTGGCTAAAAAAAGCACCACCATTTTTGGCAGTGTTTCCAACAAATGTGGATTGAGCAATCACCAAATTACTGACAGAATCATCTTTTACGTGCATGGCCAAAGCACCACCATCACCATCTGAAAAGTTATCAATGAACTCGGTATCAAATAACCTTAAATTGACCAAACCGTCATCTGCGTCAACAAAAATAGCGCCACCTTTCCCATGGCCGCCATCCAATGATTGATTGTTTGTAAATTGAGCCAATTCAATCAATGGCCTACTGTCTCCTCCTTGGTGAGAATTGATATATAAAGCCCCGCCTTTGGATGCAGTGTTGTTGATAAATTCAATATTTTTCAAATGAGGGTCGCAATAGGTGTTGGCTCCATTGGCATCGCAAACCAATCCACCACCATTTGAACCTATGGAATAACCATCCCTGATAACAAATCCATCTAGGGTGGTAGTAGAACCTAAATTTATGCTCGATCCCGTACTTATGTTTACCACATGAAAGCTGTTGTCCGTATTCAAACCATGGACCCCAATATCACCTGACAATACGGCCTTATTGTTCACAGGATCTCGTTGATCTAAACTGCTTTCTGTTCCTTGAAATCCGCCATACATTTTGACCCCACGTTGCAGTTCAAAACTGGCGCTTCTGGAAGCACCGTGAGGCTGGGTATAAACCCCAGACTTCACCCAAATTTCAGGACAGTTTTGCGTATCCAACAGCGCCCAATTTAATGATTTGGGTTCATCCCATGTGGCACCACTGTTAAGTGGTTGTCCAGATGTTGTCACACGGCACACTTGCGCCTCCGTGGCAAAAGGTTTCAGAATCAATATATATATGAATAGTCTCGCAATTGATAAGGGTTTTAAAAGACTCATGAGTTCGCTCCTTTTACAGTGACACAGGTATAAATCATCAAAATTTGAGTGCTTAATTTGATGAATCTATGGGGTTTACGAATAAACCGCATAAAACAGGACAACAAATCAAATAAAAGCTTGATAGCACCAACTTCACTCATACAAATCAGGTAAAATTGCCCCTTTATCAAATGCCAGCTCAGGTAATTAAGCATGAACAACAATGATGTTTTGCGTCGCAGCCGCTACATTTTGGAATTGAAAGACAACCAAATCGTAAAAATATTTAAGCATGTGGACCGAAGTGTCACGGACCAGCAGGTTAATCTGTGGCTAAAAAGGGAAGACGATGCAGAGTTTTCACCTTTGTCAGATGATGATTTACTGGATTTTTTGGATGCATTGATCATTGAAAAACGTGGCAAAAAAGATGGCCCCAATGTTCGATTTAAACAAAGAATGGACAACAATTTGATTTTAATGAAACTCAAAATTGCTTTTGCATTGAAAAGTGAAGACGTTTTGGAAACCATGCAATTGGCAGGCTTTAAAATCAGCAAGCATGAATTGAGTGCCTTGTTCCGCAAAAAAGACCACAAGCATTTTCGAGTTTGTAAAAATCAAATGCTGAGGAAATTCATGAAAGGCTTGCAGCTAAAATACCGTGGCATTCCGAATGCCATGAAAAAAAACCAAGCAGCAACGGATAAAAATAAAGAGCAAGATCAAACCGAAACTGACAGTCCAAAAACTGGGAAATTAAAACTCAGTGGTGACAGCAAAAGCCAAAAATCAAGTAAAACCAGGGCCAATACGCGAGTTAAAACCGTTTGGAAAATCCCTAAGAAAGACGACTGATTACAGGCCTTGCTGTCTGCTGTTATTATTGAATGACCATTTGGCTACAATTTGTCCCACGAAATAACCAGCATATGCTGCCACAAACCACTGCCAAAATGGCGCACTGCCCTCGCCCATCCAGTACACCGGCCAGGTGATGGCAGTGATAAAATTCAACAGTGACTCAATGAAAAAATTGATCAATGTGCCAATCCCCAATTGGCTGATGGCTTCCAGAATACCGCCCTCACTTGATAACAACTCTATCACTTCTTGCACCTCGATGATAAGGTAAGTCAAAACTGCCACCAAACCATAAAACCCACCACCAAACTCAACCCATTTACTCGTCAAAATACCTGTAGGGGTTAATGATTTTATCTCTTTGACTTTTTGCTTTTTGGCGGACTTATCATGGCCATTAACTTTGGTAACCATGCCTGTAACAGCGGGATCATCTTGCTTGTAAATGAGATAGAACAACACAAAACTGCTGCCAAATAACACCAAAAACACCAAAATCAACTCTAAAATCATCATAACATACTTGAAATCTAGGCAGTCACTTGATATTCCACATGAACACCAATCGCTTATCCTCTGAGATGTTAGGAATGGATGTTATCTTGTTCAGGCATTCAAATAAGTAAGTTGAAACTGCTTTGTGCATTGTTTTATTTTGTCATTATTGTCAAGGTAATATATCCGAATAAATGATTAAATCAATCAAATATTAATGGATTGGAACAACCGTTGACGCACTTGAGTCAAACGTTGCCAATGTTGACTTGGGGCTTTGAATTCCATTACATACAGGTCATTGTTTTTTTCATCTACATAATACTGGACCAAATACCTGACCGTTTTTTGACGCAAGCGACTCTTTTTATAATGAACATTAAAAACCTTAAAGCGATCATGGGCAATGAACTCACTTTCTATCAATTCATTTTTATCATCAAAACGGATTTCATGAAATTGATCAATGGCGACTGAAAAAGCGTCTTTTTTAAAATGTTCAAAGGTGTTGGTGAATCGCGCTAAGGTGACACCTGTTTTTAAAGCATTCGGTCTAATCAAACGCTTGGGCCCAGCAGTGATGACATCTCCTCGTGGTATTTTAAAGCTTTGGACAAACCATCCCGTAGGCGCTTTAATGCTGGCCAATAAACGATTCAATGGCAAAGAAAGTGCAGTTTGGTGCTGAACGCTTGGTGCAGCCTTTGGACTGGTTCGGGGCCTGATTGCTTTGCTTTGCTTGGCATTTGCTTGGGTAGCTTTCTGGTGCCAGCGCCTTTGTCCTGCTGATGGTACTTTTTTCTTGGTCGGCTTTTGGTACGCTTGGGTGGTGCTTCTGTTAGGACAAGCCTTGTCCATCAACACAACTTCACCTGAAGGCAAGGTACAGCTTCTGATTTTGTTTTTTTTTGCGGCCACCGAGCCTGACATGACAAGCAAAAAAAGCAGTGGAAACCACTGCTTTGCTGGTTTACTTAAACTTTCAGACCTCAAAATGGCATGCCACCGGGCAATTTTCCACCCAGTTTTTGCATCATTTTCATCATGCCTTTGCCTTTCATCTTGCGCATCATTTTTTGCATTTGGGTGAATTCCTTTAATACCTTGGATACATCTTGTATGGTGGTACCAGAACCCATGGCGATGCGGCGTTTTCTTGAGCCTTTGATCAATTGTGGATAACGCTTTTCTTTGATGGTCATGGAATTAATCACCGCCAGCTTTTGGCCCATGACTTTGTCATTGGCTTGGTCTTTGACCGCATCGGGTACCTCTGACATCCCAGGCATTTTCTCCATCAAAGAAGCCATCCCGCCCATGTTTTGCATTTGCATCAACTGAGACTGGTAATCTTCTAAGGTAAATTTATTTCCTGTAGCGACTTTTTTGGCCAATTTTTCGGCTTCTTTTTTGTCGATTTTGCGTTCCACTTCTTCGACCAAAGAAAGCACGTCACCCATGCCCAGGATACTGGAAGCCACACGATCCGGATGGAAAGGCTCCAAAGCCTCCATTTTTTCGCCAACACCTTGGAATTTAATTGGTTTGCCAGTTATGGTTTTCACCGACAAGGCCGCACCACCGCGGGCATCACCATCAATCTTGGTCAGTACCACACCGGTTAATTCCAAGGCATCAGAAAATGCTTTGGCTGTATTGGCTGCATCTTGACCTGTCATGGCATCAACAACAAACAGGGTTTCTGTGGGATTGATGCTGTTTTGTAAGGATTTAATTTCCTTCATCATGGCATCATCAACAGCCAATCGACCTGCCGTATCAACAATCAAAACATCAAAGTAACCTTTTTTCGCCGCTTTCAATGCCGTCATGCCAATACTGATGGGGTCATCAATCACTGACGAAGGATGCCAATGCACACCCACTTGTTCGGCCACTGTTTGTAGCTGTTCAATCGCGGCTGGGCGATAGACGTCAGCAGAAACCACCATGACTTTTTTGTTGTGGCGTTCTTTTAAGTGTTTGGCCAGTTTACCTGTGGTGGTGGTTTTACCCGCACCTTGTAAACCTGCCATCAAAATCACCACCGGCGGTTGGGCATTGAAATTGATGCCTTGGGTTTCTTCACCCAGTACTTTGATCAATTCTTCTTGCACCACCTTGACCATCACCTGTGCCGGTTTCAAGCTGGTCAGTACCTCTTTACCCAGGGCGCGGTCTTTCACATCGTCGATGAACGACTTGACCACAGGCAATGCCACATCCGCTTCCAACAAAGCCACACGGACTTCGCGCAGTACTTCTTTGATGTTGTCTTCTGAGAGGTTGGCCTGACCTCTGATTTTTTGTATGCTCTTGGACAGTCGGTCTGTTAAGTTCTCAAACATTGTGACGATAATCCTGTTGGTTATTAAAAGACTTGCTATTATAATGTTTTCATTATTGAATGTTAACGGTCACCCCACAAATATATTGTCAACCAACATGACTTACCTGCTCTTTGCCACTTTATCGGCACATTTATTGGCTGTACTAACTTTAAAAAACCAGCGTGTCAGCACCCTTTTATTTGTTATTGCCAGTGCTTTGCAGACCTGGCTTTGCGGTCAATTATTGTTGACTGATGCTGGTTGGTCTTTCAATGCCCAAAATGCTGTTTTACTGGTCAGCTGGCTTGCCAACATCATTGTCTTACTCGCTGCTATTCGCATGATGTCTGTGCGCTTTTTGGTCCACCTCGTGGCCATTTCTGGCATCATTTGGTTGCTGATGTGGCCGGCAAGCAGCACCATCAAGCCCTATTCTTGGCAATTGGATTTACACATTTTATTGGCCATCACCGCCTATGCCATACTGTCAGTATCCAGCTTGTTGGCTATGGCTTTGGCTTGGCAAATCAAACGCATGAAAAGCCATGTGTTTTCTGGCCCCAGCGCGTCAATGAACAATTTACTCAGTAATGAAGAAAAATTATTCAAATTGGTGCTGACTGGCTGGTTGACACTCACTGCTGCTTTGCTTTCTGGCATGTTGTTTATTGAAGGTTTCTTTGGTGCAGGCATGGGTCATAAAGTCACATTTTCCATCATTGCCTGGTTGCTCTTTGCTTTGCTGATTTTTGGCAGACTGACTCAAGGTTGGCGGGGCCAAAAAGCCATCAAACTAAACCTGTTGGCTATGGTGCTATTGGCATTGGGTTATTTGGGCAGCCAAATTGTGCTGGATTATTTTATTTAACTCAAACATAACAAAATGTTAGACGCCTTACCCACCAATTACCTTTTGATTGCCATCGGCGTGTTGCTGTTGCTGTCTGCTTTTTTCTCAAGTTCCGAAACGGCTTTGATGGCTTTGAATCGCCTGAAGCTTAAAAACGATGCCAAAATAAAAAAAGGGGCCTATTTGGCCCAAAAGTTATTAGAGCAACCTGATCGCTTGATTGGCTTGATTTTGATTGGCAATAATTTCATCAACATTGCTGCCACCGCATTGACCACCATCGTTGCAATCAAAATTGCTGGTGATAAAGGGGTGGCATACGGCACCGCATTTTTGACTTTTGCTATATTGATTTTTTCTGAGGTTACACCCAAAACCTATGCCGCCTTACACCCAGAAAAAATCGCGTATTTTGCCGCTTTTGTGCTGACGCCTTTGCTTAAGTTACTTTATCCTTTGGTGTGGATTACCAATTTATTCACCAATGGCATATTGCGCCTATTGGGAGTACCTCAATCCATTGCCAAAGAAGCCTTGTCACATGAAGAACTGCGCACTTTGGTAGTAGAAAACAACAGCATCAACCCCAATGAACATCAAAACATGATGATCAATGTGATGAATTTAGACCATATCACACTGGAAGATGTGATGGTCCCACGCAATGAAATTCAAGGCATCAACATCAATGACGAATGGCCTGTTATTGAGAAACAATTGATTGACACTTACCTGACAAGGCTGCCCGTTTATCAAGACAACATTGATGAAGTGATCGGTATTTTGCACATCCGAACCATCTTGTCCCTGCTCAATAACAAAACCTTAGACAAAACCCGTTTAAGGAAGATTTTACGTAAACCTTATTTTGTCCCAGAATCGGCCAGCTTGTCAGCCCAATTAAAAGAATTTCAACGCAAAGAACGGCGCATGGGCTTGGTAGTTGATGAATATGGCGACATGGTTGGCTTGGTCACTTTGGATGACATATTAGAAGAAATCGTGGGTAAATTCACATCAGAACCCGGGGACCGAGGATTGAAAATCATCAAACAAGGTGACAAGCAATATTTGGTCAAAGGGCGCATCGCCATTCGATCATTGAATCGGCGATTACAATGGGCCTTACCCATCGAAGGTGCCACCACCATCAATGGCCTGATCACAGACTACCTACAAGACTTGCCCAACAAAGACCTGGCTGTTGAAATTGAGGGCTATCGCATGACCATATTGGAAACCACCGATGACAACATCATCAGCAAGGTGTTGATTGAGCCGCCGAGTCTCAAACCGGAATCAAGCGATTAAGCTTTCTTGAAAACCAACACACCCAACAAGGTGAACAACAAAAGCAAGCCAAAAACAGCATAAAACACATAGGCTAGTTGCCATTGCATCAACAAACCTGCCATCAAGCCACCAACAAAAGCACCCAAAAATTGGGCCGATGAATAAACCCCCATGGCTGCACCGCGATAAGCTTCATCGGCGCGCTTGGATAAAAAGGCAGGCATGGCTGCTTCTAAAAAATTAAACAAGCCGAAATAGATGGTCATCACCACAGCCAAGCCAAGTATGGCATCCAAGCTCAAGCCCAGTAACAGCACTGAAAAACTCATACTCCCCATGGCCAGCAACATAAACAAAACATGTTGTTTCTTTTTTTCTTGCCAAATAATCATGGGCACCATAATCAACAATGACAACAACAGCACAGGCAAATAAAACTGCCAATGGTCACTGGTATCGAATGACAAACGGTGAACAAAAACCAATGGCAGAACGACAAAAATAGCGGTCATGCTGGCATGCAATAAAAAGACAAACACATCCAGTAACAATAAATCTTTTCGTTTCACTGCCATC
>JAUIHY010000077.1 GCA_030432115.1 Gammaproteobacteria bacterium | reverse complement strand
TACAATTAACAGAAGCGGCAGCAACCCGCATTGCACACTTTATCAGTCTGGATGAACAGGCCAAAGGATTCCGCGTGACCATCAAAAAAATGGGCTGTTCTGGTTGGGGTTATGATGTCAGTATCGCACAAGAAATCAATGAAGGTGATGTGCTGTTAGAGGACAAAGGCATCACTTTGATCGTGCCTAAGGAAGCCATGGATAAAATCCAAGGCACCACCATCGATTACCAAAAGCAAGGCATCAACCAAATCTTCGTTTATGAAAACCCCAATGCCACTGGTGAATGTGGCTGTGGCGAAAGTTTCACCACCAACTGATCGAGATGCTTCGGTTGCGCTCAGAATGACAGTCGATATGTCATTCTGAGTTTGATGGCATTTACCCACAGCTGCCATTGGGGCTGACTCTGGGGCGGCCGATGTTATTGATGACGATGGATTTGGCGTATTCACTGCCACGGCTGTCACAAAAGTTGATGGTTATATTGGTACCTGGTGAGGCACCCATTTTGTCATAGCGTACCAATTTCCTGTATTGAGACGACTGTGCAGTCAGTTGTTCGTTCATGCTGATTTCAGAGGTCAAAATTTCATCTTGGCCATCAAAAATACGATTTATGTTCTTGTCAATAAAGACCATCCAACCTTGATGCCAACCGGCATCTTCGGCACAAGCAGATAAGTCTGCTGTAGGGCAGACAACGATTTGTTCTGTTCTGATGATGCTTTGATTGCGAGCAAAATTAAATCCTGCCACCAACTGATTGATGGAAGCCGTCATTGTTTTGTTCAATTTTAAATTTTGATAGGCAGGCATGCCATAGCCTGTCAAGATAACAATGACAGCCAAAGCAATCATTGTTTCAAAAAGCGTAAATCCTTTGTTGTTTCGGCACATAATGCACTCCCTTTGGTTATTGAGCCCTCATGATAGGAATAAAAGCATTTCTTGTCTGTGGGAAAAAGGTTGGTACTTGTGTCAAAAATTTCTGACAATATGGGTGATTATTGACAACAATGAGTTGAATATGACAGCGGTCATGTCAAAAGCAAAAAGGTAAAATACCGGATTGAATCATGGATTTTCATTTTAACTGTGGCATGGCTTGAAACGCATGCCATCAGAAACGTATAATCGAGTGCTGAATTTAAATATCATTAAAAAGGAATCAACATGGCAAGAGGTATCAACAAAGTCATCTTAGTGGGCAATTTGGGCAACGATCCTGAAGTGCGATACACCCCAGGTGGTGCTGCAGTGACCACCATTTCAATCGCAACCACAGAAAACTGGAAGGACAAAGAAGGCAATCGCCAAGAGAAAACTGAATGGCACCGAGTGGTGTTTTTTGGTCGATTGGCAGAGATTGCGGGCGAATACTTGAAAAAAGGTCGCCAAGTTTATGTTGAAGGAAAGTTGCGCACCAATAAATGGAAAGACCAAAGCGGCGCTGACCGATACACCACAGAAATATTGGCCAATGAAATGCAAATGTTGGGTGGTAATGCCGGCGGTGGCGGTGGTCAATTTGGTGGCCAACAAGCATCAGGCGGCTATGGCGGTGGCAACATGCCTTCAGCGCCACAACCCAGTGGCTCGCAAGGCGGACCGGCCAAAAACAATGCACCGGTTCCCGATTTTGACGATTTTGACGACGAAATACCGTTTTAGAATTTCGATCATTTCAATGCTTAAAAGGCCGCCATCGCGGCCTTTTTTTGGCTTGTCAAGATGCTTTTAGTACATCAATTAAATCATTTAACACGCCTGCTGCAGTGACCTCTCTACCCGCACCAGGTCCTTGTATGACCAGTGGGTTGTTGCTGTAGTTTTGACTTTCTACCACAAACACATTGTCGCTGGCTTGGATTTGGGCAGCTGGATGAGATAAAGGCAGCGCCTGCAAGCTGATGTTTATGGTATCGGCTGAGATGTCAGCCAAATAGCACAGTTTTTTATCTTCTGCTTGGGCTTGTAACCACAAGGCGTGAACATAATGGTCAATGTCATCGGCTAGTCCCCAAAAATCGATCAAGCTGCCAGATAAAAAAGATTCGGGTAACAAGGGTTCAAACTGAATGTGTTTGGGGTTAAAACCAGCTTCTTGCGCCAATATCAGTGCCTTTCGATAGACATCTTGCCCAGACAAATCATCCCGAGGATCTGGTTCACTGTATCCCTGGTCTTTGGCTTGTTTCACCCAAAGGGTGAAGTCTTGGCCTTGGTAGTTATTGAGTAACCAGGACAAGGAGCCTGAAAATACACCACTGATGCGTTTGATGACATCACCAGAGGCCTTCAACTTTTGAATGCTACTTTGGATGGGGAGGGCCGCACCCACTGTGGTGTTTTTTAACCACAGCCGTTTGTTTTTGTGAATCCAATCTTGTGTTTCTTTAGCCAATTCTTTGTCTGCTGCAGCCACTTTGTTGGCGCTGATGATGTGCCAAGCTGATTGGGCCCACTCGGGGTATTGTTGTGCCAGTACTTCACTGGCTGTGAGGTCAATGACCACGGCTGCTTTGCCTTTGAGGTCTGCCAAAACATCAAAAACAGGAAGGCCTTCGCTTAATTCGATGGTTTTATTGAGCAAGCCAGAGCGGTCGGTTTGTTGCTTTTGGCTGCTGGCCACCGCCCACAAAGACAGAGACTGGCCCAATGTGGTTTCAATTTCTTGTTGTTTGTCCTTGAGTAATTGGACAAAAGTTTGACCGATGTTGCCATGACCCAAAACGATGATGGGTATGGATGGGGGTAAGCCAAAAAAGCTGTGGTGTAAATCGCGCAGCAACAAATTGGCATTGGATTCGGGCAACAGCACACACAGGGTGTGTTCATTGGCTGGGTAATAAAAGGTGGTGATTTCAAACTGTGCACTGCGTTTCAATATGGTGTTCAGGATGTCGTGTGACTGCCTGATGTTTTGGCCCACCAAACTGATCAATGACTGCTGTTTGGCTTGTTGAACGATGTGTAAATTATGTGCTTTGGCCAATTGGTTGACGACAAAAGCATCGCTGTCTGCTACGCAAAAATGCAGGGCATGCTGGGTTTTATCGAATCGGTTGGTGTAGCTGTAAATGTGTTGTGCCAGTAACGCCGTTTGAAACCGTTTGGCTTCCCATTCGCTCAGGTGATTGATGTTGAACAGCACCAAGCCATGTTTGCTGGCGATGGTTTTAACCTGTTGTTCTGTGTGCCCATGGCGTGAAATGGTTGTACCAGTGTGCTGCTTGTCAGTTTGCCTGATGATGATGTTACAAGGGTTGTTGAGTAATGGACTGATGGTTTGTTGGTGCAGTACATTGGAGCCCAATTCCGATAATGCTTGCGCTTCGCAGAGTGACAAGGTGCTGATTTTTACAGCTTCAGGTAGGACATTGGGGTCGGCTGTATATATGCCATCCACATCAGTCCACAAGTGCACTTCTGTGGCATGCAAGGCTTCTGCCAAAAGGGTGGCGGTGTAATCGCTGCCATTGCGGCCCAAGGTGATGGTTTTGCCTGCTTGGTTGGTGGCGATGTAACCAGTGATGATGTGAAAAGCATGGGGGCTTTTGGCTTTCAAACGCGCCAAGCTGCTGTTTAACCTGTGGTGGTCAAAACTGTGGTCTTGATCATTGATTCTAAACAGGTGTCGGGCATCCAGCCAATCGGCTTGTAACGATTGTTGCTGCAAACATGCGGCCAGTATTTGGGCAGACCATAATTCGCCATAGGCCAATAAGCAATTGACATTGTCGATGTTGTGCAATGATTGAATGTCATTCAAGTCTTTTGAAATACTTTGCAATAAGTCATGGTCACTGCCTAATAGCTCGGACACCAATGGCATGATGTACTGGCTGATGCGGGCTTCTGCTTTGGCCTCTCCATTGATCAAGTTGAACAACATATCGGTCATTTTGCCATTGGCCGACACCACGATGAAATCTCCGGGTTGGGCAAATTGTTGAATCCGATTGGCCACCAATTGTACGCTGGATGCATTTTTCAAGCTGCTGCCGCCAAATTTATGTACCTGATGCCTTTGAATGTGAGGCCTTGGGTGTTGTTTAAGTGAATCAACCATGGTATTGCTGCTGGGAATGTAGGGGTGAAAGTAAACATCGATTCAAAGCTTGGTTTAAATCGGCCAATAAGTCTTCGCTGTGTTCTATGCCCACCGAAAGGCGAATCAATTGTCCGGAGATGCCCGCTTTGACTTGGGCTTGGACGGTCATGGCAGCATGGGTCATGGTGGCAGGGTGACATACCAGCGATTCAACGCCGCCTAATGATTCTGCCAAGGTAAATAATTTTAATTGAGACAAGAACAATCGAACCTGCGATTCATTGCCTTCCAATTCAAATGACAACATAGCGCCAAAGCCTTTTTGTTGTTTTTTTGCCAGTTCGTGCCCAGGGTGGTCTGCCAAACCAGGGTAATAAATTTTCCCCACCGCCGGATGCGCTTGTAAGGCGGTGATCACAGCTAGGGTGTTGGCCACATGTTGTTGCAATCGCACATGCAGCGTACGTAATCCACGCAAGGTCAACAAACAGTCAAACGGTGCGGCGGTGATACCAATGCAATTGGCCCACCAGGCAACGCGTTCGGCCAATTCAGCTGTTTTGGCCAAAACCGCACCCCCAACCACATCAGAATGGCCATTGATGTATTTGGTGGTGGAATGTATCACCAAATCGGCGCCCAAGGTCAATGGCTGTTGCAATGCGGGTGATAAAAAGGTGTTGTCCACCACTTTCAATACAGATGGTCCTGCCAAATCACACAAGGCTTGAACGTCCACCACGCGTAACAATGGGTTACTGGGTGTTTCAATCCACAACAGATCAGCGCCGCGTGTCAGTGCTGCCCTCACTTTATTCGCATCTGATTGGTCAATAAAGGCCACCTCAATGATGCCTTTTTCATGTAGGGTGTTCAATAAACGAAATGTACCGCCATAGCAATCATGGGGCGCAATCACCAAGCCACCTTTGGGTACCAGTTGTGTCACCAAGGTCACCGCAGCCATGCCCGTGGCCGTGACCACACCGCCTGCGGCCTGTTCTAAATCAGCCAAAGCCTCTGCCAGCAAGTCACGGGTTGGATTACCTGATCGGGAATAGTCGTATTTTCTCGGTTGGTTGAAATCAGCAAAGCTGTAATTGCTGGATAAATACAGCGCGGGTGTCACTGCCCCATGTTGTTGGTCAGTATCAATGCCAGCCCTAACAGCCAAAGTTTGCGCGGCTTGTGCTGGCCTGGTTGAAGCTTGCTGGGTGGTGTCTACTGTGCTGGAAATTGGTTGAGTCATGTTGTTGCTCCGATAAAAAGTTGGCCAACAAAGGCTTGATGGCAGTTAATTCTTTCAAAAATCCATCATGCCCATACCGAGAGGGCAAAATGTGTAATTGGCATGGGGCATTGATGCCGTTCGCCATTTCTTGAACCAATGAAACAGGGACCAGTTGGTCACTGTCTATGGCAATCAATAAAGTGGGGCTGATGATGTCATCTGGGTTTATTTGATGGTCATCAATGGAAGCTGATAGTTGAACAAAACGTTCAGGTGAAAATTGGCTAACAAAGCGTTGGCCATGGTGTTTGAGGTAAGCATCGGCTTCTTCCAGTTGGCTGAAACGTTGATCAAATTCATCAAGACCTCGGTAGGTGGTCATGGCCAGGCCACGGGCCAGTGCCAATCCTTGGTTGTTGTGGCCTGAAAGCGCCACAATTTGTCGTTGTAGAGAACGCAGGGTCTGGCTTCTGATGCTGTTTCTGTGTGCGGCAACCAGGCAGATTAAACGTTGGGTCAAATGTGGGTAAGTTGAGGCAAATGCTTGTGCCACCATGCCACCATAAGAACAGCCAATCACAGCCAAGAAGGGGTTTAACTTAAGTTTTTTTTGAATTTGGCTCAAGACATGGGCCTGGTCGTGGGTGCTGAGTTTGAGGTGTTTGTTATTCAGTGTGATGTATTCAAATGACAGCACAGACACATGTTCTCCATTCAGGTATTCTTTGGAACTCACCACATCAGACCACCAGCCTTTTTCTCCTGTTGCATGGTCATCAGTGACCAAATGGTTGGCTGAAATACCGCCCAATACGACCACAACTGGGGTGTCCATTTGACCATACAAGGAGCAGCGCACAAACAATTGTCCGCTTTGACCGCCGTGATGGCTTTCAAAGCTGTTGATGGCAACGGTGAATTGTTTATTTGTTGATTTCATGTTCATATAGACGTCTAAACGGCCATAATATCGCACAGCCGACGCGAGCTTGCAAGGTATAGACGTCTATATGTCTAAATTGTATAAGTAAACAGGGCTTTAGAGGAGGTGTTTACTGAGGTCTTCTGGTGTGTCTACATCAAAGGCCGCTTCTGGGCATGCGATGGTCAGGTTATTGTGTTGTTTTATGATGGATTTGGCGCCTTGCTGGCCTGTTAATTCAATCAACGCATTGAACTGCTGTTGTGGAAAAACAGCAGGAACGCCGACACTTTGGTGTTCAGTGGCGATGATGCGATTGCTGTGCTTGTGTGCTGCCTGGACGAGGGCTTGGTAATGGCTATCAGGGATCAAGTATTGGTCACACAGGGCGATCAGCACGGCATCACAAGGTGGTAAATGTTGTATGCCTGTGGCCAAGGAATGACCCATGCCCAGTGGCCAGTCTGGATTGATGATGGGGTGTTCGATGTGAATTTGCTGTTGGATGTTGGCATGTGATGCGCCTAAGACCACGTGAACCGTGGGTAGCAAAGTCTCCAACTGCTTGATGGTGCGGGCCAATAAATACTCGCCTTGGTATCTGACCAACTGCTTTTTTTGCCCCAAACGGCTTGATTCCCCTGCCGCCAATACCAAACCCAGGATATTCATCTTTTAAAAAAATGTTGTTGCAATTGAGCAGCAACAGACAGGGCGATGTTTTCAGGTAATCGACCACCGAGGTCCAAACCCACAGGCGCATGCAGTTGCGCGGCGGTTTGCTGCAAAGTTAGTCCTGCTTTTGCTAACACTTTGTCGCGGCGTTGAGGAGGTCCAAGTAAGCCGATGAATGGCACAGCAGTTTCAAATGCTTGGCGCAGGTATTCGGCATCGCGGTTGATATTGTGGCTCATGATGATCACGGCGTTGATGTCTTGTTGCACCACTTGTTCTGATAATTGCTGCTGTTCAAAGCATTGCCATTGGGTGGGAAACTTTTTAGGATTGAGCATGCCTGCTCTGTGATCAAATGTGAGGCCATGCCAATGCAGTTCTGCCAGTATGCGACACAAAGGCGATGTATCAATGCCTGCACCGCAGACCGCCACTTTGGGTGGCTTGGTGTAAGTTAATGCTGTTGTGTGTTGGCTGCACTCATGCCAACTGACAAGGTTGCTGAACAGTTGTTGTTCTTCTTGTTGAACGGCATAGGTGCCCAGTGGCCAAGAATTGTCTTGGTGATTAAGCCACAGTTTTGTATTTTGGGCTTGATTGGGCAATGGGTTCAATGCCGCAAAGGGCAGGTAGTCATCATGCAACAACTGTAACAACACAGTGATTTGTCCATCACAGCCTGCGCCGAGGCCAAAGATGCTGTCATCACTGAGGTCATAGTGTAATGATTTGCTTACGCCTGTATCGAATACCGAAGTCGCGTGTTCGGCAATATCAGCTTCTAAACAACCGCCACTGAGTAAGCCATGGGTTTGGCCATTTTTTTCAATCAACAACATGGCACCCGGCTTTTTATAACTGGAACCCTTTACATCAACCAAGGTGGCCAGAACCAAAGGTTGTTTCTGTGATTGGGCAGATAAAAATATGGGCCAAAGCGGTGCGACTTCTACAAGCATGGATTGAAAAGTTTAAAGTGACATTGATTGTTGATTATATCGAATTTTCTGGTCAGGGTCAGAAGTCATGTTTTTTACTTATGGCAGTAAAGAGCCTGAAATATAGCTGAGAAACTGGTATGATTTTTCGTTTTTATAGTCAGGAACAATGATGAAGCAATTGAATTGGATATTGGCAGCAGGGCTGCTGGCCTCGGTGGCTCAGGCCAAAGATTCGGCTGAAGACCCTTTTATGTGGCTTGAAGATGTGGACGGTAAGAAATCCATGGATTGGGTTTTGGACCAAAACAAAGACACGGCAGATCAATACAAAGCCATGCCCATTTACCAAGAGTTGTATGACGAGGCCATGAGTGCTTTGAATGGTAAATCACGCATTCCATCAATTTCACAGCGCGGTGACTGGGTTTATAACTACTGGAAAGACGACAAAAACCCACGCGGCATTTACCGTCGAGCCAAACTCAAAGACTACAAAAATAACAAACCCAAATGGCAAGTGGTATTGGACATGGACCAATACAATAAAGACCATGAGGGTCAGTGGGTGTTCAAAGGCATGGATTGTTTGTCACCCAAATACCGCCGCTGTTTGACCTATATTTCACCTGGTGGTGGTGATTCGGTAGAGATGAAAGAATTCGACATGAAGAAAAAAGCCTTTATTAAAGGCGGCTTTTCTTTACCGAATTCCAAAATGCGCGTGTCATGGCGTGACAAAGACCATTTGTTTGTTGGAACAGATTTTGGCGAAGGCTCTATGACCGATTCAGGTTACCCGCGTATTGTGAAATTGTGGCAACGTGGTGATGATTTGGCCCAAGCCAAAACTTTGATGGAAGTCGACCCCAAGGCCGTTTGGGTGATGGCTTACCGTTCAGGTGAAGGTGACGAAGCCAAGGACTTTATCATTGAAGGCACCTCTTTCTGGACATCGCGCTACCATAAGTTGGTAGACGGCAAGCCGGTGGCTTTGCAGTTGCCAGAATCGGCCGTGATCAATGGCACATTCAAAGACAAAATGATAGTTTCACTGAAAGAAGATTGGCAGTTTGATGGCCAGTTTTTATCAGAAGGCACCGTGTTGATGTTCAAGCCAGAAATCTTGACTGGTGAGAAATCATTGATCGAAACAGGTGACTGGGATGTGTTTTTAGAACCCAAAGCGAATCAAAACATCGAATCCATCAGTACCACCAATGACACAGTAATCGTCACCATGTTAGAAGATGTGGTTGGTAAGGTGATGGTTTACAGTAAAAAAGACGATCAATCATGGCACGGCCAAACGGTAGATTTCCCAGCCAATGGCGCCATCAGCTTAAACGCGGTAGACGGTGAAAGCGGCAGTTTCTTCGCGCAATATGAATCATTCACCACACCACCGACTTTGTACCATGTTGATGGCAAAAGCTTAAAAACCAAGGCGGTGATGTCACAGAATGCCAGTTTCGATGGCACACCTTATAAAGTAGAACAGTTTTTTGCTCGTTCTGCTGACGGCACTTTTGTTCCTTATTTCGCCATCATGAACAAAGAAACAGAGTTCAATGGTAAAAACCCAACGCATATCTTCTCATACGGTGGTTTTCGCAATTCACTGACACCTTCATACTCAGGCTCTTATGAAGCGTTGGAAGGTGCTTATGGAAAAATGTGGTTGGATCGTGGCGGTGTTTATGTATCGGCTAACATCAGAGGCGGCGGCGCTTATGGCCCCAAATGGCACAAAGCGGCTTTACTTGAAAACCGCACCAAGTCCTATGAAGATTTTGAAGCTGTGGCTGAGGATTTGATCAAACGCAAAATCACATCACCTGAACATTTAGGCATAGAAGGTCGTTCAAACGGTGGCTTGTTGGTCGGTGCCACCATGACCCGCCGTCCTGACTTGTACGGTGCCGTGGTTTGTGGCGTGCCCTTATTGGACATGAAGCGCTACAATAAATTACTCGCGGGTGCCTCGTGGATGGGCGAATACGGTAACCCTGACATTCCAGAACAATGGGCATTCATCAAAAAATACAGTCCTTACCAAAATCTGAAAAAAGACACAGATTATCCGGCCACATTTTTCTACACCTCAACCCGTGATGACCGCGTTCATCCAGGTCACGCCAGAAAAATGGCGGCCAAGATGAAATCCTATGGTTATCCGATTTGGTATTATGAAAACACCGAAGGTGGCCACGGTGGTTCCAGCACCAATGAGCAATTGGCCGAACGCTTGGCCTTGGCATTCACACATTTGTGGACGCATTTGAAATAAAAATTAATAGGGAAAGGGCTTCAGAATAATGAGGCCCTTTTTTTATTAATGAAAATTTTCTTCGTTAGCGTATAAAATCTTGAGATGAAAAAAATCTTAATAACATTACTTTGTCTCAGCTCGTTGGCCAATGCTGGAAGTTGTGAATTCAATGGCATAGAGCTGAAAGGCAAAGTGCAATTTGTCGATTCTTTTCCAGACATTAAAATTCAATACGTTGAATCCTTCCCTGACATCAAAGTCAAAATGGTGGACAGCTTCCCAGACCGTTGTGGCTTGTGGCAAAAAGTGGATTCATTTCCCGATTTCAAAGTTCAGGTGGTGACCTCATTTCCTGACATCAAGGTGAAGCTAGTGGACAGTTTTACGGGTATGGCTAATTAAAAACAGGAGTAAAAGATGATGC
>JAUIHY010000076.1 GCA_030432115.1 Gammaproteobacteria bacterium | reverse complement strand
ATTTACCCATTTTACCTTTGTCGATTGCCGATGCCGATCAGGTGATGCCCACAAAAAGTTTGCGCATCTTGCCAGGCACCATCACTTTGACTTTCCATGAGCCGATACAAAACGCCGAAGTGGCCGAGCTCAATACCAGCACCTTGGCTGAATTGGCTCAACAAAAAATTGCTTCTGCTGTTTGATTAACCCTTTGGGGCTATGCCAATCGCAGCCCAAGCATATTTTTCAAACTGAGCAGGTTTTTCCGTTCACTTAGCTTAAGTCCTACGGCATCCCAATGTCGTTTATTGTGCATTACCTACAAAGCAACAGATCCATCGTCTGGACTCTGAATAACCGGGTGGCTTGGTTTTTCATTCGGACAATCCAAATTTTATTCTTTCACGACTTATGCAAAGCGCTGCCTTAAGCTATAATGCTTTTTAATTCAAAATTTTGATTGAAAAATGAAAAGAATGATGGGCATTGCAGTTTCATTGCTGCTGTTGATTTGTGCGGTGGCATTGAGCAGTTTGAATGCCGAAACGGTGACGCTGAATCTGTATTGGCATCAATTGAATTTGCCCATGGGTTTTCTGCTTCTGCTTTTTGCCGTATGTGGTTTGTTGTGTGGTTTAATGGTTGCTGGTTTCTGGTGGGTTTGGCCTGCCAAAAGGTCGGCTGTTCATTGGAAAAGGCAGTTTCACCTGTTACAAGATGAGCAGGCTAAGGAAGTCACAAATAAAACCAAATCTCAATCTTTATTGCCATGAATTTTTCTTTGATTTGGGTCTTTCTGGCCTTGTTGGTTGGGGTGTTGTTGGGTGTGTATCTGGCCACATTGTTGCGCACACGCAATAACCAACAGAAATTTGAACAATTGAATCACCGCTATTTTAAAGGTTTGAATTACCTGCTCAATGACGAATCAGATAAAGCCATAGATGTGTTTATTCAATTGGCAGAAACGTCTCAAGAAACCTTTGAACCTCAGTTGGCATTGGGCAATTTATACCGCAGAAAAGGAGAGGTTGATCGGGCCATTAAATTACATCAAGCCTTGATTTCTCAGCCCAACCTCCCAGAAAAATACCGCACACGGGCTTTGCTGGCAATCGGCAAAGACTACATGAGTGCCGGTTTATTGGATCGGGCTGAAGTGCTGTTTTCAGAATTGGTAGAAATCGAAGCGCACACCCCAGAGGCTTTGTATGCCTTGACTGACATTTACCAGCAGGAACAGGATTGGCAAGAAGCGATACGCTCTGCCAAACGATTCCAAAATGTGTCAAAGCGACAAATGCATGTGCCGATTTCCCATTATTACTGTGAATTGGCTGATTTGGCTTGGGCACAAGAAGATGCGGTGGGTGCGGAAAACAATTTGGCCTCTGCCTTGCACATTGACCCACGTTGCGCACGCGCTTTGATCACCCAGGCTGAAATCAAAGTGAGTCAAAATAAATTAGATAAAGCGTTGTCGCTGTATCACTTGGCGGTGGAGGCTGACAAGGATTACTTGCCATTGTTTATTGACGACATGGCGACCTGTTATGTGCAATCGGGTCAAGGAGAGGATTTAGAAGCTTGGTTGCTGGAATTGATAAAAAGCTACCATGGCGTGTCGCCTATACTGACTTTGGCCAATTGGTATGAACAACAAAAAGGGGCTGCTTTTGCGGCAGACTTTGTAGAAGAACAATTGCAAAAAAGGGCGTCTGTTCGTGGTTTGAATGCCTTGTTGGAGTTGAATTTAAACAAAGACAAAGCCAATCTAAAAGATTCCAATCTGGGGTATTTTGAAGTGTTGAAATCTCTGGTCAACCAGCTGCTCAAGGGCAAATCTAAACTGCGCTGCCGCAAATGTGGCTTCGGCGCCAAACAAAAACATTGGCAATGTCCATCTTGTAAAAATTGGGGCGTGGTCAAACCCATCTATGGACTGGAATCTGAATAATTTGACCTTGTTGGTTTTTCTTTGGTCAAGCACTGCGGTGGCTTGTGCTTTGTATGTGTTTGTCTGGTCACATCGTGCTTTGGGTGATGAGGCCAATGCGCGGTCATTGCACCAAGGCAAAGTATTGACATCAGGTGGTGTCTTTGTGGTTTTGCCTGGTTTGGTTTTTGCTACATGGCAAGCGCCTACCTTGTGGCCGCTTTATGGTGTGTGGTTGATGTTGTTGGTTGGCTTGGCAGATGATGTTTGGCATTGGTCGGCTAAACCCAAATTGCTGGCTCAGGTTGCTGTGTCTTTCTTGTTGCTGTGGTCTCTCCAATTGTTTTCACCTGTTTGGCTCAGTGTGCTGCTGTTGTTTGCTGTGGTTTGGTGGTTGAATCTGTATAATTTTATGGATGGTGCCAATGGCATCGCAGGACTGCATTTGGCCGTTGTTTTGGTTTTTTATTTGCTGCTTTATTCGGCCATAACTGCGCAAGACATGAGCCACCTTTTCACCATGCTTTGGGCCTTACTCGGTGCAGTTGCTTTGTTCTTGTTTTTTAATTTGTTGCTGGGGCGGTTGTTCTTGGGTGATGCAGGCAGCTTGCCATTGGCTTTTGTTCAAGCTTGGCTTGCTTTGTATGCTTTGTCTCAGTCTTGGTTGACTGTGCCGCTGTTGGCTTTATTGCACGCCAGTTTTGTTGCTGATGCCACATTCACCTTATTTTATAGAATCATAAATAAAGAGCCGCTCAGTCAGGCGCACAACACCCATTTTTATCAGCGTTGGGTGAAAAGTGGTGCATCACATGCCAAAGTGTCGGTGACATATGCGCTGGTGACTGTTGTCTGTGCCGCCTGCGTTTTTCTGCTGAGAGGTTCGACTTGGGTAGCTCAATGGGGGGGGGTGCTGGCTGTGTATTTTTTTATGGCTTTATTTTTTATCAAAACTTTACGTCTATCAAGGTAAAATGACGCCATGTTGAATCGATTGTTTCATTTGAGGTTGGCCGTGGTTGCCCATGATTTGTTCATGGTGTGGCTGGCGTGGATTTTGGGTTTTTTGGTGCGTTACAGCTTCTTACCTGAATCAAGAGACATTGAGCTTTGGTCCTTTGACATCGCTTGCTTGCTGGGCATACAAGCGGTTGTCAGTTACGTTTTTAATATGTACCGAGGTTTGTGGCGTTTCGCCAGTGTTCCGGATTTAATGAACCTGATGAAATCTGCTGTGGTGGGTGCTGTATTGATTGCTGGGTTTTACTTTTTTTGGAACCGCTTAGACGGCATCCCCCGAAGTGTATTGGTACTTTATCCTGTCTTTTTGGTCTTATTGTGGGGCGGGCCACGCATCACCTACCGCATCTGGAAAGACCGCCACTTTAAAATCAGTGCCATTGATAAGCCGCGCGTGCTGTTGATTGGAGCGGGTAATTTGGCTGATTTGTTTATACGCAATGCCGCCAGCAATGGTTCCTGCCATGTGATGGCCATCATTGATGACACGGCCAAACTCAAAGGGGCACAATTGCGTGGTGTGAAAATCCGTCAAGATTTAAACCAAATCAATCAATTGGTCAAAGACATGTCTTTGGATTTGGTGGTGATTGCAAAAAGCCAACCCAGTTCGACATTGATTCGTCATGTGGTGGACCAAATTGCAGGCAGTGAGTGTCAAATAAGAATCACCCCAGACCCAGATGACTTTGATGCCCAGTTGGTTAATGTCAGTGAGTTGCAACCCATCACAGTTGAAGATTTATTGGGCAGAGATAAGGTGGAACTGGATTGGCAACCAGTGGCCAATTTTGTCAAAAATAAATCGGTTTTGGTCACCGGAGGCGGTGGCTCCATTGGTTCAGAGTTGTGTCGCCAATTGGCCCGTTTTGGGGTCAGTCAACTGACCATCGTTGACCATGCGGAATACAATTTATATGCCATTGACAAAGAATTAAGTGGCAATGACACGGTGGTGAAATCTTTGTTAGGTAATGTCACCAACAAAGCCCATTTATACCATGTGTTCAAACAGGTTAAACCCGACGTGGTTTTCCATGCCGCTGCCTATAAACATGTTCCTTTATTGGAATCCCATGCCTCAGAAGCTTTTTTAAATAATGTGGTGGGCACCCAGCACGTGGCTGATTGTTGTGATGAGTTTGGCGTTGATAAAATGGTTTTGATTTCTACGGATAAAGCGGTCAACCCTTACAGTGTGATGGGAGCGACCAAACGCTTGGCCGAAAAATATTGCCAATTTAAAAACCAACGCTGTGCTACCGATTATGTGGTGGTGCGTTTTGGTAATGTGTTGGGGTCGGCAGGTTCTGTGGTGCCTTTGTTTGAACAGCAAATAGCCGAAGGCGGCCCAGTAACGGTCACCCACAAGGATATGGAACGTTATTTTATGACTATTCCAGAGGCCTGTCAGTTGATTTTGCAGGGCATTGTTTTGGGACAGTCTGATTGTATTTTGGTGCTGGACATGGGGCAGCCCATAAAGATTAAGTCATTGGCGGAGCGCATGATTGCTTTGGCGGGTAAGACTGGGCGTGTTGATATTCAATACACGGGGTTGCGTCAAGGTGAAAAATTAAACGAAGAATTACATTATGATGTGGAGCAGTTGGCCCACACCGCTATTGAAAAAATTCATGTGGCGAGATACCAAAACAAACAAGCAGATGGTTTGGCCCAAGCCATAGGCCAAGCTCAGAAACATGCCTTGGCTTTTGAGCAAGATGCACTGAAGCAAGCTTTGAAAGCCATGGTGCCTGAATTTAAATCCAGCGCCGAATTGGCGATTGTAAAGGAACATACATGAAAAACATAACCAAGGCGGTTTTCCCAGTGGGCGGCATGGGAACGCGATTTTTGCCTGCCACCAAGTCCATTCCCAAAGAGTTATTGCCAATTATCGACAAACCGTTGATTCAATACGCGGTAGAAGAGGCAATAGAAGCAGGCATCGAAACCCTGATTTTCATCACCAGCGCCAGCAAACACGCCATCAGCGATCATTTTGACCCGATGCCAGATTTGCGTGAGAAATTTGCCAAAAACAAACCCCATTTGGCTGAAAAGTTAGACACTTTGCCTTTGCACGTTAAAAGGGTATTTGTACCGCAAGGACAGCCGCTGGGACTTGGCCATGCCGTGTTGCAGGCCGAAACCTTGATTGATGAGGATGAAATGTTTGCAGTGATTTTGGCCGATGATTTTATCCAAAGCGATGACAACCCATTGAAACCTTTAATACAAGCTGCTGAAAACTCCCAGCTGGCCACCATCAGTGTGGAACAGGTCGCTCAAGAGCGCTTGTCATCCTATGGTGTGATTGCGCCCAAAACCTGGGAAAAGGATGTGACTCAAGTCAGTGACATCGTGGAAAAACCTGCAGTGGCTGATGCACCTTCTGATTTTGGTGTGATTGGTCGTTATGTGTTGCCTCATGCGGTTTTTGATTACTTGAAGCAAACCCAAAGTGACAAAAGTGGAGAGATTCAACTCACAGATGCCTTGTTTTCGGCCATGAAAGGTGAAGGCTTACAGGCAGTTAAGCTCAATGGACAGCGATTCGATTGTGGCAGCCAAGAAGGTTTTGTTTTGGCTAACTTGCATGTGGCGATGCAAGATGAGGACTTGAAGCACAGCATAAACCAAGCATTGAGGTCAAATTGATGTTCAGAGCAGCCTTTCATATGAATAACAAAATGTTGCTGTTGATGAGCGTCTTGCTGACTTCGGCGTGTGCCCCCAAGTATCAGTTCCTAAATTCAGTGGCCGCGGATACCCCAGTTCAGCGCATTTATGTGGTGATGGATTATGTGGACTTTGTTGATGATGTGGGTGCATTGTATGACTATGATTTACCATTGAACAGAGAACGGCTTGACCAATTGCAACAGAAAATCAAATCCATGTTGCAACAGAAAGGCCATGAATCGGTATATTTTGTCTCAAGAAGCAGTGGTGTGTTGCTGGATCAAGAGTTTGAGTTTGAGCTATATCACCACAAAAAATTCCAAGAAAAACTGGTCACGCCGCCATTTTTGATCGAAGCACAGCACATCAGTATTCCTGAGCAGGATGTGTTATTGGCCCACATGACTCAATCTCAATACCAGGCGATGGTTCCAGTGATTGATGAAAACATCAATTACCTCAGTCGACTGCATATGGAGCCAATGAAATTTTCTGGTGAATGGTTTGATACAGATGAGGCCGAAGCGGTGTTGTTTGTTCATGTATTGAACCCTCGGGTCTCTTTTGCCAAAGGTTTTGGTGTGGCTTTGGCATCCACTGCCATCAGTCTGAGTGCGACTGGCGGTTCTTTTTATGCCACCATGATGCCACATGGTGTGTCGTTTTCAAATGCCATGTTATTTGATATGAACTCGGGCCAATTGTTGTGGAAAAATCACCAACAAAGCAGCGTCGAATCCATGGGCAGTCAATCATTGAATAATTATTTCAAGGATTTTCCTACAGCAACAGATTGACATGCATCTGAGCAATGGCTTACAGCTGGTGCGCAGCTTCAATGCATTGTGTTGCTTGAAACTTGAGGCATACCTGTTTATTTGCCTTCTAACCAGTCTGCATTGAATTGTGATGGCAGCATTTCTTTGAGTGTTAAGCTGGTGATTTGGTTGTTGCCATCGAGCATATGGATTTGGCTGTTGTCATCACTGAATTCAGAAATGATTTGTCGACAATTGCCACATGGTGGGCAGGCATGTTCGCTGCTGGATTTGATGTATATGTGTTGAATTGTTTTGCCACCATTGATGACCATATTGGAAACCGCGCTTTGTTCAGCGCAACAACCTGATGGGTAGGCAGCATTTTCAACATTACAGCCGGCATGTGTTTGACCTTGCTCATCAATGATTACAGCACCGACTTGAAACTGTGAATATGGCGCATAGGCACAGGTTATGGCTCGATCAAGCTGTTGAATGATCTCAGGTTTTGTCATGACTCAGGTGGCATGTAATAGATTTCAGGTAATTGGCGCAATTTTTCTTCTAAATCCATGCCGTAGCCAAAGATGAAATGATCTTCCACTGTCAGGGCAATGTAATCAGCTTTGTAGTCGGCGTAGGGTCGCTGGTGTTTCTTATGTACCAAAACCACAGATTTAACTGACAAAGCGCCTTGTTTTTTACACCATGCATGGGCCGCTTCTAAGGTATGGCCTTGGTCATAAATGTCATCACACAGAATCACATGACAGCCTTTCATTACCGTTTCTGGTTGGTACTTCCAGATCAATTCGCCGCCAGTTTGGCTGCTGCCATAACGGCTGAGCTGTAAATAGTCCATTTCCATGTCGAGGTTTAGCTTTTTGGAGAGGTCAGCTGCAAAAATCATTCCGCCATTCATGATGGTGAGGAACACCACAGGTTTGTCATGGTAGTCTTGGTTGATTTGAGTGGCCAAAGATTGTGTGGTTTGGGCAATGGTTTCGCTGTCCACCAGTACCTTGGCGCCCTTGGGCAAAATATTTTGATACATAGACAATGTCTTATTGTTGGGTTTGATAGAATAGTGGCTTTTAAACTGGATTGCAATGATGAAAAAAAGCTTTGTTTTGTTTTTATTGTGCTTGAGTGGCTCAATTTGGGCGGCGAACATGACTGGTGCACTGGCGCCTGATTTCAAAAGATTAGATCAGAAAGGTCAGGAACGAACCCTTGAAGAATTCAAAGGGCAGTGGTTGACGGTGTATTTTTATCCCAAAGACGACACACCAGGTTGTACTGTTGAAGCGAATGAATTCAAGGACAAATACCAGCAATTACTGGATATGAATGCGGTTGTAATTGGTGTTTCTATGGATGATGCTGAATCTCACCAAGAATTTATTGAAAAATACCATTTACCTTTTGACCTGTTGGTCGATGAAGACAAAACCATGTCAAAGGCTTATGGCGTGGCAGGTGGCGCAGGTGTTTTTTCTTATGCCAAGCGTCAAACGTTCATTATTGACCCTAAAGGTACAGTGGTGAAGCATTTTGAAGAAGTGACACCCAAAACCCATGCTGATGATGTGATTGTGGCTTTAAAAGAAGCCCAAGCCTTGTATGCCGAAACGTTGGAAATCACAGATAAACCTAAAAAAGCCAAAGCAGTGGAAGTGACAGAAATGATGGGCAGTCATGTAGTCTATGGCGCTACTTGGCCACGCATCAAACAGGCTGATTATCCTTTGCATGTGGCTTTGGAAAATGCTGAAAATCACATCGAAGGAAAACGTGTGATGACCGGTCGTATCACCAAAGTGTGCCAGAAAATGGGTTGTTGGATGGTTTTGACTGATGGTGATGTATTTGCCCGCGTGGATTTCAATGACCATGCTTTTTTGATTCCCAAAGATTCATCAGGTGATGCCCGTGTGTATGGTCATTTGGTTGAGAAAAAATTAACTGATGAAGAGATAGCGCATTATCAGTCTGAGGGTGCTGGTGAATTACCACAAAGCAGTTATGAAGTGGTGGCTTACAGCGTCATGCTGATGAACGCAGCGAAATAATATTTGAATCAGATTTAGGAAACGTTATGGAATACATGGGTGTATTTGGGATACTTTTGTCCTTGGTTTTGTTGATGTACCTGGCTTATCGAGGCATCAGTGTCATCATTTTAGCACCTGTTTTAGCCATGTTGGCTGTGGTTTTGGCTGGCGAAGGCGGTCAAATGATGGGCATATATACCCAAGTTTTTATGGCCAAGATGGGCAGTTTTGCCATCAAGTATTTCCCTATATTCTTGCTCGGCGCCATTTTTGGTAAGTTGATGGAAGATTCAGGTTCTGCCAAAGTGATTGCTCATCGCATCATCACTGCATTGGGCATCAAGCATGCTTGTTTGGCCATAGTTTTGGCTTGTGGTCTGCTGACCTATGGTGGTGTTTCGGCCTTTGTGGTGGCCTTTGCGGTTTATCCCCTGGCTGCTGCTTTGTTCAGAGAAGCCGATTTACCCAAACGCTTTATTCCAGCAACCATAGCACTTGGGGCTTTTACCTTCACCATGACCTGTTTGCCTGGAACTTCTCAGATTCATAACATCATACCTGTCAGCTATTTTGGAACGGATATGTATGCGGCGCCAGTTATTGGTATCAGTGCAGGCATGTGCATGATGCTGGGTGGCTTGTGGTGGATCAATCGACGCATCAAAGCACATCAAGCTGAAGGCTATGGACAAAACCATAGTCATGAACCAGAAGCCTTGAATACCCAGCAATTGCCGGGACTGATGATGGCATTGTTTCCCATCATTGTGGTAGTTCTGTCAAATTATGTACTACAAAAGCACATGATTCCTAGTTGGGACACAGCTTACTTGTCAGAAGTTAAATTTGGTGCCATCACTGTCAATAAACTGAATGCCGTGTGGTCAATGATCATGGCCTTGTTGGCTGCCAATGTGGTGGTGGTTGTATTGCATTGGCAACGCTTTAATAACCTCAATGACTCCATGACCAAAGGTGCACTGGGTTCCATGTTACCGACATTCAACACCGGATCAGAGGTGGGCTATGGCGCCACCATCGCTTCCTTGGCAGCTTTTGTGGTGGTCAAGGAAGCAGTGATCAACATCTCGCCTGGTAACCCATTGGTTTCGGAAGTGGTGGCCGTGAACGTATTGGCAGGCATCACAGGTTCGGCCTCTGGCGGCCTGACCATTGCCTTAGAAGCTTTGGGCGAAACATATGCACAATTGGCAGCGCAGCACAGCATCAATCCTGAATGGATGCACCGTTTGGCTTCTATGGCTTCAGGCGGTTTTGACTCCTTGCCGCACAATGGTGCAGTGATAACCTTATTAACCATCTGTGGTTTATCACATAAACAGTCATATAAAGACATTGCCATGGTTTCTTTGGTGATTCCTGTTGTGGTCACGGCTGTGACCGTGTTGATTTTGAGTTGGGTGTTTTGATGGATTCGTTGTGCATAGAGAAAACATTGGCCAAACCGATCAGTAAAGTTTGGTCGCTGATCAGTACTGCCGAAGGCATGGGTCAATTTTTTGCGCCACAGGTCTCAATGGATTTATCGATTGATGGATTGTTGGATGTGTGGTTTTTTCCTGACAACCCAGCGGGTTTAAAAGGTGCGGAGGGGATGCGAATCTTGGCTTTTGAAGCTCCTCGGCGATTGTTGTTTACTTGGAATCAGCCACCGTTTTTAGCAAGCATACAAAATCAAAGGACTGTGGTTGAATGGACATTAATTGATCACGGTGCAACAACCACAATCAAGTTGACACAAATGGCTTGGGGGCAGGGCGGCAAATGGCCGCAAGCCAAAGCCTATTTTTCAGAGGCATGGAAGGTGGTATTGAACCGTTTGGCCGAAGTGTGTGAAGGGAAATCTATAGACTGGTCAGCATAGTCACAAGGGTAATATATGAATCATCAATCTTCAAACCACCCAGTCCAAGCGGCTTTGTGGATGGTACTGGCTGGTGCCAGTTTTGCGGTAGTGAACACCGCAAGCCAATATTTGAGTGCCAATTTGGGCTTACACAGCACGGTGGTGGCTTTTTTTCAGTATTTTATTTCTTTTGTGTACCCGTGGTGCATTTAGGCGATTTTGATTTTTAGATTGTTAATATTTCTGTTTTCTAGGTAATTTATCCACTGTATTGTCGTCAATGCGGTGAGTTTTGCCAGTATTCTGGCAGCGAAGCCTTTGAA
>JAUIHY010000075.1 GCA_030432115.1 Gammaproteobacteria bacterium | reverse complement strand
GTATACAGTGCATTGACTTGTCTATTCAAAGTGAGTTGTTTGACCCCTACCCACAAATACATGGGCAGTAAAATGACCAATAAAAATGCGGTCACGTGCTTGCTATTGATGCGCAACAGCCAAGCCGTAACCAAAGATATTGTCAGCCACAACATCAAACCAGCAGCGGCTTGAATAGGAACACCTTGTTTTTGCCAAAAGTTCATGGAAGACAATTGGTAAGACGGACTGTTCACCAACCAAGCTGCGAAATACTGCCACCTGGCTTGAAAAGAGTCACTCAATAAATTGATACCATTGAAACTCATGTCGTGCCTTTTGGGGAAATTAACCCCCAAATTGGGCTCATAAACAACTGTCATAAGCAACTCAATTGGTTCATTTATTGGGACCTTAATGTCACCCCATGGCAGATTAAAAAACGCATCTTCCCCGTGCACAAAACGCTCACTGAACAGAACCTTCCTGCCTTTTTTGAGCTCCAAGAGTATGGCAGTTTGTTGATCAACATCCACCTTTTCAAACTGTAGGTATTGATATTTTTTCAATAATTTAGGGGTGGAAATATATGAAAACGATTGTCGTCCATAAGGATTTTGGCTGACAGCAAATTGTGCACCGGAACGATAAAACACACCCGGTTCAATCGATAAATCAAGGATGATGTCTTTTTCATGATGCGACACCAAACCAACTGACATAGACAACAGCAGCGTCACAGGGAAACCCAATACAGCAAGCCCCCAAAATATCCAAACCCTTTTTTCCATTAAGCCCTTCCAGTGCTTATCCTATTTTTTCTCATTATATAAAAATGAATCACAATTGACCACGTCAAAAAACGCGACTCAGTTCATAAAACAATATTTTTGCATTGAATATTTAAGCATTTTCACATTACAATCATGTAAACCATTGAAAATAATCATGCATTTACAGCGCAAAGACAACAAAGATACAATCAAATTCCCACTCAAAGAACAGGTATTGGTGGGCAATGATTTTGATTGCGACATCCAAATCAACCACCCTGATTTGCATGGAAAACATTTCATGGTCAAACGAAAAAATTACGGCTGCATACTCGAAGTCTTCGAAGGTGTGGTTTATTTAGAACAAAGACCAGTCAAAAAACGTTGCTTTATTGAACCTGGTGAAACCATCAGTGTAGGCGAGCTCAATTTAACCCTGATAGACGATGACTTCATCCCTAAAAATTCTGACATCAACCACACCCAAATAGAGATCAATCAAAAACCAAAACAAAGTGCTGTATTTGGCCTTCGCAGCTTTGACCGCTTGGATGCCGGGCATTTTATCATTGATGATTTTCACCACGCCGATGGTTGGCATGTCATCAGGCAGGGCAGCGAACTTCATTTTATTGACAACAAACACACCACCCGACTTAATGGACTGAAGGTGGCACAGGCCAAACTCAGCAATGGTGACGCCATCACAGGACAACAGTACAAGTACAAGGTGGAATTACCTGGTACCTCAGGCTATTCAAAATTCAGCCCATCTCACCCCAAAAACGTGTTGTTAAGCGAAGAATTTTCAAATCAGACAGCTGCGACAGAGGCACCGGTTCAAAACAATCAATTCATTAAAAACAACCTCTGGTGGATGACATTATTAGTTGGCCTGTTGTTGTTACTCCTGTTAGTTATCAATAACAACCAATGAAAAAAGGGCCCGTGAGGCCCTTTTAAGATTATTTAATGACTTCAAACACAGGTTTGTATTCACTGCCTGGTAACTTCATTCGCTTTTGCTCAATAAAAGCTTGTAACAAATCATCCAATTTATTCATTAGCTCACTGCTGCCATTGATTTGGTAAACACCCTTCTCTCTGATCTGCTGAACACCAAACTCTTTTACATTACCTGCCACAATACCTGAAAACACCTGCCTTAAGGATGCCGCCAATTCGCCAACGGGTCGATCTGTGTGTAAATTCAATGACGCCATGTTTTCATGGGTAGGGACAAAAGGTAGTTGTAATGATGGTTCGATTTCCAACCCCCAGTTATAAAAATAACTGACTTCATTATCTGCCCGGTATTGTTTCACTTCATCTATTCCATTCATCATTTTAACTGCAACTTGCTCAGGATCATCAATGATGATTTCATACAAGTCAGCGACTTCATCGCCTAGGGCAAAGCGAATGAATTGATCAATTTGAATAAAATATTCTTCAGACTCTTTGGGTCCTGTCATGATAAATGGGTAAGGCTGGCCTTTGTTTTTCTCATTCGACAAAATACCAATCAAATACAAAATCTCCTCAGCTGTGCCCACACCACCAGGAAACACTATGATGCCATGGCCCAAGCGAACAAACCCCTCTAATCGTTTTTCAATATCTGGCATGATGATGAGTTTGTTAACAATCGGATTGGGGGCTTCGGCAGCAATGATGCCAGGCTCTGTTAAACCGATGAAACGACCTTCTTTAATCCGTTGTTTCGCGTGACCTACAGACGCCCCTTTCATTGGACCTTTCATGGCACCAGTACCGCAACCAGTACAAATGTCTGCACCCCTTAAACCCAACTGATAACCCACATCTTTGGTATATTGGTATTCCACGCGGTTGATGGAGTGCCCTCCCCAACAAACCACCAAATTAGGATCCAATCCGTAGCGATGAACTTCAGAACGTCGCATGATTTGGAACACGTAATTGGTTATTTCAAAAGAATCATTCAATTCATCTAAGCCATGCTCTGTGTGTTGGTAGACAATGTCTCTGAGCACCGAGAATATAGAGTCTCTGATACCTGAAATCATTTTTCCATCAACAAAAGCCTGGGCCGGTGCATTGATAAACTCCAAGTGGATACCACGTTCTCTTGGCACCAAATTGACATCAAAATCTGGGTATCTTGACAACACCGCCATGGCATCATCATCTTTGGCATCACAGTTCAGTACCGCCAAACAACATTTCCTGAACAGCTCATAGACGCCGCCTTGCCCCACGGCCATCATTTTATTCACTTCTTCTTGCGACAACAGTGTCATGCCACCACGCGCCGCGATGATGCAACGATCTATGGTTTTAACCTCATTATTCATTATAATTCTCCTTTTTTAGGGTCAATATGGCTCAAGACCCAATCGCCTCAAGCAATATATACTGTGTTTGTTATGATTTAATAACAGCATAGATTACGCTGGATTATTAAATAGACCGCATTCGAATGGAATTTGAAAGGCAGTGCATGACGGCACTGATGGCATTCGGGTGCTGCAATGAATTTTATTTATGATTAGCAGCAGTATTCGCATTGACTTTTCAGAATACGGGCAAATATATTACCTCATTGTCAGCAATAAACAAAATATTATTTTATGCTAGAAATTCCAGTACTGTTATCCTTGTTTTTGATTGCTTACTTTTGGTACAACCAAATGCAAGCCTTAGACACTGCTCGCTCAGTGGGTAAACGCATCACCCAACAAAATCAATGCTTTTTCTTGGATGACTCTGTCGTTCAAAAAAAGATCAGCATCAAAAGTAAAGCGGGGAAATTGTGTTTTTATCGAGAATTTGAATTTGAATTCTCAGATGTGACAGCCAGCAGAAACAAAGGCACCATCATCCATCATGGACAGCAAGTCACAGAAATTCAATTTTTCATTAACAACGCCATAGAAAGCATCAAATTATGACCACTGCGGTCAAAATAATGAAAACACCAATAACATGGCCAATACAAAGAACAGCACCATGGCTACCACATCCATCCACCATTTAAAACGTGGTTTTCGAAAAAACTGAGACAGACTTTTGTCAGTTAACCATGCCAAAGCACCGAAAATCAAAACCGTCACCAGCGCAAAAATCCCGCCCAAAATCAACAGTCTAAAACCAGCTCCTGCTTGATCTAACTGGGCAAACTGAGGAAATAAAGCGAAGAAAAAAAGCAGCACTTTGGGGTTCGTAACATTCATCACAACCCCCCGCACAAAACTGGCTTCAACTTGTTCAGTTGAATCTGCCTCCTTGTTTCGGTACTTGTAAGTCACCCATGCCAAATACAGTAAATAACATGCACCCACCACTGCCACCAAATCAATTGCCCAAGGTGTGGCAACAACCACTGCAGTCACACCAAGCGCCAATAAACAAGTGTGTATCAAACAGCCAGTAGCAAAACCCAAGGTGAGACGAAAAGCAGGTAAAAAACCCAATCGGCCGGCGGTACTGATGACCAGTAGCACATCAGGTCCTGGTGTTAAAGCCAATAGGACAGAAGTGGCAATGAATGCCAGATAAGTCGAAATCAAAAGATCAGTTTTGGTAGGGTTCTACTTCATGCACTTGGTCACCCAACAATTGCCACAAAGCTTGTTGTTTGTCATCGGCAATGGTTGTGAAATGCATGGCCAATTCAGCCGAATCACTGCGCACCACTTGTGCTTGAACATCAAAATTAAACGACTGATTGACAACAATTTCTAAAATACAATTGTCACCTTTTTGCAGTGGTTGGGCGATATGGTCTTCAATTTTTTTCAATAAAATTCCAGAAGCTGAGATATTTTTAACTTCCGCAATCAATGCATGCCCTTGGTGCAAAACCAAGCACGATGCGATGATTCTTTTCCTTGCAAAACGTACGCCTTCTTCACTCATGTCAGTCACTCTGGTTTCATATAGGGAAACAACAAAACATCTCTGATAGAGGCCGAATCAGTGAACAACATCACCAAACGGTCAATACCAATGCCCTCACCTGCAGTTGGTGGCATGCCATATTCCAATGCACGAATGTAATCGGCATCAAAATGCATGGCTTCATCATCACCTGCTTCAAATTCCGCCACCTGCGCTTTGAAACGCTCAGCCTGGTCTTCAGGGTCATTCAACTCAGAGAAACCATTGGCAATTTCATTACCACAAATAAACAACTCAAAACGGTCGGTGATTTCTGGGTTCTCATCATTGCGTCTGGACAATGGCGAAATATCGATTGGATATTCTGTCACAAAAGTGGGTTGAATCAGGTGTTCCTCAACCGTCAATTCGAACAATTCGGCCAATAACTTGCCTTTTGACCACTTTTTATCGATTGAAATGTTATTCTCAGCACAGTAATCTTGCATAACTGACAAATTATGACAGTCACTTTTAGACAAGCCTTCATTGTACTCAGCCACTAACGACGCCATGCTTTGGCGCCTAAATGGTTGCTCAAAATCCAGCGCATGTCCTTGGTATTCGAAGGCCGTTTCTCCTTTGACATTTTCTGCTAAAGAGCGAAATAAAGCTTCGGTCAAATCCATTAATTCATTGTAATCGGCATATGCCCAGTAGAATTCCATCATGGTGAATTCTGGGTTGTGCTTGGTAGAAACTCCTTCGTTTCTGAAATTTCGGTTGATTTCAAAAACCTTTTCAAAACCACCGACAGTCAATCGCTTCAAAAACAATTCAGGTGCCACCCGCAAATACAACTCCAAATCCAAGGCATTGTGGTGTGTGGTGAACGGTTTTGCAGTGGCGCCACCAGGGATCATGTGCATCATCGGTGTTTCCACCTCAAGAAATTCTCGCTGCTCCATGAAATGACGGATGTGCGAAACCATGCGCGAACGCATCTTGAACACATCGGCAGAATCTTGGTTCATGATCAAATCAACATAACGCTGGCGATAACGTGTTTCTTGGTCAGACAAACCGTGGAACTTCTCCGGCAAGGGTCGCAATGACTTGGTGATCAGCTCCAATTCAGTGACCTTAACCGACAATTCATCAGTTTTGGTTTTGAACAACACCCCTTTGCCAGCAACGATGTCGCCCATGTCCCAAGTTTTGAAATCAGCAAATTTATCTTCACCGACTTGATTCAATTGTATAAACAACTGAATGTCACCAGAGACATCTCGCACATTGGCAAAGCCACCTTTACCAAACAATCGTTTGCTCATCATGCGACCCACCACGGCCACTTCTATGCCCTGTGGGTCCAAACTTTCCTTATCAATACCATCATAGTCTTGGTGCAAGTCCAATGCCAAATGAGAACGTCTGAAATGATTAGGGAAAGCGATGCCTTTTTCACGAATGGTCGTCAGTTTAGCGCGTCGCTCTGCAATTAATTTGTTGTCTTCAGTCATGAGGTTTTCTTTGTTTTGTGCCTAAATCAAAGCCCTTGTTTTAAACTGGCTTCAATGAATTTATCTAAATTACCGTCCAATACGGATTGGGTGTTGGTGTTTTCTACGCCCGTACGCAAGTCTTTGATTCTGGATTGATCCAACACATAGGACCTGATTTGGCTGCCCCAACCAATGTCTGACTTGGTGTCTTCCATGGATTGAGATTCGGCATTGCGTTTTTGCATTTCCAGTTCATAAAGCTTGGCTTTCAACTGTTGCATGGCAGTGGCTTTGTTTTGGTGTTGTGAGCGACCGTTTTGACATTGCACCACTGTATTGGTGGGTACATGCGTGATGCGCACCGCGGATTCTGTTTTGTTGACGTGCTGACCACCGGCACCCGATGAACGGTACACATCAATGCGCAAATCAGCAGGGTTGATATCTATTTCAAAACTGTCATCAATTTCCGGAGAAACAAACACAGCAGCAAAACTGGTGTGGCGTTTATTACTGGAATCAAAAGGAGATTTTCTCACCAAACGATGGACGCCAATTTCCGTTCTCAACCAGCCAAAGGCATAATCGCCGTTGACCTTGACGGTGGCGGACTTGATACCAGCCACATCACCAGCGGATACCTCAATCAATTCAGGTTTCCAGCCACGAGATTCGGTCCAACGCAAATACATGCGCAACAGCATTTCAGCCCAATCCTGTGCTTCAGTACCGCCAGATCCCGCTTGAATATCCAAAAAGGCATTGTTGGCGTCCATTTCGCCTGAAAACATTTTCTGGAATTCCAGTTGTTCGATTTTTTCTTGTAAATCACTCAGTTCCAACAACACCGCTTCAAAGCTGTCTTGGTCATCTTCTTCATCGGCCATCGCCAAGAATTCTCGGGTATCTTCAATCCCAGATTTCAAGGCATCAATGGTGCTGACAATGTGATCTAAAGACGCACGCTCCTTGCTTAATGCTTGCGCTTTTTCCTGATCATTCCAAACATCAGGGTCTTCTAACTCGATGTTGACTTCTTCTAAACGTTCTTTCTTGTTTTCGTAGTCAAAGATACCTCCACAGCGCTTCAGTGCGCTGGGAGAAATCATCTAATTGGGCTACTTGTTGCGCAATTTCCATGCTTAACCTTCTCTGGTGATTTTTTGTTTCAATTCCCAACGCTCTTGAGCATCAATACACATGGTGGCAATGGGACGAGCTATCAATCGCGGCAAACCAATTTCTTCATCAGTTTCCTCACAATAGCCATAATCACCAGACTCAATGCGGCGCAAGGCTTTGTTGACTTTCTTTAATAATTTACGGTAACGGTCACGGGTACGTAATTCAAAGGTATTTTCTGTCTCTCGCGAAGCCCGTTCTGCTTCATCGCTGATGTCACGCGCTTCAGACCTTAAATTTTCGATGGTTTCATTCGACTCTTTGAGTAATTCTTCTTTCCATTGCTCAATGCGACGTCGAAAATATTCAATGTGCTCATCACACATATATTCTTCTTTATTTGTAGGCAAATAGCCATCAGCCAATTCCAATTTGGCCACATACCCTTCTGGCAAATCATTAATGCTTCTTTCTGACATGGTAATCTCCTATTCAATGCATCGCTTAATACCGCGTGCTAAAATATGGACTTGTTTATATTTATCAATATTTGGACTAAACATTCTGCCCAAACTAATTTTTTAAGGCGGTAGTTTATACCTGAAAAGGAACCCAACGGCAACTATTTTTCATGATTAAGGCAATTTTCATCTCACTTTTACGTGGCTACCAAATCATCATCAGCCCCTGGCTGGGAAACCGTTGTCGATTTTATCCCTCCTGTTCCGAATACATGATTGAAGCAGTGCGTAGATTCGGCATCTTCAAAGGAGTGCAACTGGGCTTGAAACGACTGTCCAAATGCCAACCCATGTGCGAAGGTGGTGTTGACCCCGTTCCAGAAAAAGACCCAAGCACAGGAAAACCAATCCAGCCTTAGCATTTCAGCAAATAAGCTTTCCAAAAATATACCGTGACCTGTAACCTATTTCTTTATATAGGCGTTTATCAGATACTTAGGCCTCCTCTTTAACTTATTAGTCATGAACAAAACTTTAATTGCTTTGCTGCTCTTTTCTCACACTGTTTGGTCAGAAAACCAAGTCTCCACCACAACTGAATCGATAACCATAGATGGTCGCATCAATGAACCGGCGTGGAAGCAGGCCACCAAAATCAATTTAGCTTATGAAATAGAACCTTTGGTTAACCAGAAAGCGGCCGTAGAAACCACAGCTTTGTTATTAGATACAGGCCATTCATTGTTGATAGCATTTGATGCCAAAGACCCCAATCCGAATAACATCACAGCTTTTCTTCACGACAGAGATGCCGCATACCAAGATGATCAAGTGGGCGTACTGTTAGACACATACAATGACGAAAGACGGGCTTTGGGTTTTTTTGTTAACCCACTGGGTGTTCAAATTGACTTTATTCGCTCCAGCAGTGGTGAAGATGATTCTTGGGACGCGATTTGGGAGTCTAAGGGCAGGATCACTGAAAGTGGCTATCAAGTAGAATTTGAAATACCTTACAATGAAATCCAGATGGCCTCAGGAAGTGGCCCAAAAACATGGGGTATTTTCGCTCAACGCATATACCCACGAAGCACCCGCCAAATCCTTCAAAACACCATCAATGACCGGAACAACAATTGTTTCTTATGCCAATCAGAAAAATTCATTGGCTTTGAATCTGTCAATCAAAGCAGCAATAAAAAAGACTTAGATTTAGAAATAACCCCAAGCTTAACTGCCACCTCCAGTAAAAGCAGACCAGAAGCCAACCTGCCTTATGCAAGCAGTAGCAGTGACTTTGAACCCAGTTTGGACGTCAATTGGGGCATTAATTCCAACCTCACCCTCAATGCAACACTTAACCCCGATTTTTCACAAGTTGAAACGGATTCTGGACAACTGACCACCAATGATACTTTTGCACCTTTTGTCGATGAAAAACGCGCTTTTTTTCTCGAAAACAATGATGTTTTTGACAGTCAGTTTAACTTAGTTCATACACGCAACATCACAGCCCCTGAATATGGCATTCGAATGGTGGGTAAAAGCGGTGACAATGCGTATGGTTTTTTCATCACAGACGATGAACAAACCAACATCTTAATACCTGGTGTTTTTGGCTCTTCATTTGCCAGCTTGGATGAATCCAGCACCAATGCAGTAGCCCGATACCGCCGAGAATGGGGAGCTGCCTCAAACACAGGCTTTATTTCCACCTACCGTGCTGCAGGCGATTATGAAAATCATGTGGTTTCTATAGACAATAATTACAGAATCAACAATAACAACCGCCTCACGGCGCAATGGGCACACTCTGAAACACAATACACTCAGGAAATTATTAACGAATATGATCAGCCCGAAGGCCAGTTCAGTGGTGATGCACAATACCTTCGCTATCAATATACCGACAACCACTGGAACATCAGCTCCACATACATCAAACGTGACTCGGGTTTCAGGGCCGATTCTGGTTTTATGGGTCAAATTGGCTTTGACAAAAAGGTGGCGGGGTTAGGATATACCTGGTTCAGTCAAGATCGTTGGTGGACTGACATTCGTTTTTACACAGACTGGGACATCACCCATGATGAAACTGGACAGCTTTTGGAAAAAGAATTGGAAGGCAACATACATATTCACGGGCCTTTACAATCACACATTGAAATCGGCGGCGGTTACCGAGATCGCTACTGGGAAGGTGTCATTTACGATGAAAAGTTTTCTTGGTTTGACTTAGACTTCAAACCTTGGAAAAACATCAGAACACAGTTCAACATTAACTCAGGTGACCTCGTTGATTACAGTAACGACCGCTTAAGTGACTCCATCCGCTATCGTGCAGGAATCGACGCCAATTTGGGACAGCATTTCAAAATCAATTTCAATCACACGCACCGAAAACTCAGCCACAAAGGTCGTAATGTTTTTGTCGCTAACCAATCTGATGTCAGGCTGTCATATCAATTCAATATTAAGCAAAGACTGCGCCTTGCCGTCATCAAAACACAAGTCAACCGACATTTAGATCAATACATCACTCCCAGTGATTTTTATGCACACAGCAACCACATCGCCACCCAATTGGTTTACTCTTACAAATTAAATCCACGCAGCTTGATGTATGTGGGTTATTCAGATTCAGGTTACAACGACGATGACATCGAGTCATTCACCCGCACTGACAAATCCTTGTTTGCCAAATTCAGCTACGCATTCAAAAGATAATGTAAATTAACTGTCCTCTGTTTAGTTGATTATTCGTAACTGAATTATCTTAACTATCAAACAGAGGACAAAAATGAAAACCTTAACCATCTTATTACTGACACTGTCAGTGTATAACGCACATTCAGAGCCTTTGGGCTTACTTGATCATTCATGGAGCCAAGATGGATTAACCGATGGCTTTGATATCCAAGGCGCCACGCAAATGGG
>JAUIHY010000074.1 GCA_030432115.1 Gammaproteobacteria bacterium | reverse complement strand
ACACCAAAAGTCGCCTTGGTGCTTTCATTGAACATGTGCTCAATATAAGCCTGCTCCAACTCAACTTCACCTGGCTTGCCGTCGCCTGCCAAGGCATGCTCTAACTCAAACTCTGAGAAAAAGCGGGTTTTTTCATTGAAATCATGTCCAAAAAACATCACAAAACGGTGAAAATCGATGTCTTCGCCTGAATCCAAGTTGTTGTAATGCAACTCTCCGTAACCGCCTATTTTGGTTTTTGAAACCACAGCTGTTTTTTCTTCAATCGCATCAGACACAACCGCCAAGGCTTCTTCTTGTGCTTCCACCTGCGCTTGAACCTGTTCGGTGTTTTCCGTTATTTCAACCTGCTGTGTTTTCAATTGAGTCTGCAAGGCTTCTATTGTTTTTTGTTGTTCTTGAATGATTTTCCACATGTCTTCCATGCTGGGGGTCTTTTCTGCGGCTGATGCCATGGCCGAGCACATTGTTAGTGCTAAAATACTAATTTTTTTCATTTCTATAGCGTTCTGGTTTAAGATGGCGCGAATTCTAATGGTATTGAGAACGATTATCAACACGATTGTTAAAAAAATATTATTTCTTTTGATATTTGTCATAATGACGGCTTGTCAACAAGACAAAAACCTAACCATCAAGCGTCAACTTTTTGTTTTTGGTACCGTCGTGGATGTGGTGATGTGGACTGTAGATGAAACTGCAGCACAACAAGCCTTGGCCGACATCAGCACACAATTCAATCAAATGCACATGCAGTGGCACGCATGGAAACCAGGCAGGCTTCAAGAGATCAATCAACAATTGCGCCAAGGGCGCTCAGTAGATTTGAGCCCTGAAGAACAGCATGTCCTGAAAACCAGTTTAGACTTAAGTGCTTCTTCAAAAGGACATTTCAATCCACTGATCGGGGAAATCATCAACCTGTGGGGATTCCACAGCGACGAATACCCGCTGACCACGCCGCCACCCACTGAAGAAGTTATAGCGCGCTTATTCAACAATGCAGTTGGCTTTGAAGACATCCACTGGCAAGGCCACCAAATAAGCAGCAGCAACCCACATGTTTGGTTTGACTTAGGCGGAGTGGCCAAAGGCCATGCCGTGGACTTGGCCATAGACATCATCAAACACCATGGCATCCACCATGCCATCGTTAATGCAGGCGGTGACCTACGCACGCTGGGTCAAAAAGGTGAGAAACCATGGCAGATCGCCATCCAATCACCCAAAGACTGGCAAGCACTTGCCGTGCTGGAAGCAAACAATAATGAAGCCATCTTCACCTCAGGCAATTATCGCCGCTACAAAGCATTTAACGGCAAACGCTATGCACACATTATCGACCCACACACGTACCAGCCTGTTTCACAGATAGTTTCAGCGACAGTCATCGCGCATGATGGTATGTTAGCAGATGCGGCAGCAACCGCATTGGTGGTGGCCGGAAAAGATTGGGCAAAAATAGCCAATGGTATGGGGATAAAAGAGGCTCTGGTGGTCGATGAACATGACCGCTGTTTTGCCACCCAAGCCATGCACAAACGCCTATCTCAACAGACAATCACATGTGAGCGCCCAAAAGACTTGACGGGTGGTTTATAATCGGCCGGTTATTGACGGTATCAAGCCGTGGGGTTCAAATTAGGAGTTAACCATGACAGAAATCATCCCTTCAGCGGGTTTTTCATTGGAATCAATGATTCGCGGCGCCATTGGTATGCTGACATTATTGGCATTGGCCTATGCTTTTTCCAGCAACCGCAAAGCCATCAGTTGGAAAGTGGTGGGCGTGGGACTGGCGATTCAATTGGTTCTGGCGATAGGTGTATTGTATGTGCCTTTTGTTGAATCCATTTTTAAAACCGTTGGCCAATTCTTTATCCACATCATGGACTTTACCAAGGAAGGCACCAACTTTCTATTCCGCTCTTTCGGAAGTGGTGAAATTGAATCACCTTTGATAAATTTTGCGGTGATGATTCTGCCTACCATCATTTTCTTCTCCGCACTGACTTCTGTCCTATTTTACCTCGGTATCATTCAGAAAATTGTCAAAGGTTTGGCCTGGCTATTGACCAAAGCGCTGAAAATTTCAGGTGCTGAAAGCCTCTCAGTTGCTGGCAATATTTTTCTGGGACAAACTGAAGCCCCTTTGATGATCAAAAAGTACCTGGAAAAGATGAACAACTCAGAGATTCTGTTGGTGATGATTGGTGGTATGGCCACGGTTGCTGGCGGTGTTTTGGCCGCTTATGTGGGTTTCCTTGGTGGTGAAGACAAAGCCTTGCAATTGTTTTATGCCAAACATTTACTGGCAGCCTCTGTTATGGCGGCACCGGGTGCCATAGTGGTGGCCAAAATGCTCTACCCACAAACTGAAGAAATCAATTCCAATGTGGAAATTTCTCATGAAGAGGTGGGGTCCAACTTTTTAGATGCTTTGGCTAATGGTACCACCGAAGGCTTGAAACTGGCGATGAATGTGGGCGCCATGTTGCTGGTGTTTTTTGCTTTCTTGGCAATGATGAACTTTGGTTTATCTGCTGTGGGCGACCTGTTTTCCATCAACACTTGGATAGCAGACAACACCGCATACAGCGCTTTGTCATTGGAATTCCTTTTAGGCCATTTATTCGCACCATTGATGTGGTTGATTGGCGTAGCCACAGAGGATATGACATTATTGGGTCAATTATTGGGCGTCAAAATCATAGCTTCAGAATTTGTTGGCTATGAAAACTTGGCTGGTATGAAAGACGCTGCGGCTGCCGTGCACCTGACCTATGAAAAATCTATTTTGATGGCCACTTATATGTTGTGTGGTTTTGCTAACTTCGCCTCCATTGGTATTCAAGTGGGCGGCATCGGCTCTTTGGCACCCGGTCAAAGAAAAACCCTGTCTAAATTCGGCATGAAAGCATTGATAGGCGGTACATTGGCCTCCTTGTTCTCCGCCACCATGGCAGGTATGTTGGTGGGTTAAAGGCGTGTGACAAGCCTGTGAAAATTTGATAACAAGGCTTGCAATTCATTCAAAGGTGGTTTCTAATCGTATAAACCACCTTTGGAGAAAACGATTTTTAACAGAAACCAGGGTGCGCATCAAACCCTCAGAACTGATGCAACGGGCATGCCACTTGAGTGGCTGAATCAAGAGCAAGTCGCCAAGCTCATTTCATTAGACATGGTGCAATATGCATTCGGCACCACACTCACCCGACTTCACGGCGGAATCAACGCCAAATCAGGTCAACAAAGTATTTTAGACATCCCTGCCATCATTGGTACCAAGGGAAAAAACCAGCATTTTCATAAACAGTTACAAAATTATGTGCCACCTTTGAATAACCCCACTTTATTTAAACGTGACCAAAATTTATGCTTGTACTGCGGCCAAGTTTTTGAGTTTAAATTGTTGTCACGCGACCATGTGACACCAGTGTCACAAGGCGGTAAAGACGTTTGGGAAAATGTGGTGACTTCGTGTAAACGTTGCAACAACCACAAAGCCAACCGTACACCTTTACAAGCAAACATGAAACTTTTGGCGATTCCTTTTGCGCCGAATTATGCCGAATACATATATTTACAGGGTAAACACGTGATTGCGGATCAAATGCAGTTTCTGATGAACTATTTTCCGCAACAATCACCATTCAGGAATCGTTTTATGCACTGAGGACAAACACTTTCGACCCAGCCACAATCATCGCAATCACGGTGAGATGGCTTTGACTCCCCAAAAAAAATGCCTCCCAAAACGTTCCCTTAAGACCTATTCTTCTGACTGATCAATGCCCAACTTTTTGATTTTATAACGCAATGCACGAAAACTGATGCCCAATAATTCTGCCGCTTTGGTTTTGTTGTTTTTGGTTTTCGCTAAGGCATTAGTGATTTCCCTTACCTCAATTTCCTCGATGTACTGGTCTAAATTGTGTTCTTTGGTGATGCTAGGCTGGTAGCCTGTGCCGGACAAGTCGATGTCTTCTTCACGTATCAGTTGGTTCTGACAATTCACTGCTGCTTTTGACAAAATATGGTCCAATTCTTTGATGTTGCCTGGAAAATCGTATTTTTTCAATTTTGCCATGGCCGATGGATGAATTTTACATGGCAGCTTATTCCAAGCTTGTGCTAATTGATCCAACACTTCTTTACTCAACTCAATCAAATCATTTTTTCGCCTGAGCAAAGGTTTGGTGGTTATTTCGCCAACTGTCAAATGCCTGATTAAAGATTTTTTAACAGCTTGAGAATTTTTAAATTCCTCTTCACTCCAACAAGTGCTGGCTATCACCCGCTGATTGTCATTTTTGTTCTTGATTTGCTCGACCAAGGCCGTTTGTCGGCCGTTGTGTAAATGCTCTATGTGCTGATAATAGGTGGTGCCTTGACTGCCCATTTCTAATGACACTTCATCATCACGGCAATCAATCAAGGTAAATGGGGCTTCGCGTAAAGGGCTGTTGGCATGGATCAGTGAGGCAATTTTTTCTTTCCAAGTGCCCGATTCTCCATAAATCAATACCGGTGCCTGGTTGGTTGCAAACGAACTGATGGACCGATTGATTTCTTGGAAATAGGAACTTTCTGATTTGAATAGCTGCGGCTCAAATGTTTCATCGGCATCTTGCGCATCCACCTGCTTTAAGCCAGTAATGACCAATTGCCTCAAGGTATCCAAACTGATGGGTTTGGTGATGAAATCAAAAGCACCTTTCTTCAATGCTTCTACCGCATGATTGATGGTGCCAAAAGCAGTGATCACAGCAACCGGTGTACTGGGGTATTTGTCAGCAATGTATTCCACCAATTCGATGCCTGTGCCATCAGGTAATTTGAAATCTGATAAACACAGGTGAAAAGTGAATTTTTCTAATTGGTATTTGGCCGCACCGACACTTTCGGCTTTGTACACTGCCAAACCCATGCGACTTAAAGAAATCTCAAGTAATTGTAAAATGTCTGGCTCATCATCTACGATCAGGATGCGCTTTTGTTCTTGTGTCATAATTTGGCTGCTTCTGTTAATTGTCGTCGCATCAGTGGACCAAAATTCATCTCATCAAAATAATTTTGCAAGGCCCACAGCGCTCCTTGTTTTTTTATTATATCATCATGAGTCATGGGTGCATCAAGGACAATTTGAGTCAATTTTTTCGACAACAATGCCATGTCTGCCTGCTGTTTGATTTTCAAAGCACAGGACTTGGCACCACGAAAACTTAAAAAAGCAATTTCATGGCTGCGCTTGATGATGTTGTCCAAATCTCCAAAATGCTGTAACAATTGCACAGCTGTTTTCGGCCCCACCCCTTTGACACCAGGGATGTTGTCTACAGAGTCGCCAGCCAAGGCCAAAAAATCCACAATCTGATCTGGCCTGACACCAAATTTTTCTGTCAACGCCTGATAACCCAAGGGTTTACCTTTGCCATAATCCCACCACCAATCATTGGGCCTGACCAACTGGGCCAAATCTTTATCCGCACTGACCACACAGACATTCATGCCTTGTTGGGCATAGCGGTTGTGCAAGGTGCCAATCAAATCATCTGCCTCATAATGGTCATCACCAAAAGTGGCCACTCCCAATTGCTGCGCCAACTGTTTACATGCTTTGAATTGGCGTTTTAGGTCCTCTGGAGCTGGTTCCCGGTTGGCCTTGTAAGGCGGATAGATTTCATTGCGAAATGAAGTGGTCAGTGATTCATCAAAAGCACAAGCGATGTATTTGGCTTGGGTTTGTTTTAAAAATCGAGACAAAAATCGGCCAAAACCATACACGGCATTGACCGATTCACCTTGAGCATCCACAAATTCATCGGACATCGAATAATAGCTTCGAAACACAAAAATACTGGCATCTATCAAAAATGCTGTGGGTGATTTTTGCTGTCCTGTATGTGTCATATCAAGCAATCAGCCCCATGGCTTCAAGCTTCAAGACGATTTTTTGGGTGGCTTCATCAGGCTTGAAATTCAAAGTATTGATGTCCAACTCTGGGTTCTGTGGTGCCTCATAAGGGTCACTGATGCCAGTGAATTCTTTGATCACACCTTTTCTTGCCAAATCATATAAGCCTTTGCGGTCACGTTTTTCGCATTCTTCCAAGGGTGTGGACACATGAATTTCAAGAAAGCCACCCAAAGGTTCAATCATGGCACGAACTTCATCACGTGTTTGTTCATAGGGTGCAATCGGCGCGCAGATCGCCACACCACCATTTTTGGTGATTTCTGAAGCCACATACCCAATGCGTAACACATTGATGTTTCTGTGTTCTTTAGAAAAGCCCAACTCGCTGGACAGGTGTTTACGCACCACATCGCCGTCCAATAAAGTCACAGGTCGGTTGATCATTTCCATTAATTTCACCAACAAGGCATTGGCAATAGTCGATTTACCAGAACCTGACAGGCCAGTAAAAAACACCGTAAAACCTTGCTTGTTTCGTGGTGGGTAGCTTTTGCGCAATTCAGCCACCACTTCTGGGTATGAGAACCACTCCGGAATGTCCAAACCTTGCTGTAAACGACGGCGCAATTCTGTACCTGAGATGTTCAAAATGTTTTCGTTCTCTTCTTTTTCAGACAAGGCGATGTATTGGGCCTTGTCTTGAGAAAACACCATCATTTCAAACTCTACCATTTCAATACCGAGCTCATCTTGGTGTTGTTGCATCAGGTGTTGAGCACCATAAGGGTCGTAAAAAGGGTTGCCATCTGAATCATCACCAGGACCAGCATGATCACGCCCAACAATTAAATGGGTGCAGCCATAGTTTTTACGAATAATGGCATGCCACATTGCTTCACGTGGTCCGCCCATGCGCATCGCCAATGGCAACAAAGACATGGCCGTGGTGCGCTCAGGGAAACGCTCCATCAATTTTTCATAACAGCGGACGCGGGTGAAATGATCAATGTCACCCGGTTTGGTCATGCCAACCACTGGATGAATCAACAAATTGGCTTCCACCTTTTGAGCCGCTCGGAATGCGATTTCTTGGTGGGCACGGTGCATCGGGTTGCGTGTTTGGAAGGCCACCACCTTGCTCCAACCTGTTTTCTTAAATTGGGCACGCACTTCTGCTGGTGTTTGTCGGTGTTGTTGGTAATCGTAATGGGTCGGCAGTTGCAATCCCAATAATTCACCTCCCAAATAATAATCACCGGCTTGGTTCATCAAATAATTAACCGCAGGATGCTTTTTGTCGTTTTTACCAAACACCGCTTCAGCCTCAAGCGCTTTATTGGGCTGCCAAACATCAGATACATTCAAAATGGCAATCACCACACCCTCTTGATCACGCAAAGTTAATTGACCTGCTTCTTTGGCTTTTTCAGCGGTTTCCTGATTCACGTCCAATGTTATGGGCATGGACCACAACAAGCCATTAGCCAAACGCATATCTGTCAGCACAGAATCATAATCGGCCTCAGTCATGAATCCAGTCAATGGTGAAAATCCACCATTTAAAATCAATTCAATGTCGCACAATTGTCTGGGTGTTAAACTCCACTCTGGCAAAGTATTGGCCAAAGCCTGTCTTTCGGCTTTGGTGGCAGCGTCTGGAATCAAATTGACTAATTCGCCGCCATGGGCTGTAGTTGTACTCATATGTTTTCTCTGTTAAATTTCAACCGTTTGATTGAGTTGGTATTTGTTGATTTTTTGGGCAATGGTGGTGTGTGAAACACCCAATTGTGCAGCTAGCTTACGGCTCGACGGGTATTTTTGGTACCAATGCTGTAAAAAGTGCTTTTCAAACTCGTTGACCGCCTCTGGCAGTGTTAAGCCTTCCAATTCAGCCTCAATGCTGACACCTGAATCTAACTCCAAATCGGCAGGCGTGATGAGGTCGTCTTTGGCCACCATCATGGCCTTGTATAAGCTGTTGCGTAATTGACTGACGTTGCCTGGCCAATAATGTCGATTCATTCGACTGACCGCATCCACCGACAAACTGACTTGTTTGCCCATTTGTTCATTAAACTGTTGCAGAAAGCGGACAGCCAATGCTTCTATGTCTTCTTTTCGGTCTCTCAAGGCCGGTACGTCCAAACGCAGGATGTCCAGTTGATTCACCAAACCACTGTTCATTTGATTGCCATATTGATGCAAGCGCTTGGCCGATGAAATAATGATTCTGGCCTTTTTCTCATGTCTGGTGCTGAGGAAGTGGTTCAGTTTCTGTTGTACATGTTCAGACATCAATTCAATGTGAGAGAAAAACACGGTGCCTGTTTCATTCAACTCCAAAACGCCCAATTTGTGCTTGTTGCCGAATAACAATTGCTCCAAAGCTTCGGCTTTCACAGTCTGACAATCCACCGAAGTGAACAGTCGATTTTTTCGCTCACTTAATTTATGACAAGCATGGGCCAACAAGGTCTTGCCAGTACCTGCCTCGCCAATCAAACACAATGGCGCTTCCACTGCCGCCACTGACTTAGCCCGCTGCAACAACTGTTCAAATAGTTGCGAGCGATAAACCAATGCATCCAAACCTTCAATTTCCGCGCCTTGCATCACCATGCCACTGGCCATCACTTTCTGTTGGTTCCTGAAATGCAACATGGCACCCGTCATTTGACCTTCAGGACTTTGTGTGGCCTGAACGTCCAATAACATTTTGCCTGCCGTTGTGGCAATCATCACGGGCAAATGAGATGAACCCGCGGCATTTATTTTTTCCTGCCAATCCTCACAACAAAAAATCTCCTTCATTTTACTCGGCACTTTATTGTTTTCAGTGGCGAACATTTGCTGCGCTTGTTTGTTGGTGTAGGCAATTTGCCCCTTGGTGTTGATACCCAAAACGGGATCTGGGATTGATTCCAACAAAGAGTGCAACATATTTTGTTGCTCCACCATGGGCAACACATCAATTTGATTGACCCATTTCACGCCTGGAATTTTCATCAACAAACTGGCCATGGTTCCCTGTGCCGATTTATCCAATTCTTGGGTTTGTAAAAATATTTTTCCATCGCCAACTTCCAGCTTAATCAGGTCCGCTTGTTGCGCCCTGATGACAGACAACACATCGTCCGTGATACCCAGTTTATTTTCTGTTGTGATTGCTAACTTCATTTCCGTAAACTTATCGTTACAATTGCATTTAACTTATATTTCAGACACATAGAATTCTCAAACCCGACCGTGTAATGAATTTTTTACGTATTGTAACTTTCTCGCTACGGCAACTCAACTTAAAATATACAGGCAGAAACCATTCTTTCAAATACAAAAAAACAATAAGCTTATGTCAAACGATCACCACTTTGCCACCCGAGCCATTCACCAAGCCTATAAACCTCTGGAAAACCAAGGTGCACTGACACCACCGGTGCACATCAGCTCCACCTATGCTTTTGACAATGTGGAGCAAGGTGGCGCCGCTTTTGAAGGAGAAAACGACCGATTCATCTATGCACGCCTAGGCTCACCCTCTCAGCAACTGCTTGAAAAACGCATGGCCTCATTGGAACAAGCCGAAGCCTGCTTGGCCACAGCCTCTGGTATGGGCGCCATCACTTCGGCCATTTGGTCTTTTGTCAAACCCGGTGATGAATTGATTGCTGACTTGAGTTTATATGGTTGCACCTTCAGTTTTTTTGAACATGGCCTTAAACCCATGGGCATCAAGGTCACTTATTTGAACCTGTCCGATACCAAACTGTTAAAACAACACATCAGCAAAAAAACTACTTTAGTTTATTCTGAAACACCCAGCAACCCCAACATGCGATTGGTGGACATCGAAGCTTTGGCCAATATTTGTCATCAATATGATGCCAAACTGATGATTGATAACACTTACTGCACACCCTATTTGCAACAGCCCATCACCTTAGGTGCTGACTTGGTGGTGCATTCTGCTACCAAATATTTGGGCGGCCATGGTGATTTGATTGCTGGCTTTGTATTGGGTCAGCAAGAAGACATTGACCACATTCGCTATTTTGGACTGAAAGACATGACAGGCGCTGTGATTTCAGGTTTTGACGTGTCATTATTATTGCGTGGCTTGAAAACCTTGCATGTGCGCGTTGACCGCCATTGCGAAAACGCCCAGAAAGTGGCTGAGTTTTTAGACACTTCACCGCACGTAAAAAACACCTTTTACCCTGGGCTGCCCAATTATGCGCAGCAGCCATTGGCCAAAAAACAAATGCGTCAAGCAGGTGGCATGATTGCCTTTGAATTGAACGCCACACGTGAACAATCAGCGCAATTCGTCAATGCTCTGGAAATGATTCTCTGTGCTGTCAGCTTGGGTGATGCCGAAACCCTGATACAGCACCCCGCTTCAATGACCCACTCCACTTACACAGAGGAAGAGTTATTGGAGCACCTGATCAGCCCCAATTTAATCCGACTCTCTGTTGGTCTAGAGCACATTGACGACATTTTGGCCGATTTAAATCAAGCTTTTGAATCTGTTTTCGGTGACAGTGGGTTGGCAATTTCTGCCTGAGCTTTCAACGCACTGACCGCTTCAAATAAACGCGTTGCCGTTACCTCTTCGGGTGGAATGGGTTGTCCAACAATCAATTCCACCTTGGCCCACAGTTTTCTTGGTTTGCGTTTCATTGGGTCTTTTTCATAACGAGAAAACATCGAACCCCACAAATTATTCAACGCCATCGGCACCACTGGAAC
>JAUIHY010000073.1 GCA_030432115.1 Gammaproteobacteria bacterium | reverse complement strand
GACCTATACGTTTACAATACAGATTGGGCTACAGCAAAAATTGAAAAAAACATGACGTGCAAAGAATTTGTTTTAAACGGAGCTCCTAAGTCGTTTAATTCTCAAGATGCACTTGAAGTGCAAGAGATGGACATGAGGAACTTGAGCTTTGAAGACAATTCTTTAGATTTTTGCTACTCCTCATGTGCTTTTGAACACATAGGTGACTTTGAAGACTTTGTCAACCATCTAAAAGAAGTTAAGCGTACACTGAAAAATGGTGGCATTTATGTCATGACAACTGAACATCTTTTCAACCACCCTACAATGAAAATTAAAGGGAACTACAAATTCGATTTTAACTTCATCAAGCAAATATTTGAAGCTGCAGACTTTTATCCAAATGAAGAGTTTGATTCTCGTGTTGATAAAAATTATTTAAACGCACCTCGTGCAGATTTTTATGCTTTAGAAGGCGCAACAGAAAGAATGATAAGTTTGATGCCCTCGTTGATTATTTCAAAACATGGTATTCCCTTCACTTCAAGCTGTTTTGTGTTTCAAAAAAACTCAACTGTTCAAGATGTAAAGCACCTAAAATCAAAATCATTTAACCACTGGGCGCAGTTTAAGATAGAAGAAAATGTAAAAAGAATTTTTTCTGAATGGAAGCATATAAGTTTCATGAGCCACTTGAACAATAAAAATCGAGCTATCATGCATGATCATTTGTCCTACCTCGTTCAAGAACGGCGTTCCATTGACATTTATCAGTTTGTCCAAACTGAATACATCTACTTTGGAAATTCTCCTTTTGAGATAATGATAAATATCAACATTCCAGATAGCAATCACATCAAAGTAGAGTTATTACGTAAAACTTGTGAAGGCGACAAGCCAAAAGAAATTATTCAAGACATAGCTGAAACCATAAACGGATCTTTTACATTTTTAATCAAAAACCAGGCAAATTCTGCTCATGTTTACTCTATAGCTGTTTATTCATTGACAAAAGAAAAATTTAAACTGAAAAATATTTCCATTAAGTCAAGAGTCGTTTAGTAAATTAGCTCATCCTCTGGTTTACGATTACCGCTGTCCTCATCTAAGGCTTTTAATGACTGTTAAAAGCCTTTTTAAGAATTTTAAAAAAGCACATTTTAAAAACTCTAAAATTGGTAGCACGGTAGATAAGACATTGCCCAAAACTCCCATCTAAAAACGCCATTTACCAGAAAAACAGAATACTTGTTGGAATATTCTGATAAAATCCTGCACCCGTACTCGTCGCATGCATATTTCTAATGTTTGATGTAAGAAAACAAATTAAACTACCAGAAGCCCAACTAAAAAAATGGTACTCTCAAACCATCCAGGAAAGAAACCAGTTGAACAACTTGGTGATTGATGAAAAAATTTTGGATTGGAACGAGTTAATGGATAATATTCCCAAAAGAAAACTTAGACCTTTTCACGATAAAACTAACGTTGTCTTTTTTCATATTCCTAAAACAGCGGGAACCACTCTTGACAACATAATCACTAAAAACCTGCCGGTATGGGACATATTCAAACAGCATGGTGTCGACTTTGATAAAAATGTTGCTGCATTTTACAAAGCTGGAACTGCTCCGAGGGTCATATTAGGCCACAATGATTTGAGTGATTATTTCTATCAATTAATTGATAGAAAAAAATTAGTGCACTTTACAACCATTAGGGAACCCGTTGCTAGAGTCATTTCTTATTATGATTTTTTAAGGGCACAACCCACACATCCAAGTCATGATCTAGCAATGAGCTTAGGAATAGAAGAATTTGTACTGTCTCCAAGGGCAGACGAAGTATCTAACTCCCAGGCTTTCAGGCTGCTTGGGCTATTAAAAGGCAATCAGTATAAAAAAGACAAAAGAAACCAAGATCAACTGATTGAAGATGCCATTTACCAGTTACTCAACAGATTTACTTTCTTCGGTATAACAGAAAAATTCGACTATTTTTTGCTCATGATGAGCCAAGCAATGAAATGGAAAGAAATATACTACCAACGAAAAAATGTAACACTAAAAAAATTCAAAACCGATATAAATGAATTATCTCCTCGAACAATCGAAATTATAAAAGAGAAAAATCAAGTTGACATTGGATTGTACAAAGTTGCAGCTCAAGAATTTGACAATCGTTGCGCACAATTAGGGATTGATAAGCAAAAAGTTGAAAATTTTAACAACAACAATAAATATTTTAATACCTTGCTTGAAGACTCAATAATCAGTTGAATGCGATGAATTTTCTTGAAGATATAAAAGGAGGCTTGCTCCGAAAACGGTTATGGATTGAATTGGCAAAACTTGACTTGAAAGCCAATTATCAAGGTTCAGCCTTGGGTGTATTTTGGATTGTTTTAGCCTTAATGCTAAAAGTAGGAATGCTTTCTGTTGTTTACTCCATGGTATTAGACAAAAACTTTGGTGACTATATTCTGTTTCTAGCCCTGGGAATTTTAACATGGAATTTTATTTCTTCTATTATCACAAATGGTGCGACTATTTTTAGAAAAGCTTCAAATTTCATGCAACAAATGCGCCTTGAACATTCAACCTTTGTTTTTCAAAACGTCTACAAAGAATGCCTAGTTCTTTTAATGTATCAGCTTTTCGCCATTCCTTTAGTATTTTTTATTAAAGGCACTGAGATTTTGTCATGGATGTGGTTTTGGGTTATATTCGGGTACTTGCTGATTATTTTAATTGCATTTTTTGCCAGTTTCTGGATTGGCTGGTTATCAGCCAGATTTAGAGACATACAACCAATGCTAGGCAGTTTGGTTGTTATTTTATTTTTGATTACCCCGGTTCTCTGGCCCCCACCAGAAAAGTTCGCCGACAGCCTTTACTTTCAACTTAATCCATTTTTTCATTTGCTAGAACTCATTCGTGCTCCTATCGTTCAAGGCGAAGTTCCCGTAACTTCAATATGGGTTGCAGTTTTTTTATTAACGCTCAATATGCTTATTTGTTTAATTTTTTACTCAAAAGTTAGAGATCGATTGGTTTTGTGGTTGTGATATGGCTCAGATACAATTAAAAAATGTAACTTTTTCATACAAATATTTTCCGTCAATAGGTGGCGGCCTATTTAAAAGCTCGTCTGGCTTAAAATCTAAAGTTGCATTAAGACACATAGACTTGAATATAGAAAAGGGAGATACCGTGGCACTTTTGGGTACTAACGGTGCTGGCAAGTCCACATTATTGAAACTGATATCAGGTGTTTTTAAGCCTGAACAAGGCGTGGTTAAAACCAATGGAAAAATTTATTCTTTTTTTGGACGCAATGTTGGTGTAATGCCTCAACTTTCAGGGTATGACAACCTTAAAGTCAGGGGATTGCTGCTCAATTTAAACGACAAAGAAATAGCTGAAAAAATAGAAGAAATAGTAGAATTCACTGGATTAGGTGAGGACTTAGAGAGACCAGTATCCACATATTCGCAAGGGATGAGGGCTCGGTTAACATTTGGCATGCTAATGTTTGTTAATGCTGAAATATTACTGGTTGATGAAGGTTTAGCTGCAGGAGACAAGTTCTTTCTCGCTAAAACTCACAAATTTGTAAATGATTTACTAGATCAATCTAAAATTCTCATTTTTGCAAGCCATTCTAATGAATTACTAAGAAGATTCTGCAAAAAAGCGCTGTGGCTAAACAACGGCGAAGTGATGGCTTTCGGAAGCTTTGAAACCGTTTTAAAACAGTACAATCAGTTTAAAAAATAATCATAATAACACTCAAATAAAACACCATTCTAATTTAAAAATAATCATCAGATGCTGAGTCGTCCTCACTCGTGAGGTTGATGCGCACTTCCAGACCTTGTCTTGAATCCGCATTACTGAGTGCTTCTTCGAGCTCTATGATGCCGTCTTTGTACATGCTGTACAAGGCTTGGTCAAAGGTCTGCATGCCATCGGAAAGTGAACCCTCCATGGCTGGCTTGAGTTCGTTAATCTCGCCTTTTCGAATGAGTTCCCTGATTTGTGGTGTATTCATCAAAACTTCACAGGCTGGGCGACGCTTGCCATTGACATCAATCACCAGTCTTTGTGAGATAACCGCACGAAGGTTCAGAGCCATGTTCATCAGTACGTTTTTATGCATGTCACTGGGGAAGAAGTTCAAGGCACGTTCCATCGCTTGGTCTGAGTTGTTGGCATGTAAGGTCGCCATACACAAGTGACCAGTTTCCGCGAATGAAATGGCCGCTTCCATGGTTTCTGAATCGTTGATCTCACCAATCAAAATCAAATCGGGGGCTTCACGCAAGGCATTTTTCAATGCCGGTGCATAGCCCAAAGTATCAATCCCAATTTCTCGTTGATTGACCACAGATTTCTTGTGCCTATGGATGTACTCAATGGGGTCTTCTACCGTCAAAATATGGCCTGATTTGTTGCTGTTGCGGTAATCAATCATGGAGGCCATGGTGGTTGATTTACCAGAACCTGTGGCACCCACCACCAAAATCAAACCACGCTTTTCCAAAATCAAATCATACAAATGCAAAGGCATGTGCAATTCATCTAACTTGGGGATCTGGCTTTTGATGGTTCTGATCACCATACTGACCTCACCACGCTGGCGAAACACATTAACACGGAAACGACCCACGCCTTTGATAGAAACCGCCAGGTTACATTCTTTGGTGCTTTCAAATTCTTCAATCTGCTCTTCATTCATCAATGAATAGGCGATTTGCTGAACGATGCCGGGTGGAAGTCCTGTGCTACTGAGCGCATTCAATGTGCCCTCAGCTTTGACATTGATGGGCGCACCCGTTGATAAATACATGTCCGAACCATTCGTTTCTCGCATGATTTTCAAAAAATGTGTTAAATCCATTATTCCCTCCCGGTGGTCAACTGTTCTGACACAGCGACTGTAATTCTTGTTGACTGAAACCCATCAATTGACTGGCTTGTTCAATTAGTTTTGATTCCAATAAATGCAATTCATCATCAGCATAAGCCAGTTGCCACATATTAGCCAGTAAAGCGGCTTTTTCAGCGCGGGTCAAATAATTGTTAATCACATTGGTTTGTGATTTTATTGACAAAGAAAAGTCTGCTCGGATTTCTGCTTTCTCAATATATTCAACCACTTCTTCAGGATGCAACTCCAAAGAATCTGACAACAGTGCAATCAATGCCGTTTTTTCTGTATGTAATTCTACAAAATCCGCCCGCACCATTTCCAGCATTAATTCAACAATGGCATGATTGAGCTCTTTTTTTTCACTTTCCGTTAACGGCTGATCAGAATGCCCCACTTTCAGTATAGATTTAAGGCTTTGTAGTAATTTCATGCGTGCTGGCTTGATGAAATGCTTAAAATACTGATAATACACAATACCCTGACGAACTGCAAAGCCCTTTATGCGACAAATATTGACTTTAATTTTATTGGTGTTTTTCACCGCTTGCCAATTCAACCCACAAAAACCCAGCGCAGCCATTGAGCCTGAACCCAACACATCGGTCAACAGCATTGACTTGATTGCTGAAATCGAACGTTGTCAAAACAATGCCGTTTGCTTGAACGAATTGGAAGCTTATTTAAAAACCCGCATCGCCCCACAAGTTGAAGCCGCACAAGAAGAAAGCAATCCACTACCCGAGGTTGCAGAAACTGCTGCACTGCCTCAAACTGCAAGCACAACAGATTATAAAGACCCCAAACTGAACAACAAGCGCATCCAAGCCACCTTGAATGAATGGCTCACTTGGAAACGCCCGCAATTGATTGAAACATGGAATAACTATCAGTACCTCAAAGCCCATGTGTATCCACCATTCAAACAACTCGACATCCCTGAAGCCTTGATCCTCGCCATCATCACCCAAGAATCGGGTGGCCGCGTGCATTCATCTTCCAAAGCGGGAGCCGCTGGTTTGTTTCAGTTTATGCCAGCCACAGCCAAGCGATTCGGTGTCAGAGGCACCATCGGTGATTATGACGCCAGATACCACCCTGGCAAGGCTGCCGATGGGGCCGCACAATACATAGACGAACAACGCCAAGCCTATGGAGATAATTATGCGAAAATCCTGGCTGCTTATAACTCAGGAGAAAACCGCTTTAAGAGACTGAATAAAAAGCACAAAAATGCAGACATTTGGCAAAGTGATTTTTTCTATGACTTACCCCGCGAAACCCAACATTACATCGCCACGGTATTGTCAGCCATGATGATTTTCGAAGCACCAGATAAATACAATGTCACGCTAAAAGAACAAGATGGCCAAACCGCATTGGTCAGGACCAACAGCGACACCTCTCTGAGCGAATTGGCGGTATGTTTCGGTCAGTTCAACAATGAAATGGGCTGGTACCGCATCTTGAGGAACCTGAATGCCAGTGTCAAAGCCAAACGCGTCATCAAAGCCAACACCACAGTGGTGATACCACAACAATTGAAAGACATTTATGACAACAACTGTCAAAATTCTGAACTGATGGCTTTGGCCAAGGTCATCCATGATGCTGACTTCCCTGACCGCCCTGAGTACACGTACTATAAAATCAGACAGGGGGACTCACTGAACAGCATCAGTCGAAAATTCAAATGCACCAACAAAAAAGAAATTGCTCGGCTGAATAAAATCAAAGCACCACGTTACCTTATCAACGCAGGGAAAAAGCTCAAATTACCCAGATGCTGAAAGCTCTCAAAACGCCATATGGCGTGGCTTATATAGTTTTGGCTGCGTTACAGTTGTTGCTGTTAAGCCAATACGAGCTGTTTGTTGATGAAGCGTTTTACTGGTTGGAAGGTCAAGATTTGGCTTGGTCCTATGCCGAGCTCCCGGGTTGGACTGCTTGGGTGTTGGCTTTTTCTGAATGGCTGTTTCCTCACCACCCTGCTTTTTTGCGCTTGTTACCTTGGCTGGCTGGCCTGACCTTGCCTTGGATGGCATTGGCCATCACCCAATTGATCCACCCTCAAGAAAAAGTCTCTTCACAATTTGGTTTAATTTGGGCTTTGCCGCTCACCGCTGTGGTTTCTGTATTGGCATTGCCTGATATATGGCTGCTGTTTTTTGCTTTGCTCAGCACTTGGTTGACCCTTTTGGCGCTGAGCAAAAACCAGTCACGTTATTTTGTGGCGCTGGGGCTCTGTTTGGCCCTCGGCCTCAATGTCCATGTCCGTTTTTGGTTTTTTGCCTTTATCCTGGCCTGTTGCTGCCTTGGCATTTATCGACACCACACCCAAAAACTATTGACCATCTCACTGCCCTTGTCATTGCTGGGTCTGTTGCCGGTGTTGATTTTCAACATTGAGCACCAGTTTCCCTTGCTCAATTTTCAATTTAAAGACCGCCACCCATGGTCTTTTCAAATCAACCACCTGTGGTTTTTCTTGGTCCAAATGTTGATTTGTACACCACTGGTCTTCGTCCTGTGGCTGCAGGGTTTGGCCAAACTGTCCGGCTGGCAAGCATTGAAAAAGCCTCAAAAAATGATTCTATTGGCCGCTTTGCTTCATTGGCTATTGTACGCACTTTTGGGCTTTTTCTCAGACACCATGCGACTGAATCTGCATTGGCCTTTGCTGTCTTATGCCCTGGTTTTGGCAGCCATTCACTGGCCACAAAATGTATTCTTTCAAGCGGCAAAAATCACCGGAACTGTGGCCCATGCTGCAATCCTGTTGCTGTTGATCACTTGGCATTTTCAATCCACAACATCACCACAAAAATTACGCATCACCCAGCATGCCATAGGCTGGGAAGCATTGGCCAAGCACACTGAAAAACTGAAACTTCAACACAACAAACAAAACATCATTGCCGATCAATTCATGACCACAGCTCAATTGGCATACCACCAACAACACAACATCAGCACATTACAGCATCCTTTGAATGATAAACATGGTCGCAGCGCACAATTGGCCATCATGAACCTTTTCCACCAAGGCCCAGCTGATTCCACAGACTTGATCGTCATCGAGCAAACCGCACTTAAATTAACGCAACAAATTGACTATTTTACTCAACAATGTCACAACTTAGGTGGCTTGAAGTGGCTGTCTCAATTGGACATTGAAAATGGCAGCAAAATATTTCATTTCTATGAAGCCAGTGATGGCATTTGCGAACTGCCCGCATTCTTTTACGGCGATGGCCAGTTATCAGGCTGGGTGGTCGCTGCCAAAGGTCAAATTGATCACATCAAATTGACTGCAACACAGCAACATTTAAACACACAAAAAGGCGGCCTCGCCGGCAATGACATGTTCAAAGACTTAGATCCTGAAAAATACCAACTCAGCTATTTCTCATGCCCATATTGCACCCCCGAAAGCTACCAAGTTGAAGTGACGTACAAAAACGGCCAAAAGCAAACCAGCCCCAGGTATTATCCTTAGTGCAGTCGCAGGGCTTGTCCCTGCCTTGCACCGCAACAGAATTACAATACATTAAACCAAGACTGGGCACCCGCAGGGGTGCAACTACAGTTCATACCACAGCAATCGTCATTGCGCAGTCGCGGATTTCATTCCAAAACAAAAAACAAACCGTAGTCGCGGGGTTCACCCCCGCCCTTTGCACCGCAACAGATTTAAAAAACATCAATCCAACACCATCTCATTGCGTTGCCACTGTCTGATGCTTTGCTTTGACAACAATGCTTTCAATTGCGCTTTGGCCTTTTCAGCCTGCACCTTATCTTTCTTCTGTTGATGAAGTCGATACCAAGCATGATGAACAGACACATATTCTGGTGCAAGTTGTTCTGCTTGTTTCAACCACTCTGCAGCTTGTTCCAGATTATTTTGTGATAACAAATGCTCAACCACCAACATTTTAAAAAATACAGCATCACCAGGAAAATATTTTGACAAAGCGGTATCAAGCGACGCCCTGGCATTTTCATCACCACAATGGGCATAACAGCTGTTCCTTAAATAACCAGAAGGCACTGGCATCGATTGGCCGAAGGCTTCGGTTAAGCGCTCGGCATGTTTGGAAACGGCAGTCGCATCTTCAAAATACCTTTCTTCCAGGCGAACCGGCTTGAATATATCGAACAAAGCCCACTGGTAACTGGACAAGCCCACTGAACCATGCGTTTCGTCTGGAAAATGTTTGAACTGGAATTTGAAATCATCGCGCCTTTTGGCCTGCACCATCTCAACAAAGCCATGAACGCCCATGCCTTGCTCATTGGCCAAGGTCATATAGAGTTGCCGTGCTTTGTCAGGGCTATTTTCCAATTCATTTTCAACATGTGGTTTCATTATTTGATCTTGCCACCACAGCGATGGACTGACCGCAATAAAACGATCAAACAAAGCAGGTTCATGGACGGCGGCATAAGTGACAAACAAGCCGCCAATAGAATGACCGCCCAATACATCAAAATCATTGGTGCGGTAATGTTTATTAATGAATGGCATCACCTCCTTTTTCAAGACCTGCAACATCACATCAGCTCGGCCTGAGTCATCGTAAGCAGCTTCGTCTTGAATCAGTTCAGGTCTCAAAGGCGGTTTCATCATTTTGCGGTACGCCGCAGTATCCCCTCCTGAAATACCTACCACCACCATTTCTGGAATTGATGTACTGATGTTTGACCACAGCTCAATCAAACCGGTTAAATAATGGAAATTATAATCACCATCAACCACATACAAAACAGGAAAAGATTGCGACTTGTTGTAATCATATGAAGGTGGCGTATAAATCAACAAGCCTTGGCTTTTATCCAAAATGTCTGACACAAAAGACACACGCTTTCCAATGTCAATCGCGCCCACCTGAAAGGAAAGAAAAAGGAAAATAAAAGTGATTTTTTTCATGGGAAAATGTATTGGGTAAAAACACAGTTTACCATCAAAAAAACCTAAACCCGCACCACACATTAACCACCCAAACCAATTCTACAAATTCAGTTCATATACGCTGATTCACATATGCGGATAAGCGCATATGAGAACGGTTTATCTGATGCTGTTACGTGTGTGAGCCCAATAATCTGGAACCTGAACCACAGATACTTTACCGCTCCAGGTAAAGCAACCGCAAGGGGTGCGACTACAGTTCAAACTAAAAATACGTACAACGTAGTCGCGGGGTTCGCCCCTCCCATTGCACCGCAACAACAGCAATTCATAGCTAATGCCAGTGAGCCACAGGCGGTCCATTGTTTTGCTCAGAAACCGCAGGTCTTGTCCCTGCCTTGTACCGCGAAAGATATTGCAATACCTGTCATTCTGAGGGAGCGAAGCGAGCTGAAGAATCTCCTGCTTACAACACAGATCCTTCGGTCTCTGATCCAGTCTCGACTCTAACACCGCCATCCTTGGCGGCGTCGACTCCGCTCAGGATGACCGTCTGGGTGTTTTGGACACCCATAAATGGCGCGATTACAGCTTAAACCACAACTAACACATCACATGGTCGGGTAATCCTCCCATTTTTAACTGGCTTCAAAAACAGAATATTTAGTTGCCATCATACTTATGCCAGCGGACCGCTGCCGATCCATTGTTTTGCCTTAGCCACAGAGTCTGTTAAAGAATCAACCGTCTTCTAACAACTGACGCAAATCAATCACACCCGCATTGGCACGTGAAATATAAGAAGCCATCACCAAGGAATGGTTAGCGAAAAAGCCAAAGCCCGAGCCATTTAAAATCACGGGAGTCCAAATGG
>JAUIHY010000072.1 GCA_030432115.1 Gammaproteobacteria bacterium | reverse complement strand
CAATCGGGTAAGCCGGTGGGTGTGTTCCGCACTCATGCTGACGCACCACGGGTATTGATCGCCAATTCCAATTTGGTGCCGCACTGGGCCAACTGGGATCACTTTAACGAGTTAGATAAAAAAGGCCTGATGATGTATGGCCAAATGACGGCGGGTTCGTGGATATACATCGGCTCGCAAGGCATTGTGCAAGGCACTTATGAAACTTTTGTTGAAGCAGGTCGTCAGCATTTTGATGGGGATGTCAAAGGCAAGTGGGTCTTGACCGGCGGTTTAGGCGGCATGGGTGGCGCACAACCTTTGGCCGCGACCATGGCAGGCTATTGCATGATTGCTGTCGAGTGTGATGAAACCCGCATCGATTTTCGATTGGAAACGGGTTATGTGGATAAGAAAGCCAAATCATTGGACGAAGCCATGACCATGCTGAATGAAGCTTTGGAGCAAGGACAAGCGATTTCTATCGGCTTGTTGGGCAATGCCGCTGATTTGTTCCCCGAAATGTATGCCCAAGGCATCAGGCCTGATTTGGTTACCGACCAAACCTCGGCACATGATCCAGTCAATGGTTATTTGCCGCAAGGGTGGACTGTAGAAGAATGGCGCGAACGTGCCCAAACAGAGCCCAAAGCGGTGGCAGCCGCTGCACGTCAGTCGATGGCGGTTCAGGTCGAAGCGATGCTGGACTTTCACAATGAAGGCATTCCAACCGTTGATTATGGCAACAACATCCGCCAAGAAGCTTTCAATGTCGGTGTCGATAATGCCTTCGATTTCCCTGGATTTGTTCCTGCGTACATCAGACCGCTGTTTTGTCGCGGAGTGGGACCATTCCGCTGGGCGGCTTTGTCTGGCGACCCTGAGGATATTTACAAAACCGATGCCAAGGTCAAAGAATTGATTCCAGATGATCCGCATTTGCACAATTGGTTGGACATGGCGCGTGATCGCATTCAGTTCCAAGGCTTGCCTGCGCGAATTTGCTGGGTTGGTTTGGGTATGCGACATAAGCTGGGTTTGGCTTTCAATGAAATGGTCAAGTCGGGTGAATTAAAAGCGCCAGTGGTGATTGGTCGTGACCATTTGGACTCAGGTTCTGTGGCATCGCCCAACCGCGAAACCGAAAGCATGATGGACGGTTCGGATGCGGTTTCGGATTGGCCATTGTTGAATGCCATGCTGAATGTGGCCGGTGGCGCCACCTGGGTTTCCTTGCACCACGGCGGTGGTGTGGGTATGGGTTATTCGCAGCATTCAGGTGTGGTGATTTGTTGCGATGGCACTGATGCCGCTGCCCAACGCATTGAACGTGTGTTGTGGAATGACCCGGCCACTGGCGTGATGCGCCATGCCGATGCCGGTTATGACATTGCCAAAGATTGTGCCAAAGAACAGGGCTTGAACTTACCGATGATGGATAAGCCAACGACAGACATAGGATAATTAAATGAGTTATGTGATTACAGATGCCGGCTTTACGCTGTGCGATTTAAGAAATATTTGGCAAGCGCCAGTGGAGTTATCGATTGATGACCATATGCTACAAGGTGTGATTCAATCAAGGCAGACAATAGAGCAGATTGCCGATTCGGGCGAAACCATTTATGGCGTCAACACAGGCTTTGGCTTATTGGCCAATGTGAAAATTGCCAAAGATGAGTTAGATACTTTGCAGCGTAACTTGGTGATTTCACATGCCACAGGCATTGGCAAGTCAATTGATACTGACACCACCCGTTTGATCATGGCTTTGAAAGCAATGAGTTTATCGCAAGGGTTTTCTGGCATCCATCCGAACACACTTCAACTGTTGCTGGATATGATCAGCAATGAAATATACCCGTTGATTCCAGAAAAAGGTTCGGTGGGTGCGTCGGGTGATTTGTCTCCTTTAGCGCATTTGACTGCAGCGATGATTGGTTTGGGAGAAGTGAATTTCAAAGGTGAAGTCATGCCAGCCATGGATGCATTGAATCAAGCCAAATTGAAGCCTATTGTGCTCGGGCCTAAAGAAGGTTTGGCCTTGCTCAATGGCACGCAGGTGTCATGTGGCTTGGCTTTGAAAGGTTTGTTTTTGGCTGAAAACTGTTTCAACGCGGCCTTGTTGTCGGGTGCTTTATCGATTGATGCTGCCAAAGGTTCATTGGCACCTTTTGATGAGCGCATCCACATGGCGCGTGGCCAAAAGGGACAGATTACAGTAGCAAGGGCCATCCGAGGTTTGCTGAAAGGCAGCGAGATCGTTGTTTCGCATGAAGACTGTGACCGTGTGCAAGACCCGTATTGCTTGCGTTGTCAGCCGCAGGTGATGGGGGCTGTATTGGATTCTTTACACTATGTTGCAGAAAAGTTACTGATAGAAGCGAATGCTGCCACGGACAACCCTTTGGTCTTTTCACACGAAGGTGAAGTGCTTTCAGGTGGAAATTTTCATGCAGAGCCTGTGGCGTTTGTGGCCGACTTTTTGGGCATGACATTGACTGATATGGCGAACATGTCAGAACGCCGCATTGCCATGTTGATAGATCCGGCTTTGAGTCGTTTGCCCGCATTTCTGGTACCTGATTCTGGCGTCAATTCAGGATTTATGATTGCACATGTGACGGCAGCGGCTTTGGCGTCTGAAAATAAAACGCTGGCCCATCCTGCCTCGGTGGACACCATTCCGACTTCAGCCAACCAAGAAGACCATGTTTCAATGGCCACTTTTGCGGGTCGAAAACTGACTGATTTATCTGAAAACTCAGCGGTGGTGATTGGTATTGAAATGATGGCTGCCTGTCAAAGTATCGACTTTCATGAAGATTTGAAGACATCGGAAAAGTTGTTTCCGGTCTATCAAAAAGTGCGACAAGACGTGCCCTTTTTAGACAAAGACCGTTTGTTATCACCCGACATTGTTCATATGCAAAAATTGGTGCTATCGGGTGTGTTGAATGAATTTGTTGAACCTCTTTGTCCTTCGTTGGCATGAAGGCTGTTTTTGAATTGGCAGTGGCGGATTCGCCCTTGGTCATCAGCGTGCCTCATGACGGCGCGCTGATACCAGAAGCGATTCAAAAAAACATGCACGATTATGCCTTGGACACACCAGATCGGGACTCTGGAATTTCGGCTGTGTTTGAGTTCACTGGCTTTCAGTACAGCAAAATCAAAGCCAACTATTCTCGTTATGTGGTGGATTTAAACCGCCCAGCAACCGGTGGTGCTTTGTATGCAGGACAAAATGAAACCACGGTCTGTCCAACAACCTTGTTCGATGAGCGGCGGATTTATTTAGCGGGTCAGGAACCAAGGGTTGCCGATGTGCAGCAAAGGGTGGCTGACTACTGGCAGCCCTATCATGATCAACTTCAAAGTTTAGTTGAGCGAGCTGTGGAAAAATTTGGCTGCTGTCTTTTGATTGATGCCCACAGCATTGATGCTGAGGTGCCCCGGTTTTTTGAAGGTCGGTTGTCAGACATCAGTGTGGGTACTTTTGATAGAAAAAGTTGTGGTGCGGGTATTGAGGGTTTATTGCTTAATGCACTTGAACAACAAACAAACTACAGTCATGTGGTGAATGACCGTTTCAAAGGCGGTTTCATCACCCGCCACTATGGACGGCCAGAATCTGGTGTACACGCCATACAGTTAGAGCATGTGAAAGACATGTATGCGGGTGATCGTTGTCAAGCTTTGACAGATTTCTGGCAAACAGTCATTCAAAAGCTGTTGCATCAGGTTGGCTCTTAATTTTTTTCATGGTTTTCACTTGAATGCGGTCACAAAACCAAAATTATCTGGGTGACTGAAATCAAAGCCTCGCTATAATGATTGTTCGCAACAATGTTGAAGCATGATGAAAAATATTTGGTGGATTTTGTTATTGTCTTTTGGCGTTCAAGCCAATGAGACTTATAAAAAAGAGGGTGTCTTGGAGTTTGAGTACGGCGATGGCCAGCATGGTGAATACATCACGCGATATCACTTACAAACAGATGCGGGCAAATTATCGTTGAATTTCAGCGATGTGTTTATGAAAAAAGCACCCATTCATGGCTGGTTAGGCAAGCGTGTTGAGATTCAGTCACAAACACCAATTAAAGCATCTGGTGAGCAAAGGGTCAATGTCATTAAATTAATAGAAAATGTGGCTGGCAGTAACGTTTCCGGCAGTCAACCCTGGGTCTCAATTGCATGTAAATTCAATGATGTGGCAGTTGAGCCGAATGACCAAGCGTACTTCAATGGAATGTATGCCAACCAGCCAGGAGGCTTGGATCACTACTGGCGAGAAGTGTCGCATGACACCATAAATGTGGCTGGATCGATGGCAGTGGATTGGGTATCCTTGCCCAGTGATAGAGAGGTATATGTGCCTGTCATAGATGGTTCAGAAGATGCAGATTTAGATTTGTTGTTTGAAGATTGTACGGCCGCCTCGGATCACTTGGTTGATTTTTCGGATGCTGGCAATGGATCAGCCTTTGCTGGCATCAATATGATGTTCAATGATGATTTGGATTGTTGCGCCTGGGGTGGTGGTAAATGGTATCTGCTTGATGGTGTCCAAAAAGTTTGGCGTGTCACGTGGGAACCACCCTGGTCATACAGCAATGAAGGCGTGATAGCGCATGAAATGGGTCATGGCTTTGGTTTGCCGCATGCCAATAATTCAGATGGTGATGGTAATCCGTATGACAATGTTTGGGACGTGATGAGCTCGGCAACTGGCTTTGCAGTTGACGACAATATCTATGGCCGTTTGGGGAAACACATCAATATGTCATTCAAAAGACGATTGGGTTGGGTCAATGACAATGAAGGTTATATTGCTCAAGCCGACTCTGATGAAACGGTCATCATTGATGAAACTTCAATGGCCAGCACCACCAATGAACGATTTGCATTGATTCCATTGTCAGACGGTTCTTATTACACCGTTGAAGCACGGATGAAACGAGGCAATTATGAGTCCAATTTATATGGTGAAGGCATCGTGATACACCATGTGATAGAGGGCAGAAGTGAGCCACCTTGGGTGGTGAGTACTGACAACCCTCAATCAGATAATGAAAGAAGGGAAGGTGAAGTGTGGAAAGTAGGGGAGACTTTTGTCGATGGAATTGATGGTTTCAGCGTGGAAGTGTTATCAGTCACGAGCAATGGGTTTCAAGTCAGAATTAAGTCTATTGATGATTTGATTTTTGCTGATGGTTTTGATTCCTAATCAACGCATGACGGTGTTTTCAAAGCGGGGTTTTTGATATACTGTCGCCTGATTTTTTTGATGCTGGGCGCGATTGCGCCCAGTTTTGATTCCATTCAGGAGCGAACATGACCAAACCAACCATCATTTATACCATCACGGATGAAGCCCCAGCTTTAGCCACTTATTCTTTTTTGCCTGTCGTTAAAGCTTTTGCAGCCACGGCTGATGTGCAAGTCGATACCAAAGACATTTCTTTGGCCAGCCGCATCTTGTCGCAGTTTCCAGAGCGTTTAAGCGCTGAGCAACAAAAAGAAGATGCTTTGGCACAATTGGGTGTTTTGGCCAAAACCCCTGAAGCCAACATCATTAAATTGCCGAATATTTCAGCTTCAATTCCGCAATTGAATGCCACCATCAAGGAATTACAAGCACATGGTTATGATGTGCCAAATTACCCAGAAGAAGCGAACACTGCAGAAGAAAAAGCGATTCAAGCCAGCTATGGCAAGGTTTTGGGCTCTGCTGTGAATCCGGTGTTACGTGAAGGTAATTCAGACCGTCGAGTGGCCGCTGCTGTGAAGCAGTTTGCCAAAGACAACCCGCACCGCATGGGTGCGTGGTCAAAAGATTCACAAACCCACGTGGCACACATGGATGCCGATGATTTTTACGGTTCTGAGCAATCTGTGGTCATGGCCAAAGATGATGTGGTGCGCATTGAGCATGTGGACACAGATGGTAACATCACCGTTTGTAAAGCCGAAACAGCGATGCAAAAAGATGAAGTTTTGGATGCCACGCGCATGAGTAAAAATGCTTTGCGTGCGTTTTATGCCAAAGAAATTGCCGAGGCCAAAGAACAAGGCGTTTTGTTGTCATTGCACTTGAAAGCCACCATGATGAAAGTGTCAGATCCCATCATGTTTGGTCATGCCGTTGAAGTTTATTACCAAGACGTTTTCGAAAAACATGCTGATTTGTTCGCTGAGTTGGGTGTGGAGCCGAACAATGGTATCGGCAATGTGTACAACAAAATTGCTGATTTGCCTGCCGATCAAAAAGCCGCTGTTGAAGCCGACATCATGGCATGTTATGAAACACAGCCAGCTTTGGCCATGGTTGACTCAGACAAAGGCATCACCAACTTGCATGTGCCGAACAATGTGATCATTGATGCTTCCATGCCTGCGGCCATCAAGTCCTCAGGTCAAATGTGGAATAGCGATGGCAAATTACAAGACAGCAAAATGATTATCCCTGATCGTTGTTATGCGGGCATCTACCAAGAAATGATTGATTACTGTCGTGAAAACGGTGCTTTCGATGTCACCACCATGGGCAATGTTTCAAATGTCGGTTTGATGGCGCAAAAAGCACAAGAATACGGTTCGCATGACAAAACAGTCGAAGTGCCAGCCGATGGCCTGATGCGCGTTGTTGATTCAGCGGGCAATGTGTTGATTCAACATGATGTGGAACAAGGTGATATTTGGCGTGCTTGCCAGACCAAAGACTTGCCGATTCGCGATTGGGTTAAATTGGCCGTGAACCGCGCCAAGAACACCGGTAATCCAGCGATTTTCTGGTTGGACGAAAACCGTGCCCATGACCGCAACTTGATTGAAAAGGTCAACACTTACTTGAAAGATCATGACACAGCTGGCTTGGAAGTTGAAATTATGAACCCCAAAGCGGCTATGCGTTATTCGTGTGAGCGTGTGACCCAAGGCTTGGACACCATTTCTGTGACCGGTAATGTGTTACGTGATTACTTGACCGATTTGTTCCCGATTTTGGAACTGGGCACATCAGCCAAGATGTTGTCTATTGTGCCTTTATTGGCTGGTGGTGGATTGTTCGAAACCGGTGCCGGTGGTTCTGCGCCCAAGCACGTTGAGCAATTTGTCGAAGAAGGTCATTTGCGTTGGGACTCTTTGGGCGAATTTTTGGCTTTGGCCGTTTCTTTGGAAGACATGGCCGAAAAAACCGACAACAAAAAAGCCCAAGTATTGGCCGATGGCCTACATGTGGCCAATGGCTTGTACCTGAGCGAAAACAAGTCGCCTTCACGCAAAGTCAATGAGCCTGACAACCGTTCTAGCCACTTCTACCTGACCAAGTATTGGGCAGAAGCCATGGCGGCACAAACTGATGATGCCGATTTGCAAGCCAAGTTCGCACCATTGGCTGCGGCTTTGGCTGAAAAAGAAGCCGAAATCGCGCAAGACTTGATTGATGCACAAGGTGCTGCTGTTGAGATTGGTGGTTACTTCCAGCCTAATGATGACTTGGCTTCAAAAGCCATGCGTCCAAGTGCTGCATTCAATGCATTGATTGATCAATTCTGATTTGATTTAAACGGTAGTATTAAAAAGCCGAACCTGTCAAAGGGTTCGGCTTTTTTTTGTCTAAAGAAAACCGCAGCATTCATTAATGACTACAGTCGATGTGGTGTATTTTAAGAGTCGTGGCTGCACGTTAGTAAATAATTTAGTGACCCACTCCTTGATTTTAATTTATTTTGGAAAATTTCTGTTTGGCATGAATTTAATTCAAAAGGTATGTATAAAATCATCTGCATTGATTACAATCATTAACCATGACGAGACTTTAGTTGGTTTGTTAGCAAACCTGCAAAAGCCCCAGTCATTTATCAAAAAAATAGGTAGGGTAAATATATGAATACAGCACTAAAAATCACAGCTTTAGTTGTCTTGTGTTTGTTTTTCAGTCATGCATTTGCACAGTATGAAATAAGAAAACACAGCGTCAGTAATGGTGGTGGAACATTGTCTGGGGAAAGGATTGAGTTGTCAGCAACAATAGGGCAGCCAGATGCAGGCTTAGAATTAACCAATGGAAACTATGCACTCCGAGGTGGTTTCTGGCACAAAAACACAGATTTAATTTATAGAGATGAATTTGAATAACTGGGGAAAAATGATGAAAATTAAAATAAGCGCCACATTAATAATGATATTTTTTGGGCTTTTCGTGCATGCACAAATTGACCACAGCTTTACTTACCAAGGCGAATTGATAGACTCCGGTTCACCCGCTCAAGGTGTGTATGACATCACAATCAATGCATTTGCAGATGAAAATGCCTCTGGCAACAGCTTGGCAGAATCTGTACACACAGGTGTTGAAGTCAATGCAGGGGTATTTACAATTAATGATGTGGACTTGGGAAGTATGGCTTTTGATGGTTTGGATCTTTGGCTTCAGGTTCAAGTGAAAAAGTCTGCTGATGTGAGTTTTACTGTTTTGTCACCACTGCAAAAAATGCGTGCGGTACCTTATGCCAGTACATTAATTGATAAGGGTGCTACAGAAGGGCAGGTATTAACATTCAATGAAACCAGTGGTTGGGTTGCTTCGACTCCGGACAGTGGCACAGATGATCAAAATATTGAAAACCTGTCTTTATCAAATACCACATTAACTGTGGGCATTGAGAATGGCTCAAGTCAAAATGTTGACCTGGCTGCTCTTCAAGATGGTACGGGCACGGATGATCAGAACATTGCTGACCTTTCATTGAGTAACGGCATGTTAACAGTAGGCATTGAAAATGGTGCCAGTCAAGATGTTGATTTATCTTCTTTGCAAGATGGCACAGGCACAGATGATCAAAACATCGCCAACTCTGGTTTGAATGGAACGACTTTAACCATAGGTATAGAAGGCGGAACATCTCAAGATGTAGATTTAGCGCCTCTTCAGCAAGGGGCTGGAACTAAGTTGATTCGGGTGTCAGACTCTGCGGTTTTAGGAACCATTATTGGCGTGACTTTTAGCACCAGGGAATGGACAATCATCAATAACAATGGTTTCATCGTTCACGTTAATTCTGATGGTGTTCCAAGAGCTGAATCGGCACTTTATAACGACGGTGCATGTGCGGCCAATCCTTTATACCTTCAACATGCTTTAAATTCAAATGCGACCGGATCGATAGTGGCGTCACAAGGCATGGTGTTTACCATTGCAGAAGTGGGCACTTACTATGTGGCCAAAAATACAGCGTTAATTGATGATGCTGTTTATAACAGAAGAAGAAACAGCCCGACAAACTGTCAATCACAATCTATCCCGGTTAATACAGTCATTCCACTTTTATTGAATGATGAATCAGTAACCGGTGTGCCTGATGGGGGCTATGGCCCAGTTACCGTTCAATAAATGATCATTCAATGACAGAAGCAAACTGGTGTTAACTCAGTTTGCTTCTGTCACTAGTCCTGTTCAAGGAAGCTTGATTTAAACAGCTCAAAAATATTTATTGGCATTGTGTACGGTTTATAATGCATTGATGTCTCGATGCTTTCTTCTCATATTAATTCTGTTGTTGTCTTCTTGTTTCTCAGAGAGAAATAGGGGGCAACTTAACGTTGCTGTGGCAAGTAATTTTTTTGCGCCGATGCATGCATTGACAGATCAATTCACAAAAGACACAGGCATCGAAGTGGCTTTGAGCGCAGGCGCGACAGGGCAGCTGTTCACGCAGATCAAACAAGGCGCGCCTTTCGATGTGTTTTTTGCAGCAGATGAAGCGCGGCCTCTGGCTTTGGTTGAACAAGGAATGGCGATTCCTCAAAGTCGTTTCACCTATGTGGAAGGGCGATTGGTATTATGGTCATTAGCGCCATTAAACTCAGAAGATTTGAAAACCTTGTCTTTTCAACATGTGGCCATTGCCAATCCCAAGTTGGCACCTTATGGCGTGGCTGCCATAGAGGCCATGAAGCATTTGGGTGTGTATCAAAACTGGCAAAATAAACTGGTGATGGGACAAAACATTGCGCAAGCGCAACAGTTTGTTGTCGCGGGGCAGGCTGATGCAGCCATCATTTCCTTGTCACAAGCCAAGTTGTGGGGCAGTCATGGTACCCAAAAAGCGTATCATCAGTTATTGCCCAATGATTCACATGCACCGATCGTCCAGCAAGCGGTTCAAATTTCAAAACATAAAGACGCCGAAAATTTCATGGCTTTTATTCGTTCATCAAAAGTGAAACAACAACTTCAAAGCTGGGGATACGAGGTGGGCTTGTGAGTGCTGTTTGGCTATCAGGAGCCGACTGGCAGGCGCTGTGGTTGTCCATTCAATTGGCTGGCATCACTGTGGTTTTGTTGTTGCTTGTGACCACGCCTTTGGCTTGGTGGTTGGCTTTTGGTCGTTCTCGGATTAAATTTATCATCGAGGCGATGGTGGCTTTGCCTTTGGTGTTGCCACCGACGGTTTTGGGGTTTTATTTGTTATTACTTCTGGGTCGGGACGGCCCTTTGGCTGGCTTGGATTGGGCATTTTCTTTCCAAGGACTGGTGCTGGCTTCGATGATTTACTCTTTGCCTTTTGTGGTGCAACCGATACAAAACAGCTTGTCGCAAATGCCCAAAGCGCCTTTGGAGGCAGCAGCAACATTGGGTGCGGGGTTTTGGGATCGGTTTTTTACAGTGGTGTTGCCTTTGTGTAAACCGGGTTTTATCACGGCAGCGGTGTTGGGATTTGCCCACACCTTGGGTGAATTTGGTGTGGTTTTGATGATTGGTGGCAACTTGCCGGGTGAAACCAAGGTGGCGTCCAT
>JAUIHY010000295.1 GCA_030432115.1 Gammaproteobacteria bacterium | reverse complement strand
ACGCTGCGGAACAACAACACCATCATGATGAACACCACCACAAAGGCACTGACCAAACTCATGGCCATACCCGCCACCATTTCCTGTTGCCACACTTGATTGAGGTAGGTTTTGCCCGCCCATTGAACGCTGACATGTTCAGGCAACGGATGTGATTGCACAAAATCATCAACCACTTGCATCACTTGGGTCATGTCTTGGTTGTCACCACTGGTCAACTGCAACCACAGCACCGATTGGGTGTAATCTTTGCTGGCAAAATGCCACAAATCATGCGGTCTGTGGGAAGATTGGTATTGCAACAAGGTTTGTGCCACACCCGCTTGCGAGTCTGGAATTCGATAATCCGCTTCGCTGCCTGTTTGTAATTCTCGATAAACCGTTTTCACCACTTCTGGCAAACCATTGCTTTTACCCACCAAGCCACTGTCGATCAGCTGTTGCTGTAACTGCTCCAAATAAGCCAGAGTTTCAGGTCGTTGAAAAAAGGCCAACTCGCTCAAAGCTTGGTTGATGACATCAATCACTTGCTCTGCACCGGCTGGATCTTCTGCTCCAAAAGCCGCTTCATCGGCCCAAGTGAGCAAAGATTGCCATTGTGTAGCTGAAGGTGCATCCCATTGGATGTGTGTTTTGATTGCCGTTTGTACGCTTGGGTCTTGGATGGCCTGCAATTGCTTGTTCACGTCATCATACAACTTGGGGTTGTCATATTCGAATACCAAATAGGCATCATAGGTACCTGCAAAATGGTCATTAAGCACAACATCGGCAACCCTGATGGGGTGATCTGATTTGAACCACCTTACGGGGTTGTCATTGATTTGAATCTTGCTCACACCCCAGGCACTTAAGCCACTGATCAGCACGAACAGCAACAACAAAGGCACCCTTTTGTTGAGGGCAAAAATACCCCATTTTTTTAAACCGATGCCGGATGATGTGGTGGCTTGTAGGTTTTGCAAAGACGCTGCATTTAAACTGACTAAATAAGCTGGCACAAATAACATGGTCAAGACAAACGCCAAGAAAATACCAGCGGCCACAAAGGCGCCAAACACTTGAACAGGTGGAATGGGTGTCAACATCAAAGAAGCAAAACCCACAGCAGACGTGACTGAGGTGAACAACATGGGCTTAAATAAATGGTTCATCACTTCGGCCACCACCTCCTTTTTGTTTTTACCCGGCTTGTACAACTCAGTGAAATCAGACATGATGTGAATGGAATCAACCACCGCAATGGGCATCAAAAAGATGGGAATCATCGAACTCATGATGTGCACCGTATAACCCATACCTATCATGGTTCCCATGATCACAACACAGGTCGCCATGGCCACAATCATGGGCGCAGCAATGAATTTCCAGTTTCTGAAATAAAACCACATCAACAAACAAATCATCAAGGCCGCCAATGGGGCTGAAATCCCCATTTGGACAAACATCTGATAACCAAAAGTGTCCTCAGCCACTGGCAAGCCAGTGATGTGAAAATTATCTGCACTCGTCAAGCCATCGATGGTTGTTTGTATTTCAGTGGCGATGCGGTGCGATTCATCTTTTCTTTCAATAGGCACATAGATGGCAGCGGCCTTTTGGTCAGCTGAAACCAATGTATTTTGCAATAAAGGTAAGCGCGCCACTTGATCAGCCACCCATTGGGCCTGCGCTTGGTCAGTTGGCACAGACTGCATCAACCACTCAAATGTCAAAGCACCCTGCTCATTTTGTCTGACATTGTCCACATGAGAAAGAGACAACAAATCATAAGCAATCACCCCATCGATGCGGGATGCCCTTTGGGCCACTGTGGTCAAATCAGACAAGGCTTCTGGATTGAACACGCCTTGTTCATTGACCATGCCCACAACAATTATGTCATGCAGCTGAAATTGTTTTTTCACTTGATTGTGAAACAGCCGATCTTTTTGCGTTTCAGGCAACATGTTTTCAGGATCGGTATCAATTTGAATCAACGGAATCAAGGCAGCGGTTACTAAACTCAGTAACAAAAG
>JAUIHY010000294.1 GCA_030432115.1 Gammaproteobacteria bacterium | reverse complement strand
AAGCCGGAATACCTCAGCAATACATCAACGCAACAGCGATTCATCCGGGAAGCACAAATCTTATCGAAAATTAACCACCCCAGCATTTGCCAAATCTATGATTATATCGAGACCGACCATGGGGACTTTCTGGTTTTAGAATACATCAAGGGGCAGCAATTGTACCGTTGCAGTTTGAACCCAGCACAAACCTTGGATGCATTGATTGCACTTGCTGAGGCTTTGGCCGTGGCCCATCAGCATGAGGTCATTCATCGAGACTTAAAACCAGACAATGTGATGGTGGCTGACAATGGCCAGGTCAAGGTGTTAGATTTTGGGATTGCCCAGTCGATGAACAGTTTGAGTGGACCAAGAAATACCCATGCTGAGGGTGATGCCTGTGAAAAAAACACAGCAGATTTGACACAAAAAGGTTCATTGGTGGGAACCATTCGTTACATGAGCCCCGAGCAAGCCAGGGGAGCGCAGTTAACCACAGCGAGTGACATCTATGCTTTGGGCGTGATGGCGTTAGAAATGCTCAGCAAAAAGCCGGCATACCAAGTGTTGGAAACACAACAGTTGTTGCAAGATGTTCAAGACGGGCATTTGGTGGACATCCATGCAGTTCCACCTGCTTACCGGCCGTTGATTGCTTTATTAACCCAGAAATCTGCTGACAAGCGGCCCAACGCTGAGGAAGTGGTTTTTTTGTTGAAAAAAATCAAATCCGCACCCTTGGAAAAAAGAAGAAAAAGGCTGCGGCTCGGATGGGTGTTTTTGATGGTTCTTGCCGTTGTGGTTGTGGTTTGGCAGTGGCAGGCTTATTCAATGCAACAAAAGCAATCTGAACGTTTCGATGTTTATCAATCTAAAATTGATGAATTGGTCAAAGCCAGTGAACAAATTTATGCTTTGCCGTTACACAATGTGCGCCCAGAAATCGATGCTTTGTTTCAGCAAGCCGCTGTTTTGGTGGGTCAAGTGAAAACGGATGAACTGTTGGATGATGCGCAAAAGAATCGGCTCTATGGCTTGGTGTATTTGGAAGCTGAATCCTATGATTTGGCGGTTAAGTTTTTGACCTCAGGCGGGGGCAGCCATGCCGAATTAGCCAGTGCTTGGATTGGTAGTTATATGGAGAAAGTGACTGGCTCTGTGAGCTTTGTGCAGGCTTTGCAATCTGAAGAGATAAGAAATAAATACTTGTTACCCGCATTAAACCATGTGGAAATGGCCCGAAAGGCAGCGCAAGCACAAGGCCTGAAAGAGAAAACCTGGCACCAAGCATTTTGGGTGGCACAAAAACAGTCATTCAATGAGGCTGTGACTTTGTTGGATGGGGTGATTGCCAATGAGGCGTGGAACAATGAAGCCGTGGCTTTGAAGGCTTTGTTGTTGTCTGCCATGGCGCAATCGCACTTGGAACAGGGGCAATGGGAAGCGGCACAAGAAAAAATGGTGGCCACAGCAGACACCTACCGTCAAGCGGCACAAATGGTCAGAAGTTACCCGGGAAATTACTTCAAATTATGTGGCATTTCTCTGAATTTATTGGTGGACGCTGTCCAGAGAACCAGCGATCATTTTGACAGCCTCAAAGCGCAGGCCATTGAAGATTGTCAGCAACATTTGGTCACTCAGCCTGGTGCTGTGGTCAGCCAGGGCTACCTGTCTTTGGCTCATTGGCTGGATGCGCAATGGCAGTTGTCTTTTGGCCGATCGGCTGACCAGGCATTGGCGCAGGCTAAGTTGTGGAACCGCAAAGCACAAGACAATGTGGCCACAATGATGGGGTTTCGGGTGGCTGCATTGATAGAGGTGTCCACGGCAGAATCTTTGCAGCAAAAAGGATTGCCAGTTGGCGGTCACTTGGACACTGCATTGAATATCATGAATGATCTCATTAAAAAGCAGCCAGAATGGGAACTGCACCTGATTGGAGAGTTGTTGCTGGTTCACAGCCACATCATGCGGAACCAGCTGCGTCTGATGAAGCCGACAGATCATTGGTATCAACGGTCATTGGACCGCTACCAACAAATGGC
>JAUIHY010000293.1 GCA_030432115.1 Gammaproteobacteria bacterium | reverse complement strand
AACACCACCGTGATGTTAGCCATGACCATCAAGTGGTATGGCCTGTACCGCAACCTGTTAGCTCAACTCCCTAAAAACAACAACAAAATAGAAATCAAAGCCGACCGCCGAACCCACCTGATTGACCTCAACAACATCAGGCATATAGAAGGATTGGGCAATTACGTCAATATCCACCTCAATGATGGCCAAAGTTTAACCACTTACAGTTCCATCAAAAAGATTTTAGCCCAACTGCCTGATTATTTTTTGCGCTGCCACCGCTCTCACGTTGTGAACAGCAATTACATTGATTCATTCAACAACGAGGGCATTCACATGGGCAAAGACGTGATTCCAAGAGGAAAAGAGATCGATGATGCAACACTGAAACGAAACCACCACTCTGGCTCTTCAGCTTAAGTTTTATCAGCTTAATACATTTCATTAATGTTTGTTGATTGCCTTCAACAATCCAGAAATTATTTTTTGAACTGCACTTCTACAGTGATAGGTATGACCCAACACTTATCTTCAGGGTTCTTTTTTAATTCCAAACCCTCAAAGCGCAATGTTTCCTCACCCCTTTGAACAAGCACATCATACACACCTTCTTTGTTCCCGCCCAAAACACCCAAGGGACTTGTTCTGAGCTGATGATTTTTATATTTTTCATCAGATATTAAATCACAAAGGTAATGAAAACCAGGCTTGATGTGGTTCACCAATCGCTCACCCGTAAAAACTTTAATATCAGTGCTTTTACAATCAAATGGAATGGCCTGCCCGTTTTCGTCTGTTTGCTGGAGCAAGATACTGGAACGACCTTCTAAGGTACACACCAGTCCATTCAAAGGATGCCAAGACTGTGCCTTTGAAACTGACATTCCACCAAAAAACATAGCCAATAAAAGTACCAATTTCATAACAATAACTGAGTTATTTTGTTGATTAGACTCGAATTTATTTTGATAGTTCAGCAATCACTACATCTGCGGCACGGATACCAAAGCAACTGATCACCGTTGGGCTGGTTCCATAGCCGGTGTTACAGTCGAGTTTTCGGCTTTGCAATTCATCAACATCACAGAACGGCAATATCATTTGCTGGTCAGAAAAGACCGCGGGTATTTTGAATTTCTTTTTGTTTTTCAGGCCGTGGTGTTTTCGCAGTTCGTAGCGGACTTTTTTGAGCAATCGATCACCTTGGCTTTTTGCCAGATCCGCCACTTGAATGCGCGATGGGTCAGTTTTACCGCCTGCACCTCCGACAGTAACGATTTTGATTTGTCTCCTCAGGCATTCGGCAAGCAACAATACTTTGTGCTTGACTGAATCGATGGCATCGATGACCGCATCGTATTTTGGTGCCAATAGCTCATCACAATTGCTGGCCATAAAGAATTGCTGTTTTTGAATGACTTGGCACGCTGGGTTGATGTCTTTGATTCGATTGGCCATGATTTCGACTTTGGAGTGGCCTACCGTTGAATCCAAAGCATGGATTTGGCGGTTGATGTTGGTGACACACAATTCATCGGCATCAATCAATGTGATGGTGCCCACGCCAGCGCGCGCTAGCATTTCAGCGGACCAACATCCGACACCGCCAACACCGACAATGGCGATGTGGCTTTGATTTATTTTTTCAAATCCAGCCTCACCAAACAGGCGTTCTATGCCACCAAATCGTGCTTTCATAACTTGAACAGTTTTTTGATGTTGTTGTTACTCGCCGTGGCAACGGCTTCATAAGAAATGCCTTTGATGTCGGCAATGCCTTGGCAAATACGCACCAAATCTTGCGGCAAGTTTCGCTCACCGTGCTTATCAAACATCGGTTGGTCTGGTGCATCCGATTCCAGCATCAAATGAGACAACGGCATGGCTTTGATCAATTGTTGTAGTTTGGTGGCTTTGGGATTCAATCCGGCCGCCCCCATTCCCAGGTATATGCCTTGAGACACCATCTGCGCCGCTTGCGCCGCTGAGCCATTGAAACTGTGCATCACCGCTTTGAAATAATCATGACGTTTTAAACGTTGAAATACT
>JAUIHY010000071.1 GCA_030432115.1 Gammaproteobacteria bacterium | reverse complement strand
AAGTGATTTCACAAAGTGAGGGTCAGGTCCTGAATGTGGCTTGGTTTGCTCACAAAGACGGTGAACCCATGTGGTTGACTGGCACGGGCATGTTATTGGGGAATCGGGCTTTTGTTGATTTGCAAATCACAGATGGCACTGAGTTTCCAGCAAGCAAGAATGGTCAGTATTGGGGCACGCTGCGGGTGACATTTACTGATTTACACCACGCAGATTTAATGTGGGACACCCAGTTTGAAGGTTTTGAATCTGGCGAATTATCAGTTGAACGGTTGACTGTTGTGTCAGAAGCCACTGAATCCGATCAAGAAACAACGGATTTCAGTGCTTGTATGAGCGGTTCTTATTATGATCCTGAGCGAAGTGGAGAGGGCGCTTTGATCGAAATTTTGGGAGAACCTGAGGACAGGTTGCTGTTCACTTGGTACACCTATAAAGGTGATAAGCAGTTTTGGATCACTGGCAGTGACTACTTTGATGGTGATGAGTTCACCACGCAAGTTTATTACTCCAGAGGTGTGGGTTTTACCCCGGATTTTGATGCATCAGCTGTAGAAACTGTTATTTGGGGTGATGTTAAATTAAAACGTATTTCAATGAGTGAAGTGGCAATGCTATTAACGCCCAATGCGCAACATGCAGCAGATTTTGATGTAAAATCAACCACTCTGACCCGGTTGACTGTGATCAGCGGTGATGATGGTGCTTGTGGATTACAGTAAGGAATAAATGTGAGTAAAGCACAGATGATGGATAAAAAGGAATTTCTCAAGGCTTTGCAAACTGATGCCTTTTGGCAAATATCAGGGCAGAAAGTTGATGGACTGCTGACGACGATACAATTAATGATATCTACATAATTACGGTTTAAGGTTATATTAAATTAATGATAAATAATTTACAGGCCCTTCGGGGCCTGTCTGCTTTATTGGTGTTCTTTCACCACAGCTTGGCACATTTTTGGCCATGGGTTTGTCTTTCCCTGTATTCGAATGGATCGCAAGGGTTGGCTTTCTCGGTGTGGATGTGTTTTTTGTTATCAGTGGATTGGTGATTGCGAAATCTATTGAAAAGCCAACAAAACCAATTGTATTTATTAAAAAACGTTTTTTGCGTATATTCTTGGGTTATTGGCCGATGTTCGCTTTGGCGTGGGTGGTTCATTTCTTTTACCATAGCGATCGGTTGGCTCAATTGGACTTGTTGGGTTCATTCACATTGCTGAATGTGAGCATGCAAGAGCTATTGATATCTCCTTCTTGGTCTTTATCATTTGAATTGTATTTCTATGCATTGATGGCACTGGCCCTGTTGATTTCCATTAAAAAAAGGATGCTTTTAATGGTTGGTTACAGTGGCTTGATTTTGTTAAAAATTAACCTGATGGGTTATGGACAAAGCTTGTTATTGGACTTCATGTTCTCACCTTTGGTGATGGAGTTTTTTGCAGGTTTTTGTTTGTGGCATTTCAGAGAGCAAGTGTTTAAGTTGCCAAAGATGACTTTCATGTTGGGAAGTGTTGCTTTGGGGTTAGGTGTTTATTTAGAGGCTTATAATGGTGGTTTGCGTGTATTAACTTTTGGCTTTTTTGCCTTTGCTTTGGTTGTTTTGGCTGTCTGGTCGGAAAAGTATTGGCGATTGCGTTCAAAAAATTGGTTGACTCGAATCGGTGATGCTTCTTATACCTTGTATTTATTACACACCATTGTGCTGGGTTGGTTCTTTTCTGTTGGGCTTCGTGACTGGTTAGTAAATCATGATTATGTTTGGACAGGATTTTGGGGCTTGATTACAGTGACATGTGTCATGAGCTATTTATTGTATCGGCTTATTGAGAAACCTTTGTATCAAGAAGCGATAACGGCGGTGCGAATAGATTAAAATAATCAAAATTTGAGAGTAAAACAGCAATGATGGATAAAAAGGAATTTCTCAAGGCTTTGCAGACTGAAATGCCTTTTGGCAAATATCAGGGCAGAAAGTTGATGGACTTGCCGGGGCATTATTTGGCCTGGTTTGCCAGACAAGGTTTTCCACAAGGTAAGCTGGGTCAGCAATTGGCTTTGATTCATGAGTTGGATCACAATGCTTTGTTGGATGGTTTGCGTCAAAAAATAAACTCAGAAAAGTGAAGCCATCAAGAAGCAGATGAATGTATGTTATTATGCGTTTCAAACATATTTTCTCAGGTGATTTGTGGCTGAAACCAGATTAAGACAAAAAGAAAAAACACGCCGTGCCATCATCGATGCGGCCATTGGTCAGCTGTCTGAAAGCAAAAGCTTTGCCAGTTTGAGTTTGCGTGAAGTGACACGTGAGGCGGGCATTGCGCCGACGTCATTTTACCGCCACTTCAAAGACATGGAAGAATTGGGTTTGACCTTGGTGGATGAGTCGGGTTTGGCATTGCGTCAAGTGATGCGCAAAGCAAGACAAAGGGTCAAGGTCAAAGGCAAGGTGATTGCCACTTCTGTGCGCACTTTTATGGAGTTCACTGAGTCTCAACCCAATATATTTCGTATTTTGTTCCATGAGCGCTCTGGTACCACACGCGCTTTACGTGATGCGGTGTCGCGTGAGATTCAATACTTTATTGTTGAGTTGTCTGATTATATTCATAACACGGGCATAGAAGAAAAAATTGCCATGATTCAAGCTGAAGCCATGGTTGCTGTGATTTTCAATGCCGGTGCTGAGTCCATTGCAGCCAAGCCCAATCAAAAAGCGGCCTTAGAAGAACGTGCGATTCAGCAGTTGCGATTTGTTGCATTGGGGGCAGCTTTGGTTAATGACAGCAAAAGAGAGCCATCGCGCAATGAATAAGACCATCAGCGCAGAACAGGTCAATTATCCCAGTCTTTCTCAACGGTATTTTGCCACGGCATTGGATGTTGTCTTTGTGATTGTTTGTGTTTTTATGGTGGTGCAAATCTTGACTGCTTTGAACATAGCAACTGACCAGTGGCAATGGTTCATGGTGTTAATTCCTGTGTTTACTTATGAGCCATTGTTGACAAGCAAGGCTGTCACCTTGGGCCAATGGGTTTTTGGGTTTCGAGTCAGGGATGTAATCACAGGTCAAAAAATAGGCGTAATTCAGGCTTATGGCCGCTGGATCATTAAATTCTTATTGGGTGGTATTTCTTTGTTGACCATTCCCAATGACACCCAAAAGCGGGCGATTCATGACAAGATGTTAGCGACTGTTGCTGTTTCTCAATCTTAGAGGGCTTGGCCTAGGTCATATTCTTTTGCCGGCGAGCCGCCGGCGGTCCATTGAACTAATTTGAAATGTGGAACCAGCCTCCCCAGAATTTTGGGTGTCGTGTTCTGTGTTGGTTTTTGATGTGAATTTGGGCATGGCGCAAGGCTTCTGGAATGTTTTGTCCTTTATCCAGGTTTTGATAAAACAAAGTCATCATTTGACTGGTGACGCGATCATCGACTTGCCACAGGCTGCTGATGATGTTTTTGGCACCTGCTTGTAAGAAACTTTGGGTCAGCCCAGTCAAGCCGTTACCGCTGGACAGGCCAGTTTCACAGCCACTCAAGACCACCAGCTTATGAGGCAAATCCATGTTGCGAATTTCTGATGCGCGTACCATGGAAGCTTGCTTGTTGCCCTGTGGGTCATAGGCGCTGAGCACCAAAGCCGAAAGGTCAGGGCGTGTTTCATTGAAAAAAGCGTGTGTGGCCATATGCAGGATATGACTGTGATTTATTTTGCTTTGATTGGTATTTAAACCATTATCAACTGCGCCTAATTTCGCTTCAGTGAAATGGGTCTTGTTGGCATCAAAGCCTGCTAAAGTTTGGCCAGGAATGATTTGACTGATGTTGGCAACTTCTCTGGCAGTCCCTGTTAAGGGTGAAAATTCTGTGATGCCATCATTCGATGTGCCCTCAGGTAAACGTTGGTCTTTGTGGTGGTGAACAGGGTTTGCGAAGTATATGGCATGCCACTTGTTTGATTGTGTTTTTTCAATGAATGCCAACTGACTGTGGGTTTTGATGGTGTATCGGTCTATCATGGAGGCGGTTTCGCCAGGCAGTGGCAGCACTGCAATGGGTAACACGTTTAAGGGCTCATCAAGGATTAAATTGAGTTTTGTGGCTTTGGGATAATCAACCAAAGGTGAAAACAAATGCTCAGTCAGCTTTATGATGTCTTGGTTCAACTTGGCACGGTCGGCAATGGTCTGCCTGGTGTGTTCGACCCAGGTGGCCAGTTTTTCACGGTTTTCTAAAGGCATACATTTGATTTCATCCTGGCTGATCCACCAAGCAATGCTGCCGTATTGACCAGTCATGAATTGAATGATTAATTCATCCGTGCCCAAGGTTTTTTGTAAAGCTGGAATATCAATATTCGGTGATTCAGCTTTATTGATGGTGCTGAGGTAGTCGAGCTCGTTATTCAAACTGATGATTTCCCTTTCCATGGTATCGCGGGTTTCATCAGACAGGCGGTTGTTCTCCAGGGCAAAGCTGATATCACCAATTCTCTTAACCAGTTCAACGGCTCTCTGTTTATTTATGTCACCTGATGTGCTGTCAGATTGCGTGTTTTGCCATGCTTGTTGGGTATTGTGGATAAAAGCAACGGTTTGTGCGGGGTTTTGCGCTTTGGCAAAGAGCATGCTGTATAAGGTTAAAGTTTCGTCGACATGAAGTTTGAGTTGTTGCTGGGTTTTACTGTGGCTGACGTGCTGACTTAATACTTGTAGCTGGTCAATCGATTGTTTTATTGAAACCAAAGCTTTGGCCTTGTTACCTGCTTTCCATTGATTGTAGGCAATGCTGTTGTAGATTTGACTGACTAATAATTTATCAATGCCTTGGGGCAAAGATTCAATCAAAGGGTTTAGGATGCTCAGCGCTTTGTTGTGAGACTTTTTTCGTTGATAAAGCTGCGCCAACTGCAGTGTGGTTTGTGCATGACCTATGATTTGGTGTTTTTTAATCAGTATTTCTTGTGCTTTTAATAGCAATTGTTCAGTTGCTTCATGTGATTCAAGTGAATTTTGTTGAGCGGCTAACAAGCGATAAATTTTGGCCTCATATCGAGGAAGGTTGGCACCATTAACCAAGGCCTGCGCTTCGGCTAACCAAGTTTCTGACTGGGGGTCATTGGGGTTTAATTCGTGAAGTTTAAGCAGCGTGTTGATTCGGTGGCTTTTGTATTTTTGAGTGTCAGCCAGTTCTAAGGCATTCAAGTAGTGATTGGCGGATAAATCCGGCATGGATAAATGGTGGTAAATCCGACCGAACTGAATTTGAATTTGAATTTTCCACCAGTGAGGTGTGTTAATGGTGAATTTATCGTGTTTGGTTTGATTCAAAATGATTTGGGCCTCATCAAATTGAGATTGTTCAATGAGGATGTTTGCTAAACTGCTCAGTCCTTTGACTTCATGTCTGAGGTCATTAAGATTTCGAGCGGCTTGGATGTTAGCCAGAAACAATTGTTTTGCTTTTTTTAATTGACCTAAATTTTGGTAAGCCAGTGCCAAATTATTGAGTGTGGGTAAGTCATTGATCTTGAGCTTTTCCAGTTGTTCGCTAATCAATGCATCTTCTGTTAAGCCCATTATTTCAAGGCATTTTTTGAATGCTTCAATGGCCGGGTAAATGTTTCTTTGTTCCCATTCCATCAAACCTAAGTTGTTGTAGCCATTGATTGACAGTTTGTTTAACTGCAATGAATCGGCATGCTGAGCCACATTAAGGAATCGGTTTTTGGCTTGCTCGATTTGATTCATTCTCCACTCAATCAAGCCCAATCTATTTTCTGAAAACCAGCGGTGTTTTTCATGCCCACTTTTTATGAATTGAACAATCGCTTCATTAAAATATTGTGATTTACTTTCGGCATCATCTTTATAGCTGATTGTTTGTGCCAATTGATTGATTGATATACCTGCCCAAAAATGATTTTTTTCTTGTAAAAAAAGATCATAAGCTTTTTTGAAGTATGGTTTTGAATCGTTTTTTACATCCCTTTTTAAATAGTTTTCTATCATTATAGTAAAACCTTTTGTTAAGGCTTTGTGCCCGGCCAGCTCTTTCTTAGAGGGTGTTTGTGGTTCTGATAATGTCACCGTTATTTGATTAGTCAATTCATTCAATAGAAAAGTATGTACTGTAATGCTTAAGGGTTCATCATGAGCAGGGATCAAGACTTCATAATAGGGAAAGGCATTGTATGTGTCATAAAAGTATTGGGATGTTGCACCTTTGATTTCTAGGAATGTGATTTGTTCATGTTCGTTGATCCTTAAGTACCGGTGGTTTTTATCAGGCGCTAAGGTGAATGATGTGTTTTTGGTGAAATTGATGGTTTCTGCTTTATTATCAATTAAGGTGAATGCATTGACTTCATATGCAAAGGCAAGCAAACACACAAAAGCCAAAAATCCTTTTTTGGCACAAAATAAGTTAAACATTAATCAGTCCCAGTGTTTCCGCCCGTTCCACTGCCCACGCCAGGTGGTGTCTCATCTTCGCTGGCAATAGCTAAAGAAAGAAAAGTATAGCCAATCATTGACTTGTACTGACTTGGTTTTTTTCCGTTGTTGTTCTTAAAAAACGTGCTGTTTTCTTCCACAATGACATCTGGTGTAAAGACCCAAGCCATTCCGTTATGGTAACAAGTCCAATTGCGCATTTCACAGGGGCCTAATTTTTCCTTGCCGGCAATGATTAATGCTGAACCTGATCCAGTTTCTGGATCCTTAATTGTTAATTCAATGGTGTCATTGATTTGAGATTTGTTGTTTGATTGGTTGATTTCGTATGTTGTTTTCGACATGGTTCCCCTTGGTGAATGAAAAATATTGATTGGTGCGAGCCTCGAATATTCTAAACCAATTACTTATACAAATGTTGGCAGTTTTGCTCGCGCTATAAGGTTTAAATCAATGACTGATGTGGAACCAGCCGGCCCAGTATTTGGGGTGTCGGGTGGTGTGTTGGGATTTGATGTGAATTTGAGCATTTCTCAATGCATCGTTGATGTTTTGGCCTTGGCTGAGGTTTTGATAGAGTAGGGTCATCATTTGGCTGGTTACGCGGTCATCGACTTGCCACAGGCTGCTGATCAGGTTTTGGGCGCCTGCCTGCAGGAAGCTTTGGGTCAGGCCAGTCAAGCCGTTACCGCTGGACAGGCCAGTTTCGCAGCCACTCAAGACCACCAATTCATGTGGTATATCCATGTTCCTGATTTCGGCGGCACGCACCATGGCAGCCTGTGATTCGCCTTGTTCGTTGATGGCGCTGAGCACCAATGCCGATAAATCTGGGTGGGTTTCATTGAAAAAAGCATGGGTGGCCATGTGCAGTACTTGGGCATCATTGTTCAATTCCTGAAATGCCGTTTTATTGGCATCAAAGCCTTGTTTTACTGTGCCAGGGATGAATTTTTGGGTTTGATAGACTTCGTGGGTGGTGCCATTCAATGGGGCGAATTCTGTGACGTCATCAATCTGACTGCCTTCAGGCAGACGAGGGTCCGTGTGGTGATGAACGGGATTAGCGAAGTAGGTGGCAGAGGTCAAAGATGTGACTTTTTTGTGATTATGATTGCTTAACTGACTGTGTAAGCTGAGTGTGTATTTGTCAATCAAGGGTGTGGATTCGCCCGGAATCGGCATTGCCAACATTGGTAAGACGTTCAAAGGTGCATCAACAATCATGTGGATGCGTTTGGCCTTGGGGTGCTGGCTCAAAGGGGCAAATAAATGGTTGGATAAATCTTTGATGACTTGGTTGAGTCTGGCTTGATCTGCGATGGTCTGGCGGGTTTGTTCAACCCATAAGGCCAAAGTGTCTCGGTTCTTAAGGGCTTCACATTTGATTTCGTCTTTGCTGACCCACCAAGCGATGCTGCCATATTCACCGGTCATGATCATTATGGTCAACTCATCATCAGCCATCTGCGCTTGTAGGGCTTGGATATTAGGCAAGCTTTGTTCTTTGTTTTCTACTTTACTGAGGTAATCCAGTTGATTGTTCAAGCTGATTAACTCTCGTTCCATTTGTTCACGGGTGTCATCAGAAAGGCGTTTGTTTTCGAGGGCGTGGCTGATGTTGCCGATTTGGCTGAATAATTTAGATGCTTCGGATTGGTTTTCTTGATTTCGACTGCTTTGCCACAATTGTTTTTGCTGGCTGATAAAGGCCAAGGTTTTGGCTGGGTCTTGCTCCTTGGCATATAGCATGCTGTACAAGGTCAAGGTTTCATCGACTTGTAGCTTCAATTGTTGTTGAGTTTTGCTATAAGTGATGTGTGGAATCAAAGCATTCAAAGCATCAACAGATTGTTGAATGGTGGTGAGGGCTTTGGCTTTGTCACCAGATTGCCATTGGCTGTAGGCGAGGGCGTTGTTGAGTTGATTGGCCAGTAGGCGATCCATGGTTTGTGGCAATTGCACCAGTGATGATTCTAAGTGTTTGATGGCTTCTTTGTGCTTGTCTTGGGCTTGAAAAACTGTTGCGATTTGCAAACCCAAATTCGTGGATTGAATGATTTTGTGCTGGTCTTTTAAGGTGTCTTTGGCTTGTGTATATAATTCAATGGCTTGTGTGTGGTTTTTGAGCTCGAAAGCTTGTTGGGCTTTGATTTCCAAAACTTTGGCTTCTTGAACCTTAAGTTTGGCATCAACCAAGAGTTGTTCTGCTTCTGTTAACCATTGTTTTTTTTCGTTGTTTTTGGATTTGTTGGACAGTACCAATGCCAAAAGTGTTTCAATGCGTTGCCTTTTGAAATTTTCAGGATTGGCTTTTGAAAGTGCTTGCTGGTAGTGGTGTTTTGCCAAATCTGTTAAGCCCAAATTTGAATACACACGACCTAACATGATTTGTAGCTGATTTGACCACCATTTTGGAGAGTTATATTGTCCAGATTTTTCAAGCGAATCGGCTTTTTTTAATTCTGCTAAAGCCAAATCATATTGAGATTCAGTTCTTAATAAATTAGCGAGGTTGATGTAACTGATAAACAGTTGATTGAAATCTTTTAAGAATTTTGTGGCTTCTAACTTGGTCCGAAATAATGATGCTGCTTTCTCGGTTTTGCCTAAGTTCTGGTAAGCCAAAGCTAAATTATTAAGCAGGGCAGAGTCTTCGAAATTTAATTTTGAAATATCACCTTTAAAAAGAGAGTCTTCTGAAATATTTGCAATCTGGAGAGATTGTTGAAAAGAATAGATGGCTTGGTGAATTTCACGTTTAGCCCAATGCATCAGACCAATGTTGTTAAAAGCTGTTCTGACCAGTTCCGTGAGACCCAATTGTTGACCATGGTCAGCTACATTTTTAAACCGCTGCATGGCTTTGTCCAATCGATTGACACGCCATTCCGCTAATCCCAAGCGGCCTTCTGAGTACCAACGGTATTCGGGTGCATTGGCTTCAGTAAAATGATCAATCGCCTTTTGGTAAATTTTTATACTTTCTAATGACTGGTCATTAATTCGGTATTCCCCGGCCAATTGGTTGGCAGCAATTCCTGCCCACAAGTGGTTGTTATCTTGTTCAAAAGCTTCTAAGGCAGCCTTAAAAAAATGGTTCCATTTATCATCTTTTGTTTCATTCAAATAATTTCGTATTATGGCTGAATAGCCTTGTTTGAATGATTCGTGCCCTTGAACAGTAAGGAGTGATGGTTGTGGAGTTGAAATCAATTCAACGGTGACTTGGTTGGGGTTATTATTTTTGAGGAATGTGTGAACTGAAATGGTTAACGGGCTTTTATGAGGAGGAATCAACGTGTCGTAGTAAGGGAAAGCGTTGTAGGTATCATAAAAATATTGAGCAGGCGAATGATGTATTTTGACGTAAGTGATTTGTTGGTGTTCATTGACTCTGAAAAAATGGTATTTGTCAGAGGCGGGTAAAGTTATGGTGGTATGCTTTTTGAAATCTATCGTTGTAGGTTTGCTTTCTTTAAGTATGGTTGCTTGTGCCGTTAATGACAAAAACAGCACAAGCAAGGTAAAAATACTGGTAAAAGGTTTAATCACCACCTGTGCCATTGCCATTTTTTGGTGGTGCCATGATTCTTTTTGATTGTTTGGCATTGGGATAAGAGACAAAGGAGTAACCTATTGCTGTTTTATATTGCCCCAAATCGGGGTCTTTATTGACAGGGTTTGGGTATTTTGCTCTATCCCTTTCCAGCTTGGCATCAGGGTAAAATACCCAAATCATTTTATTTTTATCGTCGTAACAAGTCCAATTGTCCATGACTTGTTTGTCAAATTTGATGTTGTCGATGACCATGCTGGCTTCTCCATAGCCTGTGGCTTCATCTTTGACGGTGAGCGTAATTGTTCCATCGACTTGTGTTTTGACGTTAGATTGAAAAATGGTATATGTGGTTGTGGTCATATATTCCCCTTGTTTGATTAAAAGAAATGTGAGGTTCATTTATTCTAAACGATTTAGTTATATTTGTGGGAACGGATTTGTATATGTGTTTTTGGATTTTGAGTCATTGTGAGGAGATTCCCGATCGGAGTCGGGAATGACGGTGGGGTTCGGGTTGAGAATGACGATAATTTGAATCTCATCGTCATACTCGGGCAGCGACCCGAGTATCTTAAGAGGGGGTTGAGATACTCGGATCGAGTCCGAGCATGACAACAGTGGCAGCGGTATATTCGGGGTTGATGGTGAGCTTTCGGGTTTCGACAAACTCAACCGTTTACTTCTTAGAACCCTGAGCTCGTTGAAGGGTGTGGGTTGAATTTGATACCGGCAATCCAATGTTTTATGTTTTTAAACCCGTGGTGCATTTAGGAAAAGTGTTAAAAAAATAAGTTACTCATGAGCCATTAGGCTGTATATTTAAGGTTCCGAAATCTAAAATATATAACAACATGAGTAACTTAGAACGCAGTTATACCA
>JAUIHY010000070.1 GCA_030432115.1 Gammaproteobacteria bacterium | reverse complement strand
AAGGTAGCTGCATATTGAGCCAAGATGCCAGGTTGAGCTGCACCGTTGGTGTAGCGCTGAACCATGAAACCAGCTGTAGGCAAACCTTCATAGTTAGGACCATTCAATGCAGGCAATACGTTAGCCATATCATCAAACATCAAAGATGCCCAACCATTAGGAGTAGCGTGAGTTTGTGATGGAGTTTTAACAGTTACTAAGTTGTCAGAACCCAAAATTGAAGACTCAGCAGGAGCCGCAACTGAAGGCAAGTGGAATTCAACTACGTTTGCTTCATAACAAATCACAGGAGCACAACCAGGTGCATTAGGATTTACAGGAGAAACGCCACCACACTCATCATCACCAGCAGGTTGCTCTTCACGATCCCAAACATTGATATCGAACTCTTCACAAGCTGAAGCTGTGCTAGCACTCCAAGGAGTGGTAAATGGAGCTCTTACACCACCATTGATATAGTAGTTTTTAGTTGGGAAAGTAACAACCCACTCAGTTTTGGTGTCACGACCTGTGTCAACAACGTACTCGTTATATACACGATCAGTCATGAACAATGCAGATACGTTATCAATCGAATCAGCATAGATTGAAGTAACAGCAGCACCATCAACAAAACGTACAGCATCAGTAGATACGTTAGCCAAAGATGGGAACAAGTCACCAGGATTGGTGTGCAATGCATTACCCAAGTTCCAGAAGTTGTCCAAAGCAATTGCATTGTAGCTCATTGCTGTACCTTTAGTAACTTCTAAGATAGTAGCACCACCAAACAATCCGCCAGTAGCTGGATCTAAAGTAGAAGGACCGATGTCCCAAGCACCACCGTCATCCCACATGGCTTGGATCATATCACAACCACCTGGAACACCAACGTTAGTGTGATCAACCAAAGCAGCTTCAGCTGGCTCTAACTCACCCATTTCAATCACTTCAAAGTGACCGTCAGTCGCATGTTCCATAGTAGGAGCAACACGATCTAATTCCATTTGGTATGGCAAAAACTCTTTGTATGCTTTATCCAAGAAAGGCGCACAAGAAGTGTCTCCAGATGCGTGAGCAGCTGAATCTTGACCAGCATATCCAGGATGTGCTGATACAACACCACCAACAACACCAACCCATACGTCGTATGGTGACAGGTATACGTTGAAATCGAGAACCTCACGAGAGTTGTGACCTTCCAAGAAACGTACTTTAACAGCTTTTGCTCTGTCAGTAGTGTTAACTACAGAGTAAGTTGTGTTCAATGCATTACCGTCAGCATCCAATTTGTTGGCTGCAAAGTAAGGGTAGATCAATACTTGCCCAGTACCTTCTGGGTTGATGTGTACAGCATTTGCCATGCCAGATACACCGGCAACACCAGCCAATACTGCAGCAGTTAGTTTATTCTTTTTCATTTCTAACTCCAAATTATAAAATTTTAATATCAGGGCTATTTATTAATATCCCCGCTCATATGAACGAAGCTATGCAAGATAGCACCGCAAATGTTATATCATTCAAACTTATTTCTCAAGCTTAAATTCAATATTTATTTTCTTCCTGAAAACCACAATGACCATGCCAAGCAACACAACAGTCATTGTTTTCATCCTGATGATGGCTAATAAACAAAAACGACCTTGCATTACAAAGTCGTTTTTGATTCATATTATAAATTCAATCAGTCCTTAACTGATGGCATAAATTTCCACTTAGACCCTTTTTTCAACCAAGTTTCAACAATTGCCGTTGTGTGCGTAATACTACCCATGCTCGCCCGGGGGAATGAATAGGTATAAGTTAGATTCAAATCCACTTTACAAATGTCTTCTTTCTCACAACTCATGGACAAAAACTCAGCGCCTTCCCATTTAGTTTGTAATTTGGCTGTTTCTAAACGGAGTCTAAAACCGTCATAGCTTTCTATTTTCTGATAACTGTCAGCATACATGCCGTAAGCTTTTTCATAGTCATTATTGACAATGGCTGCCCATCGGTCCACAGCTTTTGTTTTGATGTCATCTTTGCTTTCATTGCAAGCTGTCAATGACAGCACCAACAACAGGGGTAATATTTTATTCATTTTTATTTCCTTATTCTTCCGTATCAGTTTCATTATCTGTTCTTAAAGGTTTCAAACCTTCGAATTTCTTAGCATATTCCAAAGTGGCCCTGCGTGCTTGCTCAGGATTTTCTATGACGGTTGGTGTAATTAACACCATCAATTCCGTTTTTGTAGAACTGTTGGTGTGCCTGCCAAAAGCACCTCCTATTAATGGCAAACGACTCAACAGGGGTAAACCCGACTTACTCTTTTTATCGGTATCCCTGATCAAACCACCCATAATAATGGTATGTCCACTTTGAACGGCAATTTCTGTTGACAACTCTCTTTTAGAGATGGCTGGATTGTTACTACCCGCCCTGACCTCACCTGCCTCGCTGACATCTTGAGTGATTTCCATGTACACCAAACCACCTGGATTGACCCTTGGAGTGATGTCAACTTGCACACCTGTTTGTATGTACCTCACATTATTGGTAGGGTAATTGTTCAAATTATTATTGGTATTGTCATTCACACCACCAATAGAAGTGGACACAATGGGTTCTTGATTACCCACATTGATGGTGGCGTTTTTGTTGTTCATAACCATCACACTGGGAGAGGACACCAACGAAACTCGCCCTTCAGATTCCAAAGCATCTAATTTAGCTGCGGCTTCGATACCAAAGAAGTTGTAAGTCGCCCCACTTACACCATTGATGGTGGCTCCATCTGTTTGCCAACCATAACCTTTAGAGCCATCTCCGCCGTCATCTCCACCATCATCACCACCGCCTTCACCATCATCGGAGCCGACCGAAGAACCAAAAAACAATTCCATGCCATATTGCAATCCATCATTCAATGACACCTCTATAATCTTCAGCTCAACAAGTACCTGCAGGGGTACAATGTCCAGCCTTTTAATGGCTGACATGATCTTATCGTATTCAGCCACATTGGCTCTGATCAACAGTTGATTTGATTCTTCAATGGCTGTGATTTGAATGTCATTGTTGTTGTTAGAGGTTGTTTTCCTTCTGTTGGTGTTGGTGTTTTTGGCGCCTTTTGATGACACTTCTTTACCACCACTGCCAGGCGCCGTATTGCCTGAATTGCTTTTTCTGGATGATGAGCCACCACCGCCACCGAACACATCACTGAGGTAACCTGCCAAATCATCGGCTTTGATGTTTTTGACGCTATAAACATATAAATTAGAACCGCCTTCCAAATCTGCACGATCCAATCGTTCTATCCACTTTTCAGCCTGTGTCAAATATTCTTCTTGTGGTGTGATGACCAAAATGCCATTCAAGCGCTCCAAAGGCAAGAACCTGAACATACCGGCCAAAGGCGTTTCAGCCCCTTCTCCAAACAACGCTTCAAGCTCAACAATGATGTCGTTAGAATCCGTGCGCTCTAAGTAAAATATACCGGTGGACATGCCTGCCAACCAATCCACATCAAATATATTGATGGTGTCAATGTAGTTATTCAATTCTCTGTTGGTGCCTGAAAGGAATAAAATATTGCGTGCGTTATCTGCCTTGACCACAGCACCTTCTTTGGCATAAGGCTCCAGTATTTTCTCCATCTCTGTCGGCGAGACATATGACAAGGGCACTGCCAATACTTGATAGCCCTTCTTGGCATTCACTGCACCAACCCTTGGAGTCAATTTTCCTTTAATGGCTTGATTTTCAGGCACTACATGAAAACGACCATCCACTTCAACCAAGGCCGCTTTATTCCAACTGAGCAACATTTCCAATATAGGTAATACTTGTTCCTTACCTATGGGTTTGGCTGTGGCAAAGGTCACTTTACCTGACACACCCGGCGCCATGACATAATTTTCCTGCAAAATGGTACCCAAAATCAGGTGCACGACTGCTTGCAAAGGCTCACCTTCAAAATTAAATGTCACTTCACCCTGAACGGTGAGTGGCGATTTGGTTTTACTGGCTTTTTCAAAGTCAATGAACTCACCCGTTCCTGGGTAACGTTCATGCTCTTTTTTACCTCCGCCAATGGGATCACCACCCACATTGTATACTTCTCCTGAATAATTGGTGGTGTCCATATCCTTAAGGTAATCCGAATTGTCCAATTCTTTGGTCAAATCTCGCGGCGCACTGGCACAGGCTGCCAATACAGCAAAAGCAGCGCCTGTCAAAAGGTGTTTTAATTGTCTTTTATTCATCTTTATTTATCATTCCTGTTTGCTGCTTCTTTACGCATTTGGGCACGTCTTTCAGCTATTTTTTTTCTGATGGCTTCTGCACTGTTGGCACGTTCGTTTTGCTTGCCTTCATTTCGAGTAATGTTTTGGGTTTTCTTGCCTTGGTTATTTTTATTCGCGCGCTTGCCTTTATTACCACCCGCTTTTCCCAGGGAGCCGCTGAACACTTCCAACTCCAACTCAACGGGTGCTTCACCCTCTGCTTCGAAAGTCACTTTTCTTGGCTCAATCGCCGAAACGGTCCACAAACCTTGTTCACCTTCCAAAGGCATGCCTTGCGCTAAAGTCAAACGCTCTTTACTTTTATTGTCCTGAATCATTACATAGCTGTTATCACCGGTGATAACAATGCTGGTAACTTTCGCATCCAATGGTGACGCCACCACCAACTCATCATCTTCAGGCATTTCATCAATTTCGGGGGGCACGTAGGGTGCACGTGTTTGGCTGAACAACGGCAGGGCGACAATTTGATCCAATTGTTTCACAGGATCACCATGACTGTTATTGTTTGTCGCGCCCAGGCTTTCTAATTGGTTGATGCGTTCAGGGTCAAAAGCTTCGGCTTCCAGTGTTTTCACCCCTTGGCCAACACCCAGTATTTGGGCAGCCGCCAACAACAGTAACAAGCCCAACACACCCAACAAAATCTGCGCTAAAAAATTATTTTTCATCGTCTTTCTCTATTGGGTTTTTTAAATAAGCATACAGTTCAAACCTGACTTCCAAGTTTTCAACTGTTGGCGCAGCATCAGCACCCTTTCTGCGGTAGCGGCTGACATTGCGAGCCTCTAAACGCAAATCATTGATGAATAATGAGGGTGTATTTTCTTCTAAGCTGGCCAATATTTTGGCAAAGACTTCATATTGGCAGCGCATTCTAACACGCAGCACAATTTTTTCAAATTGGTCTAAGTCTCTGTCTTGTGTGGGTTGCTGACTGATGATTTGACAGACATCTCTTTCAACACCTTGTTCATTGAAAACGTTCTTGAACAATGATGTCAACTCCGCATTGCCTAAATTCTTAGTCTCAGCTTTGAGGAATTCATCATTGCTGCCCACCTGCTGCTTCACTTCTTTTAATTTGGTTTTCAAAGCAGGCGCTTTGGCAGCTTGGTTGATGTATTTTTGCCTTGAACTGTTCAATTCATCGATGGACTCATTCAAACCCGCATGCTCCACAATGAAATTATGAAAAAACATAAAGTAAACGATCACCATGACCAACAACAAGACCAACAAACCGGCCCAACGATTCATATTGGCATCAAGCTTCATCTGCAGCCTCCTCTGGTGCTTTCAATGCGGCCTTGATGGTGAACTTCTCTTTACCCGTTCGGGCATCTGGCATCACTTGGCCCACAATTTCAGGTTCAAACCACAAAGCAGATTCATTCAATATTGGCACCAAAGCATTGGCGTTGTCCGATTGACCCACAATTTCTAATTTATCTTCATCCAAAATGATGCGAGTCAGGTAACTGTTCTGAGGAATCTTTCTTGTCAATTCATTCAAAACACCCAAAGTACTACTGGCATGGGCTTTTTTATTGCCCAAGAAATTGGCTGCTTGTATGGAATCATTCAACTCAGTTTCCAAAAGTTTGGCACGTCTGGCATCATTACGCCATTCGTCCGTTTGTGCTTCTATCCGTTCTATTTTCTCTTTTTTGTTTTCCAATGAATTGAACATCACAAACCACACCATGATGCTGACCACGGAGAGCAGCGCCACATTCAATTTGATTTTGCTCCAATCTTTCTTTTTGCGCAATTCAGTCGACAACAAATTCACACCCAGCACATCAGGAGCCCCTTCATCACCCACATTCACATCAATGGCTGACAATTGAACACCTTTGGTGCTGGCATCTTTTTCAATGCTTTCAATCAATACCTTTTGTGCCACCACCAATTGGACCGGCGTTTTTTCAGCACCTTCTTCAGATGCCAATGGACGGCTGGCAAACACCACATCCTGTGGATTAAAAGGGATGTATTTATCCAACTCGTATTTAAGGACAGCGTCTATATTGGATAAAGCCGCTGTTGGCATGGCCACTTCTCGAATCAAAACATCTTGCTCTGATAACAAGTAGCTGACATGTGAATCCACATCAGTTTGTGCCACATGATGATTGAGTTGGTGCCACCATTGTTTATCCACCATAGTTTCATCACTGGCCAAAGTGCTGGCTCCCTGATCAGAATTCAGCCACAGCTGCACATCCTCACCAGTCCCTGTGATTAACAACTTTTCTTGCTTGGGGAATATTTGTTGCCTTTTGGTTTCAGGCACCCATGCCAACAAAGCGTCTCGCCACCAATCCCAAAAGGCGCGAACACCAGAGCTTTGGTACCAATCGTTGATCGGGTTAATGATTTTTTCTACAATCGTTGTCATTTGTGTTCGTTGTCTCTCCAGCGCACCACTCGGAAGGGCTTGCCATTTACTGTGCCACCCATGCGAATGGTGGCATCCAATTCTGCCCATTGTCCATTGGGCAATGTGGCTTTACTGACAATACTGAAAGTGGTTCCACCACCTCTTAACTGTCCTGAATATCCTTCGGCTAACAAAGGCAATTCCAAATTAGGGTCATCAATTTCATGTCTTTGGCGGATAAAATCATCAGCCATTTCTCCAGAAATACCATCAATGGCCATCAAAGCAGCCTTGGGTGCAAAACCCAAATTGATGTTATTCCTACCTGAATAAACCGTCACTGCCGGTTCAATTTTCAAATAGGTTTCATAATCTATGTCCATCACCTGAACCAATTCAGGCACTGTATCAAACGGGGCGTCCTTGGCACCATGAGGATAACCGGCTGAAAAATAATCATCATCCTCAGCCCCTGCCAACCTCACCTCTTCATCGGCATCTTTCCAATCCATGATTTTATCAACCAAGCCCAAAGCATCGTCAAACTCGACCCCCACTGAGGCAAACAATCCAAGCAAAAGTTCCTCATTTGCTTGATTGATGTCGATTTTTCCAGATTCATCGGTGATTTTCAATTCAATTTTAGCACCATCCAAATCCAATTCTTGCGTACGCCCATCGGGAATCCAGCGGCTATCAGGATCTGGGTTTCTTAATTGAAAAACCGCCATATGTATCCCCGCTTCTGCCAGAAACCGAGCCTGCGTGCTGCTGAAAACAATGCGTGACTGTACATATTCAGTTCTGGCCGACAAGGCAAAGCTGCCTGCAATCACCGTCATCAACAAGGTGATCCACAGTACCAACACCAGCGCCACACCTTTTTGCTTCACAATGTTCATTGCAGCTCACCGCCTTTACCGCTTCGGTTTTGGTTAATCAGGTTTACGGCACTGCGTCGGCGCCGAGTGCCAGAACTGCTGGCATCTATTTGCATGGCCACTTGCATCAAAGGCCAACCTTCCTTAGCACGGTCATTCATTTCAATGTCCAACTGCACCATCATTGGCATCACCGTGTTGTTTTCTATTTCAGACACCCAATCTGTCGGAAAACCGTCTTCTCCCACTTCAATAAATGAAAAGCGTCCAGACCTGATGTTTTCCATCAAAACTATGGGTTCGGCTTCATCAAAACCAGATTGTTCATCTTCATCATCGTAGTTACTTAAACTACCATGGCGGTATTGTAAGAACTGGCCATCAGAATCAGATGCAATTTCAATTTTCTGTATGTGCGGCCCTGCATTGCCTAAATAGCCTGGCATCAATGAAACAAAGGTCACTGAATCTTCGTCACCATAGAAAACCGCCATTTGTCCTTCTTCATTTTCTTCTATACCCACAGCCAAAGCGCGCGACATTTGCCTTCTGATCACGCCTTGTACCATACGCATTTCACTGATGGCTTCGATCCGCTTTTCACCTTTTTCAGCCGTTCTCCTTCCTGAATCCAACCCAGAAAAGATCATCGCCATGATCATGGCCAACAACGTAAAAACCACAATGACTTCTATTAAGGTGAAACCTTGTTGTTTTGAACTAACCACCTGGACCTCGCTCAAAATCTGGCGTCATCGCCTTCAAGGTGGTGAAAACAGCTTCCCTGTTTTTACCCAGTCCATCCACCCAAGCAATCACCAATTGCACTTTGAAAAGTTCAACGGGCACAAAATCCATCTCCACATCGCCATCATAACTGGCTTCATAAGGCATGATGTCAATTTGCCAACTGATGTCATCATCAAAAGAACCGGATTCAGACCCTTCTTCTACCGGAATGATGATGCCCACCTCATCCATCTTACTTTGGGCCAAAAGCGCCAGTTTGGTTTGTTCAGACGATTTGATGGTGTTGCGCGATGAATTAGACAAAATCTCCAGAATGACCATGAATGTCATGGCCAAAATGGTGAACGATGCAATCACCTCAATCAAGGTGAAACCTTGTGATCCTTTGGCCTTCATCACACTTCCGTGTCCTTAAACAAACGAATTTCGCCAGTCAGCCACGCCACATTGATGCGCCAAAAGCGTTCATCATAAATTAAGGTCACTCGACCGCCGGTTGAAGATCCATCAGAAAAGAATCGAAAACCGGCCTGTGTTTCACTTGGCACCTCAGATTCTGCCGCATAGACTTTCAATTCCATGCCTTCAGGAAAGACCACCTTTTCCTTGCCAGGCGCTTGGTATGATTTGCTTTCCACATCAATCAACAAGCGTTGCTCTTTGTGTTTAACCACCGCTTGTGATCGTGTATAGCGCAATGCCGCCACCAAATCTTTACTGGCGGCTCGGATTTTGGCCGATTTCATCGAACCAGACATATTGAACGCAACGGTGCCAGCAATGATGGCCAGCATGACCAACACCACCAAAACTTCAATCAAAGTGAAACCGCTGCGCCTGCGCATAAATTACTGCCAGTTACCTACATCTGATGCTAATTTACTACCACCTGGGCTTTTGTCTGATGCATAAGAGTAGACATCAAAGCTTTGGCCATGCTGAGATTGAGTGGAATATAAATATTGCTCACCCCAAGGGTCTTTCAATTCTTTTTCTTTGATATATGGACCATCCCACATCGCCGCACCAGTGTCATTAATCAAGTCTTCTAATGAATCTGGATATGCGCCTGTGTCTAAATTAAACATCTGTACAGCCTGATCTATTTTTTTGACCATTATCTGTGCTTCCTTGTGCTTGGCTTTCTCTGCACTTTTGCCCACGTTAGTCACAACCATGCCAAAAATTACGGCCAAAATGGTCATCACAACCAGCACTTCAATCAAGCTGAAGCCTTGCTGTGCGGTTTTGAATCTGTTTCTGTTTTTCATAGTTTTTCTCTTTAAAAAATATTATCCAACCAATTCACTCATGTTCATCATCGGCATCAAGATGGCGAACACAATGGTAAAAATCATTGCAGCCAATGCCAATACCAACACTGGCACCAACACCGACAACATGCGATCAATGGTGTTTTTCACTTCACCATCATAGGTATCGGATGCCCTGACCAACATGTCATCCAGATTACCTGTTTCTTCACCCACGCTGAGCAACTGCTGCGCCAAACGTGGAAATGATTCTTCTTTGGCCAAAGCATCGGACAACGGCGTGCCATGTTTGACCTTTTCTGTGGCATTGCTGATGGCTTTCAGCAACACCGTGTTGTTGATCACTTTTTTGGCCACCGCCAAACCTGACAACAATGGCACACCACTGTCTGCCAGTGTTCCCAAGGTGCGTGTGAACTTAGCCGTTTCAACCCGGGTTATCAATTCACCAAACAAGGGTAAATTCAGCATTTTCTGATCCACTTTGTAGCGAAACTCTGGGTCTTTTAATTGTTGTTTTATGATGGCAACAATCGCCACTATGGCAATCACAAACACCCACCAAAAGCTTTGTACCAACTCAGCACCAGCAAACACCACCTGGGTTAATAAAGGCAATTCAATATTGGCATCTTCAAACAAAGGTTTGAATTTGGGCACCACTTTGGCCAACAATATAAACAAAGAACCCACCGCCAACACCAACAAGATGGCTGGGTAAATCATTGCAGATACCACGGAATCTCTGAGTTCTTTAGATGATTTCAAATAGTCACTCAAGCGTTGTAATGACACCTCTAAAGTACCACCCATTTCGCCTGCCCGCACCATGTTGGTGTACATGGTAGAAAACACACCATGCTGTTCTTCCATGGCATCAGACAATGAACCGCCACCGCGCACTTTGTCTCGAATTTGTTCGACCATGTTTTTGATGCGCTCATCATCCGACAATTCAATCATCACGGACAAAGAGCGGTCTAAAGGCATGCCTGAGTTCAATAGCGTGGCCAATTGCTCAGTGAAAAAGCCCACCTGTTTTTGTGACACTTTTTTTCGACTGGCCATCAGATTTTCTAAAGAAAAACCTGCCTTCATTTCCTTGGCTAAAACGGGAATGTTGCCTGCTTCTTGGATTTTGGCAATCACTTCTGCCTCAGAACCGGCTTCAATATGACCTTCCAATTGTTCGCCTGTGGGCGTGATTGCTTTGTAGATAAACTGAGCCATTATTCGTGTGACACCCTGATGACTTCTTCAAAACTGGTATCACCGGCTAAACATTTGAGCAAACCATCCTGGTACATGGTCAACATGCCTTCAGCCTGTGCTTGTCGCTGCAACTCGCC
>JAUIHY010000069.1 GCA_030432115.1 Gammaproteobacteria bacterium | reverse complement strand
AACCACTGTTCAAAGATAGGTTATAACCTTTGATGAAGGGTTCCTTCTCGTGTTCCATATGCGGTCTCAATCGATCAACAATGGTTTTACCGATTTCCTTTTCATAAATGGTCGTCGTTACGCCAGGCGGTGCATTGAAAAACACCTGCACAGCATCGGCTTTGGCTGGCGGCAGGAAGTCAGCTTTGGGCATCAAAGACACAATCAAACCCAAAGAAATGGCAAACAAGCCAAACACCCAAATGCTTTGTTTAACCGTTGTATTGGTTAAGCGCTCAACCCAAAAAGTGATGCGATTCCACCAAGGTTCGCAAGGGTCTTTTTTACTCATCTCCTTAAGCCACAATTGGCTCGCAACTGGTATGATGGTGATGGCAGCGATGAATGATGCCAAAACACTGACTGATAAAGTGATGGCCAAGTCTGAAAACATCTGTCCTTCCATGCCCTCCAAAAACAAAATAGGCAAAAAGATGGCAATGGTAGTAACCGTTGAAGCAAACAAAGCACCTTGAACTTGCTCAGCACCATTAGTGATGGCTTCTTTCAGTGGCATGCCCTGCTGTCGATAGCGAACAATATTTTCCTGCACAATGATGGCTGCATCCAAAATCAATCCCACAGCAAAAGCAAGGCCCGCCAAGGAAATCACGTTCAATGACAAGTCAAAATACTTCAAAGCCATGAATGAAACCAACAATGACACCGGGATTGAAGTCGCGATGATTAAAGTGGCGCGTTTGTCTCGCAAAAAGAACCACAAGGTGCCAATAGCCAACAAAACACCCAAACCCAAATTGTTTTTCACCAAATCAATGGCACGGCGGATATAAACCGAAGCATCATAACTCAGTTCAATGATCAAACCGGCCTCTTCTAACGCCCCTGCATTCAGTTCTGCGATAGCAATGTTCACTTCATCCAAAATCTCTACCGTATTGGAGTCATTTCCACCTTGTAGGGTGATGTAATAAGAAGGATAACCATTGCGGCGGTTCATGCCACCACTGTCGACCGGCACTTTTTCAACGGAAGCAATCTCATTCAACTGCACTGCACGCCCATCTACCCAAGCCACAATCATTGATTCCAATTGTTTCAAATCATGTTGACCAAGAAATCGTACCGTATATTGACGCCTACCAACATCAGCAAAACCGGCTGAAACATCTGTGGCCGATGCGATGTTCTGAGAAATGTCTCCAATCGAAACACCCAAAGCCGCGGCTTGGTAAGGATCGAAATTGATGCGAACCTCTAAAGGACGACGCGAATTCATGTCCACACGACTGACGCCAGGAATGCGCGCCAAGCGAGGTTCAATCACTTCATCAAAAACGAATTCATACTTTTCAGAGCTGAAATCAGCATCTTCATTCCCTTTTTGAGTATAAACCTGAATGGAGGCCACATTCGGTTGGCCTTGACCACCCACAGCCACAAATGGCTCACCCGCATCAACCGGCAAAGGTGGTGCTTGGTTGAGGTTATTGATGACATTGATGAACGCCTGTTGCATGTCTGTGTCATGATCAAACGTCAATGTGGTGTTGGTGAATCCTCGATTGATGTTCGATGTGATTTCTTTCAAGCCTGGCGTGCGGCGCAATACCGTTTCTTGAGGCTCAATGATGTTGGATTCCATTTCCGCTGGCGCTGCTGCACGCCAATTATTGAATATAGAAATCTGAGGTTGTGATAAGTTTGGTAGTAACTGAATCGGTCGATCATTGATGGCCATATAACCAATCAATACAATTAAGGCCAAGATAACTGCCACACTGGCTGGGTTTTTTATACTGATTTCGGTTAATTTCATGGCATTGACTCAAACTTTCACAAAAGCAAAGCCAGTGTAACAACATGCTTTAAACTTGGTAATAGGCCAATCGACCTATTTACGAAACCCTCCGTATGCCAAAAGTCACGAATTGACCATCAGGGTATTTATTCTACAGGCAAAAAAAAGCAGCCACCTTTTAAAGTGACTGCTTCTGCGTTTGCATGAATTACTTGAATACGTCTTCTATATCAATCACATCGACATGATCGGCTTTTAATTTCAAATCATAGTCTTTAATTACTTGATCCTCAGCCATCAACTCAGCAGGCTTTTCTGAGTTATAAGTCATGGCTGACTCAGTGCCATTCACCAAACGGTCTTTCATGTCTTGACCGTCTTTGGTAATGAAAACAAATTGCATGTCCTCAGTCTGTAAGTGTTTTTTAATCACTGCATTTACCTGGCCAACAGTCAATTCATCCAAACCTTTTTTCACTTGTTCAACAAAGTCACCGGATTCATAAAACTGACTGTCTAAATGGTAACCCAACACGCGATCTTGCCCTTTTAACAACAATCCGGCGTATTTGGATAAAAACAAACGCGTGTTCTCAAATTGGTCTTCAGTCAGTCCCTGTTCAATCAGTTTTTCCAACTCATACATCGCAGTTCGTGTAGCAAAGTGAGCATCAGTATTACTGCGCAATGGACGCAACCATACTTGGAAAATTTGCTCAGAACGACCTAAATTGGCGTTCGGTTGCGTGCGATACATGCCACGTGGGAAATACTCGATATAGGCATAATCACCATAATTCATGCCACGGGCTTCACGGATGCGTTGGTATAAGAAACTGTTAGAGTTTCTGTGCTCGCCCAAGAAAGAACGCACCAACCACAATGCCACCCAATCATCATGTGATCGGTTCACCTCAATTGGGAAACCAAAAGAAACAGCTGTTGGCATGGTTTCTTTTTCAACGATGGTCACGTGGCGTCCAGAAAACGCGGGAGCCGCCTCAATCTTAAGCATGGCATCTTCACCCACATTCAATGCAGTGGCCAATCGGTTTTGTAAATCAGCTTTCAAGTCTTCACCCAAATTTCCAGTGATTCCTAAAGTTAAATTCTTTTGTGTCAATTGTGCTTGGTAAAAAGCTTTGACATCATCCAATGTGATGCTTTCCAGGTCACTGACATGACCCAAGTTCAATGCGCCGTATGGATGATTGGGGTACAGTTGTTCATACAACACTTCTTTTCCCAGTTCCTCATCATTGTTACCTTTTAAATCAGTTTGGATGTTGTTAATGGCTTGTGTTTTTAATCTATTAAAATCAGCTTCCTTAAAACCGGGGTTCAATACGTTATCTAGCACCAAGTCCAACCACTCTGCCGCCTTTTCTCTGTGAACACGACCTGACAAAGACATCATTTCTTTATCAACTTGTGCCCCAAAGTAAGCTGCCATTGGCAACATGGCCTTCTGAATTTCTTGGTATGATTTTGTTTGAGAACCCGCATCAGTGATCATGGCTGCTGTTAAATTGGCCAGGCCTTTTTTCCCTTTGGGGTCAAGCGCAGCACCTGTGTTGAATAAAAAGTTTACATCAACAATGTCGCTGCTGTTCGACAAATCTGCCACCTTAAAGTGTGCTTTGGGTGTGACATCAGCGGCCGACACCATTTGGCTTAATTCAAAATCATCTGACAAAGCATCGATTGACTTTTCTTGGGCCAATGAAACCATGATGCGACCGTCATCCACTAAGAACTTATTCGCCGCCCACTTCACATCATCAGCGGTGATTTCACCCAGACGATCGTATTGGTGGTTAATGTACTCAGGATCACGATTGACTTGCACCACTGATGCCAACATGTCCCCTATGGCTTCTGAGTTATCCAGGCCATTGGCAAAACCGTAACGTGCTGCTGATTTGATGTCATTCAATTGTTGAGTATCAACACTTTCAGTTCTGGCTTTAACGATGGTATCAAGCAGAGCTGCTTTGACTTCAGCATAATGGTCTTTTGATGTCATTCTGGCCAACAAGTAAATCAAACCTGGGTCCTTGCTGTCTGGAGAATAGAAAAACAATGAGTCAGCTAATTGTCTTTTGACCACGATGTCCTGATAAACGTCTGAATTACCACCAAAATAAATTTCACCCATCATGTCGATGGCTGCTTTGTCCTTAACCATGGGATCACCAGATGCACCTCTGAATACCAAGCCAAACATGGGCAGCGTTTCAGATGCCCACTCAATGTGGATATATTCATGACCTTGGGCTGGTGGCTCTACAGGAATGTCCACTTGGTAATCACCACGTTCCCAATCACCAAAGTATTTTTCAACCAACTCATGGGTGTGCTCCACTTCTACATCACCCACCACGATTACAGAAGCTTTTTCTGGCCGGTACCATCGGTCAAAAAAGGTCAAGGCATAATCCATTTGGTTGGGCATGTCTTCAATGTCTTTCAAAAAGCCCATGGTGGTGTGACTGTAGGTGTGTTCTTTAAAAGCGCTGGCCCTGACCTTTTCAAACAATTGACTGAATGGACTGGCACTGTTTTTAAGGTATTCACCCTTCACAGCCAAGGCTTCGGTTTTGAATTGTGCTTCTGAAAATTTCAAATACTTGAACCGATCCGCTTCAAGCATCAACATTTTTTCCAAATCATCATTCATGAAAGTGACATGGTAATTGGTGTAATCATCTGTGGTATAGGCATTTTGATCAGCACCCATCTTTTTCAGCATTTCACCGTATTCCTCCTGGGTATAATTTTCTGTACCGCGGAACATCATGTGCTCAAAAAAGTGCGCAAAGCCCGACTTTCCGGGTTCCACTTCATTCCTCGACCCCGTTTGAATCGGCATTTGCAATGAAACCACACCTGGATAATCGGTTTTTACGACTATCACTTTCAGGCCATTGTCTAAGGTGCGCATGTCATAGTCTTGGGTAAAAACTTTGTTACTGCTTTGCTGTACACTGACTTCTGGTGCTGCTGTTTTGTGATTTTGCGACATTGGCGCACAAGCGGTAACGCTTGCCACAGCCAGTGCCAAAACACAGGGTTTCCAATTAAACTTCACGTCATTCTCCTTCAAATAAATGGCAACGATTTTCACACACATGGCATTACTTTGTTACGTGCCTAAAGTATGGTTTTTTTACTGTTTGAAATAAAAAAAGGCCCCATAACAATATGCAGGACCTTTAACTTGAAAAAAGTGTTCTGAATTATAAAGGTGGAGCCAGCTCAAAACCCGTTTTAAAAATCAAATCATCATCAAAGCATGATACAGCTACACTCACTTGACCTTCAGAACCACCATTTAAAGTGTAAGTGAAATCATCGGTTGGCAACTCGTCATTGCAATAATCCAGATCAGGTGTATACAACAATTGGGTGTCGTTGCTGATGACCACGCTGCCATTGTTTGGTTGCGTCACTGACTCAATCACATTGGAGCCGCCATCAGGGTCTGTGTCATTGCTCATCACATTCAATACATTATCCATGGAATTTTCTTCCACTTGATAAGCATCAACTACTGCTGTCGGAGGAATATCAACACTCCCCCAGTTACCTACTGGGTATAATGTTGGACCACCTGTTTTACATAACATACCTTTCGGCGCGATGTCATTAACGGCTGTTCTGTACCAAAACACCACATCTTCTCCAACCAAGGATTCAGGTAAATTATTGGGATCATTGACATTACCGACCAAATTTTCCTCTTGCATATTACAGTTGTTTATACTATTTGAACCCGGTGTATCCGAATATTCTGTTAAGGTGCCATTGATCAACTTATATTTGGTCACCATCACATCAACCTCATGATGCATCACACCACTGGGGTCAGCAGGAACCGCATAATCATCAATTCCGCCATTTTGAGACACACCTTCTCCACCGGCCACCACTCGATACCCTCTTCCAGTCACACTGTCTTTTACCATCCAAGTGATTTCATCTGTAAAAACATTCGGGTCATTATTTTGACCTAATAATTCTCGCCAATCAGCAAATTCAACAGCTTGTAAGTGATCACTCTGATCATCAGAAATAAACACCTCATCATTTCCTGGGCCATCTATATCAAAATTCATACGCCAGTAGCCATGATGCCAGTGGGTGTTGTTATTTTGAGTTCCTGTGCTGTTACCAAAACCAAATCTAGGTTGAATGCGACCATCTGCGTGAAAAATATAACGTGCAGTGTATTTATACCAAGAGGCTGAATGATTGGTAGTCAGTACCATATGATCTGGGTATTTTTCCACTTGAACACCTGAAAAACAATCCGCTGCATTTCCAACAGAACCAGACCCACCTGGAGAGACATCGGCAAACGGGCAGCTTCCAACAGGTTCCGTTTCATCAACAGAAGCATCGCAGGTTGTGATGGCGGCTCTGACAGGGTTTTCAATTGCGCTTGCTCTCAGAAAATCTGAGGCCGTATCCTTCCAATCTCTATAACAAAGACCAGAAGTATATTGTGCAAATAACATCGGCATGTGCATGCGCTCCATCACCAGAATACCATTATAATGTAGTTTTCTGACTTCTAAACTAGACCCTTGGGTTGCTGAGCTGTCCCTCACATCCAAGTAACACATTTCCCATATTGGATTTTTTGTTGGCCAGGAAACATATTGTTCACCTAATTCATTACATTGTGGAGCTGCTGCTTGTACAAATTGGATATTCAGCAACGTGAACATCATGAGCGTGATTATTTTTTTCATGTGGTAAAACCTCTTTTTTTATCATTATATTATTTTTAAAAAACTGACTAAACTTCAATTTTTTTTGTTATTTTGGTGATGATTGAATTGTGGGTATGGTACCGATCGATCAGTCATCCTGATCACAGCATGGGCCACCAAGGGTTCAATGGCTGTATGAGCAAATACATGCACACACCGCATGCCTTTCGAACAGGGCATATCGCTTTCATCAACTGCATAGTTAAAACCACCTTGCAACATTATGGGTACTTTGAAATGAGCCAATTGTTGCTTTATGTCAGGATGACTTTTGAATATTTCATAAGCCACAAGCATTTCCTCTTTACTCATGCGACCATCATAATCAACTCCATATTGTTCATTAACTAACTGTCCATTCATTTCAAAAGTTCGAATAAACCCCTGTTTTTTTGTGTAATTAAACCCTTGCTGATACCTGTATTTGTGTTTTCCTTTAGGTGTGGAAACCACATCCTGCCAATCATTGATAACTAATTCATGCCATTCACCACTTTCATTAAGTATTATTTCAACAGCCGAGTTGGGTAAATCTGCATCTTCAACAGGCATATATTTTATGCCAGCACAGTTAAACGCCAGTAAAAGCAGTAACATCGTTAGAGTTGTTTTCATTTTGTTTTCCCAATAAGCTTATTTTTTGTGTTCATGTCTACGGGTGCTGACTTGCCGTTGTTTTCCCACAAGTCTTTCATAAATTCACCACGGGTTTGATCAGCCGGACCAACTGTCCAAGATCGGTCACAAGTCTGATTTTCAGATTGAATGCTGTTATCAACGGCTTCTTTGGCAAGAAAATCGATGTATTCTTTACTGGCTGTTTGGTACTTTAAAGTCGCTGTGAATGTGATTGGCAAAGTGGCACCTGTTGTATCGATGGTATATCGAGTGACGTCATAATTGGCCATTCTGCCCGTGCTGGGGTCAATCGGGTAATTGGCTGCGCGTGGCATCAACTCTATATCTGTACCACCGCTGAAACCCAACGGTGGAATTCTGTTGTCCTTCAAAATACAGTTATTCAAAGCGAAATGAAACAGTTTGTTATCAGCACCATCTTTAATTTCGCAGGAATTCGTGTTTACATTCCAAATGCCTTGTTGTGATTCATATATTTTTACTTGGTTGTCTTCTGTTAAAACCGCCGTATTTTCATCATAGGCTCCAGACTCAAATATCACATGCTCATTTGCGTCTTTGACTTGAATATGTAACCACATGCGCCTGCCTTCAGGGTAACCCGTGGGCAATTTATGTCCTGTTAAGTTAATGACTTTGACATCAACTGCTACGACATTCCCAACAAAAGAATGATCTAAAATTTCCATGGCAGCACTTTGGGTTTGTAGCATCTCAAGTGCATATTCTGATGACAAATCCAACATGCCTTTAATACCTTCATCAACCAGCTCCAGATCATCACCGTATTCGGCTTTGATCACTTGTGGCATCCAAGAATTACCACCGGCAAACCTGTGGGTACTTAACTCACCGGTTCTACTGCCTGGCGAATCAAAGAAACATGCACGAGCACCTGCATCATTGGTATTGGGCATATGGCAATCTTGGCAACTTTCGCCTTTGCTTAAATACGGAACCACATCAGAAATCACCACCTCCATGCTGTCACGGTAAATCAAATCTGCAAATTCTGAATTTTTCCATTCTGAATAAGTGCGTTCAATAGGCATCGCCAATTCAGTTTCCACACCCTCATGAAACAGTTTCTTTGCAATGGTTAAAACCCCATTAACCTCAATTTCTGGTGATGATACATCATGACAAGACCCACAAAAATCACCTTTTTGTAGAAAGGCTGAATATTCCCACTCATGTGGAGGCGGAAAATGACCACTGTTCTCCGGGTAGGCATAGGGGCCTTTCCTGCAAGGCCCAAATCCCCCAGGGCAAGATTCATCATCCACCCAAGCATTGATGTTACCAATCAATTGTGATTCACCCATAGGCCCTATTTCGTCAACTCTATGACAAAAGTGACATGTCACACCCGTATAGTCGTTCGTTTCTGAGCCTCTAGCCACATGATCACCTTGTAACTCACACCCATTGGCTCCATCCAGTAGTGGCGCACCATCAATCCGGGGTTTAACCACATGTCCATTGAGCCAACCTTGCGGTGTATGACAACGAATACAGAAATCACCCACACCTGGAATGTCATTATTGGCCACATCCACTGCCGCCCAAAACAAAGGATCTCTTGATGCATGCGCTTTCATGGAACCTGCCCAGGTGTTGTATGGCATGTTTTTAACATCTGACGCGTATTCTGGTGTGTTGGGATAGCCTGAATGACAAGCATGGCACTTTGATCCACCTTCTAAACCAAAATTAAGCCCCGGTTGGGTTCCATGCGGTGTGAAGTCAACAGTTTGTCCTGAAAAAGCGGGTGCAGCAAGCAGCATCAATAGCGTTATTGTCTTTAAATTCAGGTTCATTTTTGAGGTTCAATGGGGTTAAAACCGAATGATTATAACCAAGTTGTCGATGTTTTCTTACAAAAGTATAAAAATTGGACCCTTTTATTTTCCTTTTTTTACAGTTTCAATCTGATTTCACCCATATCAGCCGATATGGATTCTTTCTAAAATGGACACCATCGATGAAACATTCGATTGATTTTTGAATTTAACACAAGGAGAACAACATGAAATTTATCAAAACCATTTTTATCGCTGCTGCATTGATGGCTCAATCTGCTTTTGCTGCTGTGAATGTCAATACCGCCACAGCTGAACAAATCGCTGAAGAATTGAAAGGCATTGGCTTGAAGAAAGCGCAAGCCATTGTGGATTATAGAAAAGCCAATGGCCAATTCAAAACAGTGGAATCTTTAACTGAAGTGAAAGGAATTGGTTTGAAAACGGTTGAAAAAAACCGCAAAGATATTTTATTGAAATAAAGGCGGCAATACTGGCCCATGGAAGGCCAGTGTGCAACAGGTCACTCAACCAGCCCAGGGATTGGGGTTGGTTGGTGGCTTCTCATCATCAGTTGTTTCATCGTCATTTTGAGACAAATAACTCAGAGTCACCTCCCTGCTTTTTCTGTTCATCAGTTGACGTTGGATTTGCTCGTCCGACAGTAGTTCCTCAGCTGAATCTGATAAATGCTCAAATACTTCTTTGTAACTGTCGGTTAAGTTGTCTATCAAATCTGCAGTTTTGGCAAAATGTTGCTCTACATGATCTTGATAATCTTTTAATTTTTGTTCGACTTCTTCATTGTTGTTGCTCGATTGGCCATGGTGCATGATAAAAAACATCACCAATGCACCCAAAGTAAAGCCGATCATTCCTGCCAACATCATATTCATTGCTTTTTCTCCTTTTGAAAAGCTTGTAATTCTTCATCATTAACATGAACTTCTTGTACCAAAACCCATGGTGCCACCGTCACTGCCTTGAATACCGCAGCTGTTTCAACCCAGTCCCTGGCATGATCATCATTGGCTCTTATCAGCAATTGTGCATCTACCCAAGATTGTACTTGTTGCGTGTCATCTTCATTGATGGCCACAGCAACCTCAATCATATCCAAGGATTCTGCCGCCATTAAGACAATGCCTTTGGCAAAAAATTTTTGTAAATCCAAATAACTGATCACACCCAATTCTTGCTCAAAATGTGCTTTGGGTGTCATTTCATGACTCATCTTTATGCGCTCCAAAATTGTCCTTTGGGATTTCTCGCCAAGGCTTCCTGTCTATATAACTTTGTAATCTTTCCACACCATCTGGGCAAAATTCAGGTGGTTGTTTGGCCGCCAATTGCATCCAAGATGTTAAATCTTTACTGTCTTTTAATGCCACACCGCAATAGGATTCCACCACATAGGTTTGCAATTTGATGGCTTCATTGAACTCTGAAATTTCAGCCAGCACAGCCGCTTTGGTATCCAAAAAAGACAAAGGTATCATGCCATTGGCTCCATATAACTGTTCTAATTCTGAGTAAATACGCCATGCTTTTTCTCCATTGCGGCATTTTTTATCCGGCAATGTCGCCATCATCCATGCATGGTCATTGAAAGCCACATTGACCTTTCTTTGTTCTGCTTGTTCAAAAAACGAATAGGCTTTTTCACATGAAAGGCTGGATTCATTCAAACCATAAATATGATAAATGCCCAAGCGATAAAAAGACTCACCATGACCTTGCGCTGCCGCTTTATCAAACCAGCTGTGAGCTGTCGCAAAATCTTCGTCAAAGAACAGCAATAAGCCCAGCTCAAACATGGCATGGGCATGGTTCATTTCAGCTGCTTTTAAAAACCAATTTTTGGCTTGCACCAAATCCACCTCAAATGCCCCTTCCCCTTTGGCAAAGGCAGTGGCTATAAAATAGGCAGATTCAGCATCTCCTTCAGCCAC
>JAUIHY010000068.1 GCA_030432115.1 Gammaproteobacteria bacterium | reverse complement strand
CTGCTGCACTATGGCATGATCATGGTTGGACTGCCTTATTCAGAAAAAGCATTACTCTACACCACTTCTGGTGGTTCGCCCTATGGCGCCACCCATTGGACCGAGTTTGAATCCAACAAACCCATAGACAGCAACGAGAAACAGCTGTGCATAGCCCAAGGCAAACGCACAGCCACCATCACCCGAAAACTAAAGAACTAAAGCTTCATTCGTAGAATTCGTTAATTTTTCGTAAATTCAAGTTGCAATCAGCTATTTTCTCAGGCATTATTTTAATTGATGCGGTGGATAATTTATCTACAGCATCATTATTCTAAAAAAAATGAGGAAATCCAATGAAGAACAACCTGAGTAAATCAAAAATCAGTTTGTTGTTATTTTTAGCGATGCTGCTGGGCTTTAACACCAATGCGGTGTGGGCTCAAGACAACACAGAAGAAGAACAAACAACTTCTGAAGACGCTGATGATGATGATGACGACGATGAAGAAGTGGTTGATTTTGAGCCGGTGGTTGCCACAGGTTCAAGGTTATTGCGCCAAACCTATGACAGCATTTCACCGATGCAGGTCATCACAGCAGAAGAATCTAGAGAAGTGGGGCAAATTGATGCCGGTGACATCATCCAAAACTCTACAGCCTCATCAGGGCAACAGATCGACCTGACATTCTCTGGCTTTGTATTAGACAACGGTCCAGGAGCCCGAACGGCCAGTTTCCGTGGCTTGGGTGCGGGTCGCACCTTGGTGATGCTGAACGGTCGCCGTGTCGGTGGTTCAGGTGTAGAAGGCGCACCATCGTCTCCTGACCTGAATATGATACCAGGTGGTCTGATCCAACAATATGATTTCTTATTGGATGGCTCATCTTCCATTTATGGTTCTGATGCGGTTGCTGGCGTTGTGAATGCCGTTTTAAGAAAAGATTTCAACGGATGGGAAGTTGATTTCAACACTACGGTACCCGAGCAGTCAGGTGGCGTTGAAAACAAAATCAGTTTAACTTGGGGTAAAAACTTTGACCGCGGTTTTATTGGGTTTGGTGCCGAGTTATATGACTTAGAAGAAGTCAAATACAAAGACCGAGAGTGGACAAACCAATGTGACATGCACAGAGAAATCACCGAAAGTGGCGAGATCAGAACCCATGACATTTGGAATGAAGACTTTAACCAACGTGTTAATGGCAGTTGCTATAGAGGCAGCCTGGTTGGCAGAATCAGTGTTCCAGAAGTAGGCAGTATTTACTACACCCCTGGTTTCACCAATGGTGGATGGCCTAATTTTTCTGAAAGCACCTCACCTTTTGGCACCACCTTTAGATCGGTGGATACTGATGGAGACGGCGTGCCTGATGTGGCCAGTTTTGTTCCTTACTCATATTACCCATTCCAAACTGATGCCAGCCTATTTTTGGAGCTGAAAACCCAAAACTTTTATGGCTATGGTGAGTATACATTTGAAGGTGACAACAACATCACACCATTTTTTGAAGTGGGCTACAGCAGACGTGATACCTTCCAAGATTCTGGACAAGCACAACTGTTCCCAACTGTGCCAGGTTCAAACCCTTACAATATATGTAACCCCAATGGCATCAATGGTGTTGACTGTGGTTTAGCATATGATGCATTGATGAACAACCCATTCATCATAGCGTCCGTTTTAGAGTCGTTTGGATGTGACCCAAGTACAGGAGGTAGTTGTGACCAGACCATTGGCCCCATCGGACCTGCTTCTACTCAACCCATTATTGCGATTGACGGAGACCGTGACCAAACCTCTGCCACAGTGGAACAAACTCGTTTTGTATTTGGTATCAAAGGAGACCTGCCTCAACTGAATTTTGGCACCATGGACTCATGGATTTTTGAAACTTATTTTTCATACCATGAATCAGACGGAACAGCTTCACGACGCGGCATCAGAAATGATCACCTGAATTATTCATTGAGCACCTCAAGAATTGACCCAGCAACTGGTCAAGTGATTTGCGGAAACAACGACAACTGTGTGCCCATTAATTTGTTTGCACCTTCATTGTATGACCCCATTGTGAGCGACTTCACAACCCAAGCAGAAAGAGATTACCTGTTTGATTCGCGTGACTTCAGAACGAAGGTAGAACAAACCATTTGGTCTGCATTTGCCACAGGTTATATCTATGATTTACCAGCAGGTCCTATTTCAGGCGGATTGGGTTTCGAAATCAGAAAAGATGAAATCAGCTCAATCCCTGACACAGTAGCTGGAGAAGGCTTGTTCTTTGGCTTCTTTGCTGATGGTGGTGCCTCAGGCTCTAAATTCACCCGCGAAGCTTTTGCTGAAATTGAATTTCCTCTTTTGGCCAATGTTCCTGGTGCTTATGAATTGAACCTCAACCTGTCAGGTCGTTACACCAAAGACGAATTTTTCCCCAGTGCCAACACTTATTCCATGAAGTTGGGTTGGAGACCTGTTGAATCATTGTTGTTACGTGCCACCAAAGGCACATCATATCGTGCACCCAACTTGCGAGAAAATTTCTTGAGAGCACAAACGGGTTTCACCAATGTATTCGACCCTTGTCATATTCCTGAAGATGCCTATGATTCAATCAATGATGTCTATGTACCTAGCTTAGATGATCGTGACCAAGTGGTTCTGGACAACTGTGCACAGCAAGGCGCTGATCCAACACAACTGTACAACAATGGTTTCAACACCTTCAGCACAGAAGTTGCGACCGGTGGTGCTACTGACATTTCAGAAGAAAAATCTGATTCATACACTTATGGTTTTGCATGGGATGTGCCATTCATTGATGCATTTGATTTAACCATTGGTGCATCTTATTATCAAATTGAAATCAACAACACCATCATTGAGCCCAGCGCGCAATACATCGTGAATGATTGTTATAATGACCCTGAACTTGACAGCCCATTCTGTAACAGAATCACCCGTGATGAGAACGGTGTGTTTGACATCATTGATTCAGGCTTTATTAACCGCGACAACCAAACGGTACGCGGTGTGGACGTGAACTTTAACTACGATCATGAATTTGCTGTATTTGAACGCAGTGTCAACATTGGTGCAGACTTGGTATTGACCCATGTCAAAGAACATTCTGACCTGTTCACCAGTGATGACGGCGATGTATCTTTTGATGATGACATTGAAGAATATGGCTATCCTGATTGGCAAGGCACTTTGAACTTAAGGGCAGACATTGGCAAATACCGTTTTGCATGGCAAACTCGCTACATCGGTGCTGTTGACATTGATCCAGACGTAGACAATGAATTTGACGACTACAATGGTGACATGTACACCTGCGCAGGACCAGATGCGGGAGATGAATTGTGCCGCTTTATCTGGGAATCAGGTTCTTATACCAACCACACGGCTTCTGTGAGCTACAGAGGTGACGACTGGACAGTAAGACTGGGTGTAGTGAATGTGTTTGACAAAGCACCACCTCAAGTTGATGCCAGCGCACCTATCACCTTAGCGGTTAATTCACCACAAGGTTATGGTTATGATTTGAATGGCCGAAGGGTGTTTTTGAATGTGGGATACAGATTTTAAATAAACCACAGCTCAGTAAAAAGCCCTTGTGTTTTCAAGGGCTTTTTTTTACCCTATTAAAAAATCAGGAGTAAATATGAAAAATATCATCATAATTTTTTTGATTCTGTGCAGCAACATCGCCGGATCTAAGCCCTACCCATTGGATTATTTTGCTCTGCGTGACGTAATCAGCAGTGTCAGCCTATCCCCCACTGGGGATCAATTGGCATTGATGAAGATACCCAGTAAAGAAGGCAATGCCATTTTAGAAATCTACCCCAGCAATGACTTGTCTGCCGACCCATTTCGGGTCAACGCAGACCCCATGGAACTGGTAGGCTATTCTTGGATAAGCAATGACGACATCTTGTTGTCCATGCGCCAAAAGGTCAGAGACAAAATCAAAGGGTGGAACCGCGGTGTCTACGAAGGCAAACTCGCAAAGCTTGATTTAAAAACCAAAAAGATCAAACCTTTCAAAGAAGTCAATGCAAGAATTGCCAACCTATTACCAGACAAACCCAACAAAGTCATCCTGTCTTTCCAGGAGCCTATAGACCCAAAAATAAAAATACCCTACGCTTTCAGACCTTCTTCATACCACGAATTAGATTTACGCAAAGGCACCAAAAAGCTATTGATTCGCGGCAACATTAAAATGGGGTCAATTGGATTTGATGCTAAAGGTAACCCACGCATTGGTTTTGGCTATGACATCAAGTCTGGTGAATACCTGTATTATTACCGCGGCATCAAAGACAAAAAGTGGAAAGAAATTCATCGCATGAGCGAAGACAGTTTCGAATCATTCAATGTCAACGGCATCGACAACCAAAAACCTGACATCCTGATCGTCACTGCACACAATGGCAACGACAAGATGGGATTATGGGAGTTCAACACCCGAAGCAAAACCTTTGGTGAAAAAATTTACCAACGTTCGGATGTGGATGTGGCTGGTGTCAGATACCACAGTAACAACCTGGGACACCCTGATACCATAGTGGGCATCAGGTACATGACTGATAAAGCACATTATGAATATTTTGATGGCAACGAAGCCCAACTCTACCAACAGCTAGAAAAAAGCGTGCCATTTGCCCACAACATATCCATCAGCAGTCGCAGCAAAGACGGCAAACAAATGGTCGTTTACAACAGTGGACCTCAAGATCCAGGCACCTATTACCTCCTCCTTGACGGTAAACTCAAAGAAATCGGCAGCAAACAACCCTCATTCAAGAAGGAAACATTGGCTGATGTTAAATACATTAAATACAAATCTCGTGATGGTAAAACCATCCCCGCATACATCACCATACCCAAAGGAGAAGGACCGTTTCCAACAGTGGTGATGCCGCATGGTGGCCCTTATGTTCAAGAAGTCGTGGGCTATGATGAATGGGGCCAAATGTTGGCCAATAATGGTTACTTAGTGCTTCAACCACAATACCGTGGTTCACGTGGTTATGGTTTGGATTTTTACAAGTCTGCTTTCATTAACGGTGGCCAAGGCGGTCATGCCATGCAAGATGACAAAGACGATGGTGTGAAGTATTTGATTAAAAAAGGATACACAGACCCTGATCGTGTGGCCATGTATGGTTGGTCCTATGGCGGTTATGCCGCCTTGATTGCCGCTTCCAGAGAGACACAATTGTATCAATGTGTCATTGCAGGTGCAGCTGTAACTGACACGATGCTACAAGTTAATTATTACCGTGATCGATCTAGAGGAGCGTCGAAAATTGAACAAGAAAAAACATGGATGGAAAGCATTTCACCCATCGAAGAAGTGGCCAAAATCAATGTGCCTTTGCTATTGATTCATGGCTCTGTTGATCAGCGTGTACCACCTGAACACGCCAAGCGGTATTTAAAAGCATTGGATGAGCACAATAAAAAATATCAATATGTAGAATTGGATGGTGCAGACCATTTTTCAAACACCCTGTTCTTTAATCATCAAAAGAAATTATATGAGTCAATCATCGACTATTTTGCCAATGATTGCGGCCCAGGCGGTTTATAAAAAACTCATTCCAACTCGGGCGGAGTGTAACCACGCTTCGCCCACAGCTTGGTACAGCAGCAAAGCCCATAAGCTGTGCGATACCACCATCAACAAAAAGTTTTGATACTTGCTCCATATCCACATCCAGAATACACCGCCTGACAAGGTCATCCACATCAAGTGATGGTTAGGCACATGAAATAAAGCAAACATCACAGCGGTCACAGCAATGGCGAGGGATGTAGGCATTTGCCCGTCTTTGCGCAAATGTTCAAACAAACCAATCAAGAGTAATTGCTGAAACACAGCCCACAATAAATAAACTGGCCATTGTGAAATAAAATCAAAACGCCATCCGCCCAAAGTCCAAAGCAAGAGCGCCAAAACTGTTACGCCTAACCACACCTTCATGGCATCTTTTTGATCACTGATGAATGACGACTTGTGTCGCCAAGCCAACCATAGCACTACAGGCAAAACAAGCCACACAGCCACCCCCATTAATTCGGGGATAATCAACAGCACCACCACTACCAAGAATAAGCCATTGAGTACGGCCAATTGTGCATGTAAAAACCCTGCACATGCCCAACACATCAAAACCACAAACACAATCAGCCAAATCCAAGCAGTGACTTCGAAGAAAGTTTCAAATTGAAAGGACACTTTGGGTGAAAGTTGGCTGATGTTTTGGTCTAACTTCACCATGGTGTTGTTGCTATAACAGCCCAGCTGCCAGGCACCTTTTTGCCACGCATGTTCAGTGTCACGGTCACAATCAGCAGTTTGCCAAGGATCGGGCCAAGAAACTGGGTTAAACGCATGGCTTTGCTTTAATTGCCATGGTTTGAATGACCACTGTTGTTCTTGAGCCGCAAAGCCTCTGACCACTAATGTGTTGGCACGAGGCACATCCTGCCAAGCCAGATTGTTTTTCAAATCATCCTGCCATACCAGTTGATTCAAGTGCAGTTCGTGTGCTCCTGATGATAATTTTATGGTGGCCATATAAAAACGGCCTGTTTTCAAATCTGAAAATTCAATCACCCAACTGACTGGCTGCATGCCACTGACGTCAAAATCAATAATTAAAAGATCATGAATCTGTGGATTCACAGGCCACTTCGGCATAGATAAAGAAAAACCAACTGCCTTTCCATGCCACTTTTCACCTTCTTGAACACCGGCAAACACCGCAACCAAATCGCTGGTCCTACTTATATCCCAGCTTTGGTTCTGAGTCCCCTTTTCTACAGATAGCCTTTCAGATGCGATGCGATGGTTGATGTTTTGGGCAACAAAATCATGGGCAAACACCCACAAGGCCACAAAAGCCAAGCCCAGCAATGAAAAACGCAACAAAGACCTTCGGGTTTTTAATTCCATACAAAACCCAGTGAATCCAGTGCATCACACAAAGCAATCAAGGGCAAACCCACCAAAGCACTGGGGTCATTGGACTGAACCGACTGCATCAGGCGCAAACCTTGTGATTCAATTTTAAAAGCACCGGCGCAGTCATAGGGCTGATCACTTTTGAGGTAACTTTCTATTTGTTGAGCTGTCAACTTTTTAAATGTGACCTTGGTGATGGTGTTGTTTGTAACCAGGTGCTCGTGTTGAAAATGTGTGACAGACAAAGCACTGTGAAACAGCACTTGCTTACCCGAAAAAGTCGAAAGCTGCGCTGTCGCAATTTCATGGCTTCCTGGTTTTCTGATGATGTCACCTTGAAACTCACACACTTGATCGGCACCCACCACCCAGGCATCAGGATATTGAGCAGCCACCGCCTTTGCCTTGGCCTCTGCCATGCGTAAAGCAAAGTTGACAGGCGATTCACCTTCTTGACACACTTCTTCCACCAGTGGTGAACAAGCAGCAAATCGTACACCCAATTGCTTTAATTGTTGACGCCTGTAAGGCGAAGTTGACGCCAGTATCAAATCATGAACCTTGCCCTCAGAACAGGTCGTCATAATCAGTTTGCTCTTTTTGGCTTTGTTTTTCTGGCAACTCTCCCGCCTTGAAATACTCGATGATGCTGTTGGGTGAACCACGCTTGACCATCACACCTGTGTCTTTATCTACGGGAACTTGAACCACCCCTGCTGGCATCGGCCTTTGCCATTCAGGCACATCCTTTAAAGCCACTTTCATATAATCAATCCATATGGGCAATGCCACACGTCCGCCCACTTCACCTCGACCCAAAGTTTCCGGTGAATCAAAGCCGACCCAAACATTGGTAACCACTTGTCGTTGGTATCCATTGAACCAAGTGTCCTTTTGTTCATTGGCCGTCCCTGTTTTGCCAGCCAAATCATGACGCTCCAAGGCCATCGCCTTAACGCCGGTACCGCGGGTGATAACATCTTTCATAAACGACTCAATGATGAACTGATTTTCAGCAGAAATCGCTCGAGGTGCTACGATGAAGTCAGCTGCTTGTTCAGGTGCGTCCTCAGCTAAGACAGGCAAACCATCATCGTCCATCGGCGACTCACTGTGGTCAATCAAACCCACTTCAGCAGATGCTTTGACTTCTGCCATCAATTCGGCCTGCGCATTCACTTCAGCCAGAGAAACCTCAGGACAAGAGGCACAAACCTCAGGACCCACATGCTGAAAAATTTGCTCACCGGCTTGGTTATCTATCCGCTCAATCAGATAGGGCTGAATCGCATAGCCGCCATTAGCAAAGGTGGCATAAGCCTGACTCATATCAATCACTGGTACATTGGGGGTACCCAGTGAAATGGATAAATTGGCTGGCACATCATCTGGGTTAAAGCCAAACTTTAAAATGTGATCTCGCCCATTACGAACCCCCATGCGTTGAAGCACCCTTATGGACACCAAGTTTCGAGATTTCACAATCCCTTCACGCAATCGCGTTGGCCCAAAGAATTTTTCACTGTAATTCTCAGGCCGCCAAGTGCGCTCCAAAGAACTGTCCTCAAATACAATCGGCGCATCATTGATGATGCTGGATGCATGCAAACCATTGTCCAAAGCTCCTGAATAAACAATGGGTTTGAAGCCCGATCCTGGCTGCCTTTTGGCTTGAGTGGCACGATTGAACTTGCTCATAAAGTAATCATAGCCACCAATCAAGGCATACAATGCACCGTCATCAGGATTTAAACTGACCAAAGCGCCCTGTACCTTGGGGATTTGGCTGAGTTCAAATGCCCCCTCGTCATTGCGCTTAACCATCACAACATCACCTACCGACATGATGTCTGCCATGGTCTTGGGTTTGTTACCCACTCGCCTGTTGTCTATAAATGGAACCGCCCACTTACTGGTTTCAAACGTTAATTCGGCATCTTGACCATCACCTAAGCGGACCAGTGCCCACTCATCTTCCATCTCCAGCACCAACGCCGCTTCCAAACCGCCAGGTTTGGGGTATTGGGCCAATTGTGCGCTGAGTGCTTCTAAATCTGTGTTTTCATCCAGTTCATGGTGGGCCACAGCACCACGGTAGCCGTGTCGGCGATCATAGGCGTGCAAACCTTTTTTAACCGCTTGTTCGGCCGCCATTTGTTTTTCAGAATCAATGGTGGTGTAAACCGAATAACCATCGGTATATGCATCATCACCAAAACGTGCAACCATCTCCGTGCGCACCATTTCCGCCACCCAAGGTGCGGTCAATTCAACCACCGGCTGGTGTACATAAGCCTCATCTTCGGCATTCACTGCTTCTTCGTATTCTGCTTGGGTAATGAAGTTTAAATCCAACATCCGTCCCAACACATAATCCCTTCTTTGCAAAGCCCGCTCTGGACTGGTCACCGGGTTGATGCGAGAAGGGGCTTTGGGAGGTGCTGCCAACATGGCCATTTCAGCCAAGGTAAGCTCATGTAAGGTTTTACCGTAATACACTTCTGCAGCGGCGGCCACACCATAGGCGCGGTGACCCAAAGCAATTTTATTCAGGTACAGTTCCAATATTTCATCTTTACTGATGGTGCGTTCTAATTTCACCGCCAAGAACAATTCTTTTATTTTTCGAGTCCAAGTTTGATCCAAGGTCAAAAACACATTGCGGGTCAACTGCTGTGTGATGGTGCTGCCACCGCCCTGCTTTTTACCAGTGGTCACAATTTGCCATACCGCTCGCATGATGCCCTTGATATCAAATCCATAATGAGAATAAAAGCTAGAGTCCTCGGCCGCAATATAGGCTTGTTTGAGCTTTTCTGGGATGTCTTCAATTTTAGCAGGAATTCTGCGCTTGGTGCCAAACACCGAAATCAATTTGCCATCTTGAGAATATACGCGCAGTGGCACTTGTAAGCGGTATTCCTTGATGGCATCCACAGACGGTAGTTCCGGTTCATAATGTTTATAAAGGGCATAAACCATGGCCAGGCCCAAAACACCAAAAAACAATCCCAATTTGGTCAAGAACCAAAAAATTTTAAGCAACTTCCGCATGTTGTAACCAGTCTATGATAGTGTTATGTGAACAAAGCAAGCATTATACAATGAATCCTGGCAGACTGATGCCACTGACCCGTGAATGTATATAAAATTGACAAATGAATAATTCAACCAAAACCATCGCCATCGTAGAAGATGAAGCCGATTTATTAATGAACTACCGCGCCACGCTTGAGAACCATGGATTTAAGACCACAGGATTTTCAAATGATTCCGATGCATGGCAATATTTTCAACAAAGCTTACCTGATTTGGTGATTTTAGATGTTGGTTTGGGCCACAACCCAGATGCCGGATTCGATTTATGCCGCAAACTTCGCCATGCATCGCCCACCCTGCCCATTTTGATGCTGACCGCTCGAGATGATGAGTTTGATGTGGTTTCAGGTTTGCGTCTGGGTGCCGATGACTATTTGAGTAAAGACATTTCCATGCACCAATTACTGGCCCGCATTGCCAGTTTGTTTCGCCGTCAAGAAGCGGTGGCTCAGCCTGTTCAAGCACAAATTCAACACCAAGATTTACGCATCCTCACTGATAATTTACAAATTTTTTGGCAAGCGGCATTGGTGCCTTTGACTGTGACAGAATTTTGGATGGTTCTGTGCTTGGCTCGCCACCCAGGCCAAGTCAAAACCCGCGACCAATTGATGCAAGATGCCAATATATACGTGGATGACAGCACCATCACCTCTCACATCAAACGCATCCGCAAAAAATTTCAAAAAATCGATGCCAATTTTGATCAAATTGATACAGTTCACGGTATGGGATACCGCTGGAAACCATGAAACTGAGGTGGCAAATAAGCATCATCGCCATGCTCTCATTGAGCTTTCCTTTACTGGCATGGTATGCCTTTAAGCAGTTGAATCAAACGTACCAAGACGGTATGGTGACAGCGGCCAAGAAACAGGCTGAAGTGATTAAGCAAAGTCTGCTGGAATATGGCAACAACAACCCCAGTGGCA
>JAUIHY010000067.1 GCA_030432115.1 Gammaproteobacteria bacterium | reverse complement strand
CATGCGTTCAAAGATTACCCAAGAAATAAAATGGAAGCATTAATCAGAAAAATGATTCCAGCTGCGACATTGGCCCAATCAAACATTCCTGCGTCTGACCACAGACTGGCTATAAATGTACCTTCCCAAAATTTTGACGCCAACATCATCAAACTGGCTTCAGCTGAGGGCATTCAATGGATTAATAACTACTATCCCGAACGTTTCTTTAATGATGACGCTGTTCAAGCCATTCAAAACACCAGTTCAAGTGCTTTGGACCGAAGTATTTTTGACCAAGGTATTTATGGTACAGGTCAAATCGTCGGTGTCGCAGATTCAGGTTTGGACCGAAACGAAGACTGGTTTGCCCATCACGACAATGGCTCTGTGGTCACCAGCGCTTTAACGGATGCAGAAGCCAGCACGCCACCTGCGGTCGGTACCATCAACCCCAACAACAAAGTCGTCGCTTATTGGGTGATGCCAGGAGCAACGGCTTATGACCACGCTTGGGCAGGTTATCATGGCACACATGTGTCAGGTTCAGTGGCTGGTGACAGTTTAGAGAGGGGCAGCCTTTCTTCTCCAACTCAATCTGGCTATGACACAGATGAAGGCATGGCACCCAATGCCCAAATTTTATTCCAAGACTTGGGAGGTAATTCAGCCTTATCCGGCATCGGTTCTTCACCCATGTGGCAACAAGCTCATGATGCGGGTGCCATGATCCACAGCAACAGTTATGGTGCAGACACATTAGGCGAATATGTGGGTTCTGACCAAAACTTAGACCGCACATTGAGAAAATTAGAAAACATGATCATTGCGGTTGCTGCTGGTAATGACGCAGGCACCAACAACAGCACAGGCTCACCAGGCAATGCTAAAAATGCCTTAACTGTAGGCGCGCTTGGGCATGGAAACAGCGCATCAGTTGCGGGATTTTCAAACCGTGGACTGACCGACGATGGTCGTTTGAAGCCAGACATTTCTGCCACCGGTTCCAGCATCACCTCAGCGGGTGGCAACACAGAAAACAGCAGCACCATTGATACCACACCCAGCACCAGAACGACCAGTGGCACATCCATGTCCACTCCAATAACAGCAGGTGGTACGGCTTTGTTGCGCCAATACTTTACCGACGGCTTTTACCCATCAGGCACAAAAAATGCCGCTGACAGCATCATACCCAGTGGCCCCTTAATGAAAGCCATGTTATTGAACGGTTCTAATACCGATGCTGGCTTTAATTACCGCCACACGGGTTGGGGGCGACCTTGGCTGAACAATACCCTGTATTTTGATGGTGACAGCCGAAAATTCAAATTCTGGGACGTCAAACATGAAAGTGGTTTATTGAATAATGAAAGCTTGACGTTTGAAGTCGATGTTTTGGCCGGCGAAGAATTTCGGGCCACCTTAACTTGGTATGATGTACCAGGCCCTACTGGCTCTGACGTCACATTGGTGAACAACTTGAATTTAACCGTAGTCGCGCCTGATGGCACCTACTTGGGTAATAATTTCACCACAGCCAATGCAGCGGTCTCTGTCACCGGAGGTTCTGCTGATAACATCAACACTGTTGAACAAGTACGCATCACCGCACCACAAAGCGGCACTTATCAAATCACAGTTGATGGCGCAGACATTCCAGGTGATGGCACCAATTTATCTCACAAACAAGGATTTGCCTTGGTGGCCAGTGGTGCCTTAGGCAGTCAAACCCCAGTTCCACTGGGTGACCCTGATAATTTACTCGCCGTAGATAATGGAAACGCCGGAGTGGCTTTAAGTTGGGATGCCGCATCCGAAGCTGATTACTATGAAATATACCGAACCACGGGAAGCTGTAACAGCATAGAAGCTGGCAGCATGCATTATATAGGTCAAAGTGACATGTTAACGTATACCGACATGGAAGCTTCAGGCGGTTACGATTATGCATACAGAGTGCGTGCCTTTAACTCAGACTTTGAAAGTAACTTCACATCTTGTGTAGACGTGCCTTCAACTCAAGCATGTTTGATTCAGCCTGACTTTATTGCTGCCTCTGCCGCCATCACTGAAAGCGTGAACAACAGCTGTAAAATCAGCTTGGCATGGACAGCAGCGACCAGTAATTGCCCTGCTGACCCAAGCGTGAGTTATAACATTTACCGCTCAAATTCCCATAATTTCACTGCGGATAATGCCACCTTGCTGACCACAGTACAAGATGTGACACAGTTTGATGACTTGACAGCCACAGCGGGTCAATCCCATTTTTACCGTGTTGCCGCTGTTGATGATGGTAATGTGTCTGAAATCTCACCAGAAATGGCAGCCACTGCCATAGGCACACCTTCTGCCATGATCGGAACCTTCAGTGACAATGTGGATGACAGTTTGTTGATGAATGCCACAGGCACCTGGTCTATTTCAAATGACCGCGCCAGCGATGGCACATTAAGCTACAGAAGCACCTTTGAAGGGGCAAGCACATATACCTCAAACACCTGTGCTCGCATGTACTCGCCTGAAATTTCCATCCCCAACTCAGGCTCTCCTTCGATTGACTATCAAGCTTGGTACCAAATCGAAGCAGAATGGGACGGTGTGGTAGTAGAAATTTCTACAGACGGCGGAAACAACTGGACAGACTTACCACCTGTTGGTGGTTATCCCAGTGATTTCAGCCAAACCACAGCCACACCCATAAACGGTTGTGAATACCCAGCATCACAAGGTGCCTTTGGTGGTGCATCTACTGGTTTTGATCCGTTTTCACATGACCTGTCAGCGTATGCAGGAGAAACGGTTCAAATCAGATGGAGTTTCTCAACCGATCCAGGCTATGAAGAAGAAGGTTTTTATATAGACCAAATCAACTACAACAATGTCCATACTCCGAATGTGTGTGGCGTTGACTTAGACTTGATCTTCGAAAATGGTTTTGAACAATAAATAAAACCAGAGCAATAAAAAAGCCGCCATTCAGCTGTGAATTGGCGGCTTTTTTTGTAGGAGTATTTGTTATACTTTCTGAAGTGTATAAAAATACTTATAACTCAAAACCTTGATTAAGATAAAAAGCGTAATTGAAAACACAACGCTCCATCCCTGCAAAACATCAAAACTAAACAACATTGCAAAGATTAAAACAAGAAAGGCTATTAATTCAACAAGCTGATCTATTAAAAAAGGTGTTTTCATTTTTGTTTTGCACTGTTGGCATACCATCAACCGATGCAGAAAAAGGCTTGTTAATTCTTTGCTGAAAGGTATGTTTTTATCACAACAAATACACTTCTTCACTTATATCAACCCTTTAAAAAAGTCAAAAATGACACACTCCATTTCAAACATGGCAGTTAATTTCCATTTCCTGTGCCATCATCAGAGTCTTCATCATCCTGTTTCTTATCTCCACCACCAAGTAAACCTTCCAGCAATGCGCGTTGCTGGGCTTTTTTGCGTTGGCGACGCTTTTGTTTTTCGGTCAGCTCAGCTTGTTCAGCGTTTTCTTCTTGAGGCTGATCTGAATCTTTGTTTTTGCGCTTTTTGTCTTTGTCTTTGTCATTACCGAGTAATTTATTGAAGAGGTCTTCTTTGAGTTCTTGTTTTTTCTCTTCAATTTTTTCTTTTTGAGATTCCAGAATCAATTCTTTGACGTCTATACTGATATTGGGCTCCAATAAGCTGCCTGATAACGCCACAGGTATGCGGAGGTTCAACAGTTTTTTATAGTCATCACTGAGCACACCTTCTGGAATATTGGTCAACATGGGTTTGATACTGCCTTTGATGGTTTGGGCATCCAAATCTATGGTGACTTTGCCTTTGACATCAAAGTAAGGTGATGTCAGGCTCAAAGTATTGGTTTTCAATATGCCCTGCTCTACTGTGGCATCCAATTCCATCAAACCAAATTCAGTTTTTAATTCTTTGTTTTGACTGGCTGCTTCTTGATTACCCATCAAGCTCAAGCTCCTTTGAATGATGTCAAAAACATCAATCCCCACAATGTCACCATCTGACAATCGGTATTGTATGGTGCCATGAGCTGTTTTGAATGGGCGTTCGCTGAAGGGTTCATCGACATATAAATCGGCATTGAGTTGCCCCAAACCGGTCATGTATTCAGAGCCCATCAAATCAGTCAGCATATTACCTGCTTGGATGTCAGACATGCGGTGACTCAGTTGTAGCTTGTTGTTCTGTTGTTTGGGCTTGAGGTTCAGCTCTGTTTTGATCAAGCCTTGGTAAAAATCTGCTTGCAATGGTTGCACTGTTAAGTCAGCGCCACGGGTGGCCATTTTTAAAGTGATGTTATCAAGTGACAGACCAGCAAAACTGAGCTTTCCTATGGTGATGTTGCCATCGAGGTGACCAAAATCCAAAACAGCATCAGATCCACTGCTGGCTTGTGTAGCCGATGTTTCACTTTGAGGTATGTAAGGGTCGGCATCAAATGAATCCATGGCCAAATTGAATGAGCCACGCATCTGCTCTAAATTTTTGATGTTGACGTCTCCGGTCAAGGCATAGTCATCCAAATTCACAGTCAATCCATTGATTTTCAAGCTGTTCCCCGCAAATTGCCATTGGGCTTTGCCCGACAGTTCATTGTTGGCATCATTAAGCAAGGGTGCACCCAATTGCGCCACAAACTCGTCTACATCAAATTGCTGCAAATTCAAATCACCTGACAGCTGCATGTTACTGCTGATGTTTTTTCCTGTCACTGAGGTAGTTAATTCCAATGAACCCAGTGATGCACTAAGCTGATCAAAATTCAAGCTGTCCTGCCCTAAATTCAAAACCGCTGATTTATCTGAATTCAAAGTCAAAGGCAGTTTAGAATCACCATCCAAGATGCCGTCAAATGACAAACGGTTAAAAACCAGTTCTGTGTCTTGTTCATTAAGTAAATTTTTGGCCAGTAAGTCACTGCTGAATTGGCCTTGTAACCCCTCATTCGGCATCATGACTTCAGCAGATATTTCAATTTCACTGTCTTGGTCTGCCGATAAGCGGTTGGTGGAAAAATTAACCGCATTCAATTCAAACGCCAAGCCTGCTGATGTATCATTGTAACGCACCTTTCCATCTGTGATGCTGATGCCACGAATTTCTAAATCACTTGAACTGTCGGTTGTCTCTGCACTGCTGCTGGTGTTTCCAGAGTCCAAAGCATCCAATATGCTTTGCCAATTGCTGTTACCAGAAGCCGCCATTTGCAACAATATTTGTGGCTCTTTGAACGTCACCGTACCCACTTGGATGTCTTTTTTCAGTAAAGGCAACAATTTGACTTGGGCTGAAAGTTGCGCCATTTCTGCCATGTATTCCCCTTTGAAACCCGGGTCATTGGCGAGTTTCACGTCATTGAATGTTAAAGCAATGCTGGGAAATACCGACCATTTAATTTCACCATCCAATCGCACTTCCCTGCCTATGGTGGACTTGATGCTGTCCGAAATCGTTTGTTTGTGATCATTGGGATCAAAAACCAAAGGCAAAACGATGACCAATGCCACCGCCAAAACCAGTACAGTACCGATTAATATCGAAAAATATTTAATGAGTTTTTTCATCACAAAATTTGTTTGGTTAAAGTTTTAGCTTAACATTTCAACCATGAATAACTTGTGAATTTTTGCAAACCTATAGGTTAAATTTCTGGAGACTCAGCTTCTTTTGACTGTTCCAATTCAAAGTACTCTGCCGCTACAAAGGAAAAATGTTTGGCTACAAACATACTGGGAAATGATTGAATCAAGTTGTTGTAATTACGAACAGTGCCATTGAAGTAGCGGCGAGCCAATTGAATATCATCTTCAACTTCGGCCAATTGTTTTTGAAGCTCAAGGTAGTTTTGGTTACTTTTCAAATCAGGATATGCCTCAACTTGAACATAAAAATGACGCAAATATTGTGACAATTCTTGCTCGTCTTTTTGTTGCTGCTGCTTGCTTGAAGTTTGTTGACGCATACTGACAATGCGCTCTAAAGTTTCAGCTTCATGACGACTATACTCTTTAACCAATCTTGCCAGTTTAGGGATCAAATCAAAGCGTCTTTTTAACTGTATTTCGATACCACTCCAAGCATCTTCCATGAGATTTCTTGATTTTATCATCAGGTTATAACAATTAATCAGCCAAGTCAGCATCAAAGAAAACAAAGCCAATATAGCAATGAAAATCCAAGTCATCCGCATTTTATAAAATTCCTCACCAATCAATAAGCAACATTTTAACCTATTACGTTGTTTAATAAACCAATGAAGGCATTGATATATAGCAAGAAAATATGATGCAAAGATTGCAGTGCTTAGCTGATTCACTATAATGCCACATTTTGACCGCATTTATCGCCATGAAAAACATCAACATCGAAACCGTGACTGAAGTTAATCACTGGAACGACACCCTGTTTTCGTTCAAAACCACGCGCGACACAGGCTTTCGATTTGAAAATGGTCAGTTTGTGATGATGGGTTTAGAGATCAATGGAAAACCCTTGATGCGTGCCTATTCAATCGCCAGCCCCAATTACGAAGACCATTTGGAGTTTTTCTCAATCAAAGTGGCTGATGGTGCTTTGACTTCTGAGTTACAAAAAATCAAAGTGGGTGATGAAATCTTGGTCAGTAAAAAACCCACAGGTACTTTGTTGCTGGATGACATGACTGAAGGTAAAAATTTATACCTGCTCTCTACCGGTACCGGTTTGGCACCTTTTATGGCATTAATTCGTGATCCAGAAGTTTATGAACGTTTTGAGAAGGTAATTTTGGTTCATGGCGTGCGCTATGTCTCTGATTTGGCTTACAAAACTTTTATCGAAGAAACTTTACATGAACATGAATACTTGGGTGAAATGATTGCCAATCAACTGGTTTATTACCCAACCGTGACACGCGAACCATTCAAAACCGAAGGCCGCATCACACAGTTGATCAGCAACGGTCAATTGGCCAAAGACTTAGAGTTACCGCAAATGAACCCCGAAACTGACCGCGCCATGGTCTGTGGCGGTCCCGACATGTTGGATGAAATTTCACAGTTGTTAGAACAGCACGAGTTAACCATCTCTCCGCGCATCGGCTATAAAGGCGATTATGTGATTGAGCGGGCCTTTGTTGAAAAGTAACAAAATCAATTATCAATTGATGCCCTGAAACAGGCTGGTTTATACTGATTGCTCACTGAAAGGAGAGGAATCATGAAAATATCAGCAGTGTTTGCTGGCTTGATGCTTATCGGCATGAGCCACGCCGAAACTACCTACATTCATGCCGGAACGTTACTCGATGTACCAGGCAAATCACCGAAATCTAACCAAACACTGATCATCAAAGACGGTGTCATTGATTCAGTCCAAGCTGGCTTTGTGGTCAGCGAAGAAGCCGATGTAAAACATGTCGATTTGAAACATGCTTTTGTTATGCCTGGCATGATGGACATGCATGTTCATATCAGTGGCGAACGAAGCGACAATAGTTTTCAACAAGGCATGACCATGTCAGATGAATTACAGGCTTTCAGAATTGCTCATTATGGCATGAAAACCTTGAAGACTGGATTCACAACAGTAAGAGACGTAGGGTCTCGCTCACAAAGTATGTATGCCTATCGGGATGCTGTAAACCGGGGTTGGATAGATGGCCCTCGCGTGATTGCGGCAGGTGGTGTGGGTATCACCGGTGGTCATGCCGATGTCAGCGGGTTGAAACCCGATTTGATGGAATTTTATACAGACCGCAGCATTTGTGATGGTCCATATGATTGTCGCCGCGCCACCCGCGATGCCATTAAATATGGTGCTGACTTGATTAAAATCACCTCCACTGGTGGCGTCATGACGGTTCGTGCCACAGGCACTGGCCAACAAATGGAAATGGACGAATTGAAAGAAGTGGTACTGGCTGCCAAACGCATGGGCAGAAAAGTGGCTTCACATGCCCATGCTGAAGACGGCATCATTGCGGCATTGGAAGCTGGCGTTCACAGCATAGAACACGGTTCTTACGCAGGTCCAAAATCCCACAAATTGTTCAAAAAAACCGGTGCCTATTTGGTACCCACTCTATTGGCAGGTCATACCGTGGTCAAAATGGCCAAAGAAACCGATATTTTGGCTCCCGCTGTCAAAGCAAAGGCCTTGCGCGTGGGTCATGACATGCAGGGCAATTTCATCAAGTCCTATAAAGCGGGAGTGAAAATTGCTTTTGGAACCGATTCAGGTGTATCAAAACACGGAGACAACATGCAAGAAGCCATCTTGATGTCTGAGGCGGGCATGCCGAATATGGAAGTGTTGAAATCAGCCACCGTGCATGGCGCTGACTTGATAGACATGAACAAGCAATTGGGAACGCTTGAACAAGGCAAACTGGCCGACATCATTGCCATGCCAAATTCTCCCATTGATGACATCAAAGCTTTGTTGGATGTGACTTTTGTGATGAAAGGCGGCAAAATTTACAAAGATTAACCCAATCAGGTGCCTGTGAATTTGTCACAGGCACTTTTCCTTTTAGGATTGTTTCACTTCAACAACAGCACCTTCACTTAAACCATCAGCACCTCGAACCACCACTTGGTCTCCGGCTTTCAATGGTGCATCAATGGCGATCAAATCACCCACATTTTCATTGGCCTCAACAGCAATTTGCTCAACCGACTGGTCGTCTTTAACACGAAAAACAAAGGTACCATTTTCCCGCAACACCAAGGCATCTTGGTTGACCATCAATGACGTTTTGCTGGCTTTCATGGGAATGGCCACACTGACCAATTGACCAATGGCCAGGCCATTCATGTTTTCAAAAGCCAAACGCATTTCATAGGCATGGTTGATGTTTTGGCTGTTGGGTACCATGGCTTCAACTTCGGCTTTTTGTTGAATACCGAAGGCGAAAACATCTAAAGTTTGGCCAATTTTTACGTGATTAACGTATTGCAAAGGCACTTGAACCCTGATTTCCAAAGTGGTCATGTCTGTTAAAGACGCCAGCACACTGCCCGCTGCCACGGTTTCTCCTTCGCGACGCAGGCGTGAAGAAACCACGCCATCAAAAGGTGCTTTGATGACCGATCGAGACAATTGCTCATTGATTTGTGCCAATCTGATTTGTGCCACTTTCAAATCACTGGCAGCCACATCGCGTTGTGACTGGGTTTGTTCCACACTGTTGGCAGAAATGCTTTTGACCTCAATCAAATCTTTTTGGCGTTTGAGGTTGGTGTTCAAATAATTCAACTGCGCTTGCGCGCGGTCGATTAATGCTTGTTGTTCTGCCTGTTGTAATTCCAAAGGCTGAGTGTCCATTTTGGCCACCACATCACCAGCTTTCAGCACTGTACCAGGTGCAACTACTTGGGTTAACATGCCATTCACTGCCGCCGTGATTTGCGCGTCGTTGCGGCTGTAAACATGGCCCGTGACGGGCATGGTTGCCACCACTTCTGAACTTTTCACCGTATCCAAAATCACAGGCACCGAAGGTGCTGTTTGTTGTGCCCAAGATGCGGTTGATAAGGTAACCATTGATGTGTAAAACAACACAGTTTTCATTATTTTTTTCATGAGTTCACTCCTGATTCAACCACCTGATTGACCAAGTCATCTGTTGCCTCTGGTGTTTGAAGGTTTTTTGATACAAAGGGTAATCGTTGAGATAAAAGCAATAAACTGGGCATCAGCACCAAGGTGAACAACAAGCTGAACACCATGCCACCGATGATCACAGTGGCCAGACCCCGGTAAATGTCTGAACCAACACCGGGAATCAACAACAGTGGTAACATCCCCAAAATACTGGTCAACGTGCTCATATAAACCGGTCGGGTTCTGACCCTGACTGCTTGAATCACAGCTTGCTGAAAAGCGACACCAGTACGCTGAAAATCGCGGGTTTGACTGACCAATAAAATGGCATTATTCACCACCAATCCCAATAAAATAATGAAGCCAATCATGGTTAACATGTCCAATGATTGGTAAGTCACCATGTTCAATAATTTAAGTGCCAACAAACCACCCGCAACGGCCAAGGGCATCACGGCCAATACCAAGCAGGCATCCCTGATGGATTTAAAAATGGCCGCCATCACCAAGAACAGTATCAAAATGGCCAACATGAAGTTTTTCAACATGTCATTCAAAGCCGACTCCAATCGATCGGCACTGCCTTTGTACTGCACTTGCGCGCCATCTTGTAACAATTCGCGAATTTGTGGTCCTGCTTCTTCTCGCAACAAATGCAAGGCTTCTTCCACCGTCATTTCGGCCGCCGGTAGTACTTGTAAGCTGATGGTTTTTTGACCATCTACCCTTTGGATTCTGCTGGGTCCCACCGTTCTTTGAATTGTGGCCAACGACCCTATGGTTTGCGCCCCCGCCAACGGTGTGGCGATGGGCAATGCGGCCAGTTGATCAGGGTTGTCCCAACCTGCTGAGCGCAAAATCATGTTGTAACGGTTATTACCATCAAAATACTCACCGACAAACATACCGCCAGTGAAAGCCCGAATGGCGCTGGCCAAAGCCCGCGAAGTTAAGCCCACTTGATTGATTCGATGCTCATTGGGAATGATTTGTAACTCAGGTTCCGACAATGACAAACCCGACATTGGACGCACCATGGCGCCAGGAAGTGATGCTTGAATCAAAGGCATGGCCGCCCTCGCCGACTGCATCAAGCCAGATAATTCTGAACCTTGTAAATTAACTGTGATGGATCGACCGCCGTTGTTTCCCACACCCAGTAATGATGCCCTGCTTGGAAAGACTTGCGTGTCTGGAATGCCTTGTAACAGTTCGCCACCCAGCATTTCGACAAATAAATCCGTGTCTTCTGGGTTCTGAGGGTAAACGTAAAGGATACTGAAACCACTGTTCAAAGATAGGTTATAACCTTTGATGAAGGGTTCCTTCTCGTGTTCCATATGCGGTCTCAATCGATCAACAATGGTTTTACCGATTTCCTTTTCATAAATGGTCGTCGTTACGCCAGG
>JAUIHY010000066.1 GCA_030432115.1 Gammaproteobacteria bacterium | reverse complement strand
GGCATCATGGCCACTTTCTTCATGGCATCAGAGTCATTGGCCTCGACCCAGTAAGCCAAAGAACAACCCAGGTCCATCAAAGGGTCACCAACGGTGGCCAGCTCCCAGTCAAGGACGCCTGTGATGGCGCTGCTGTTGGGTGAAAACACCACATTGTCGAATTTGAAATCATTGTGAATGGGACAATAATTGCGGTTGTCCATTGGTAAGTTGTTTTGTAACCACTTCATTAAAGCATCAGCTTGATCAGATTTTGGGCGCACCATGTCATAACGATTGATCCAGCCGCTGATTTGCCTTTCGATGTAACCTGGTCCTTTATTGAATGATTGAACGGCTTGACTGTTGCTGTGGTGCAATTGGTATTGCGTTTTGATTAAGGATTGGCACAGCTCATGTGGTTGCTCATTTTGGAGGCTGCTAGGCACCTGCTGGCGAATGATGTCACCTGTGACAGGGGTCATGGCATAAAAATCACGTTCAAATACAGCCTTGTCCTGACACAAGAACAAGGGCTTGGGGCACAAAGGGTAGCTGGGATGGAGTGCTGAAAGCCAATTAAACTCTCTTGCCATATTGTGCGCACCTTGTGCTTTGGTGCCTGGTGGTGAGGTTCTGATGATCAGCGTTTGTTTTCCTGCAGTCACCTGGTAGGTGAGGTTGCTGGCACCGGCTTTGAACGCTTGGATGTTGATGTCGGCTTCAGTGCCGAGTTGCGTACTGATATAATTTTTGACTTTGTTGGAGTTCATTGTCTATTTTTAGCATGGCGCTGATGTCATTCCACATGTATTCGGCATAATCATCTATGGTGATGTTTCTTTTTTGGTATTTCCACGTTTTGGTGTACCAGTCTTGCAACATGGCTTTGATCATGGAGGCCGTGAACTCAGGGTTTTGACATTGACATTGCCCATTTTTTTGAGCCGCAATGATTTTTTTCTCAATGGCCTGTTCCATTTGAACTTCTGAGCGGATAAATAATTTCATCAATGCACGATCGATGTGTTTTCCTTCCATAAAAACAAAATGAAACCAAGTTTTCAGTTTTTCACTGAGGAATAAATGGCGAGTTAGCATGGCGTATAACTCAGGTATAGGGTCTTTATCGTGGTCGGCATATTGTTGTAAACAAACTGAGCCCATTTCTATCAGTCCTGAGTGCACCATGGCGGCCAGTTGGTTTTTGTTTTGAAAGTATTTATACAGGCCTCCGATGCTCATTTCACAGTGTTCACTCAAATCACGCATCGACATGGATTGAAAACCTTGTTTGTGAGCCAGGTATGTGGTGCCTTCTATGATGGTTTGTAGCTTTTTTGTCGCTATATTTTGATTCTTTAAGTTCAGCTTTTGGTGGTATTTTTTATATAAGAACACCCATTCATTGCCAATTAATTCTTCAAATATAATCAAAAATTGTTGGTAGCTGGTTCTCATCAATAGGTTTTCAAAATTTGTTTACCCAATGATAACATGTGGACCTCGTCTGGGCCGTCATAAATTCTCGCTGCTCGTTCTTCTCGATAAAAATATGCCACGATGCTGTCGTCTGTCATGCCCAAAGCACCCAAACATTGTAAAGTGGTGTCCATTACTTTTTGTAGCATCTGTGCGGTGTGAAATTTAATCATTGAAATTTCAAAACGTGCCGCGTCGAAACCCGCTTTATCTACGGTTTGGGCGGTGTTCAATACCAAGGTTCTGGCGGCTTTTATCGCTGCAAAGCAGTCTGCTACTTTGCTTTGAATCAAAGCTTGGTCAGCCAAGGTTTGTGTTGGTGTAACAGCGCGGTTTTTTACATGGCGGCACATGATGTCAAAACACCGTTGTGCAATACCAATCCAGCGCATGCAATGGTGTATTCGTCCAGGTCCCAGTCGCTGTTGTGCCAGTTTGAAACCATGACCCGCTTGGCCTATGGTGTTCGACTTGGGCACACGACAATTTTCAAAAGACAATTCAGCGTGAGAAAAATAGCCTTTGCCTTGGTGGCCCATCACGGCAATGTTCCTCTTGAATTTCAGTCCTGGATTGTCCATTGGGACCAGAATCATGCTGGCCCTTTGGTGTTTGTCAGCTTCTGGATGTGTCACTGCCATCACGATGGTGAATGCAGCACCATCAGCTGAGGTTGTGAACCATTTGTGACCATTGATCAACCAGTCATCACCGTCACTTACAGCTGTGGTACTTAATAATGTGGGGTTTGAACCTGCGTTATCAGGTTCGGTCATGGCAAAGCAGCTTCTAATGTCACCTTGTTTTAATGGGTTAAGCCATTGTGTTTTGATGGGATCAGATGCATGGTCATGTAACAGTTCAATGTTTCCAATGTCTGGTGCTTGCCAGCCAAAGACATAATGCCCAAGGGGGGATTGGCCTATGACCTCGGCTAGCAAAGCGGTCAAATACATGGAATAGGATTCCATGGCTGTGGGGTAGTGGGTTGACCACCAGTTATGATGTTTCACCTTTTTTCTGGCATCAGCCAAGGCATGGTTCAACGCTTCCCATTGCTGGGTCAACAGCAAGGGTTCCAACGGCATCAACTCCCTTTCAACAATCAGTTTGATTTGCTTCAATTCAGCTGAGTAAGCTGGGTCGATGGCACTCATGTTCTGGCTGGGCTTGGCATCATGGCTGGCATTATACATAATTATTTCGAATGAATGTTCGTTATTTTGTTAGAATGGCAAAAAATCAAATGATGATAACATGGGACTATGAAAAATAATAAAGTGATGCTGATCACCGGAGCCGCCAGCGGCTTAGGAAAAGCTTTGGCAGAAGAAGCCATGGCAACGCACCAGTTGGTGCTGGCAGATCGGCAAGTGGATTCTGGACAGCAAGTGGTCGATGCGCTGTGTGCCCAAGGAGGGCAGGCTGTTTTTATCCCTTGCGATGTAACCGATGCTCAGCAAATTACACAATTGGCCAGTCAAGTAAAAGAAACCTTTGGTCAACTGGATGTGTTGATCAACAACGCAGGAGTGGCCAGCCAAGGTGATTTATCGGATTCCAGTGATGCCGAGTGGTCCCGCCTGATCAACACCAATTTGCTCAGTGTGGTGCGCGTCACCCGTGCCTGCTTGCCATTGCTGAAAAAAAGCAAGTCAGCCTGTATAGTCAATGTGGCGTCTTTTGCTGCTTTGGCTTTGATGCCAGGGATGTCATCATACAATGTGGTTAAAGCAGGTGTTTTGGCTTTAAGTGAGACCTTGCGTGGTGAACTGGCCAATGACGGGATTCACGTGGTTTGTGCTTGTCCCGCTTTTTTTGAAACCAACCTGGTCACCTCCATGGATGGTGTGGATGATCAGGTCAAATCGCGCATTCAATCTTGGATGAGGTCTTCAAAATACACGGCCAATGACGTGGCTAATTTAATCTTGGTGGCGATTAAAAAGCATCAATTTTTGGTGCTGGCTGATCGAAAAAGTTTGTGGCAGTACCGCATCATGAGGTGGTTCCCAGCCTATTTTTACCGACAAAAATTGTCGTTTTATGGAAAGTTTAAAAAATGAGTCAAAACAATAAGTGGATGATTTATGGTGCCACTGGTTATTCAGGCCGGTTGATTGTGAAAGAAGCTGTGGCGCAAGGGCTCAAGCCTGTGTTGGCTGGCCGCAGTGAGGAAAAAGTCAAAGCTTTGGCCATTAAACATGATTTGGATTATGAAGTCTTTTCGATAGACCAGTTAAGTCAGAATGACGGTTTTTTGTCGGGTGTGGATTTGGTGTTGAATTGTGCAGGTCCCTTTTCACAAACCGCCGCAGTGGTGATGGAAGCCTGTTTGCATCAACAGACACATTATATTGACATCACTGGTGAAGTTGATGTTTTTGAATTGGCAGCTTCTTTGAATCAAACGGCTGAAAAAGCGGGTATCGTTTTGTGCCCCGGTGTTGGTTTCGATGTGATTCCAACAGATTGTGTTGCGGCACAATTGAAGCAAAGCATGCCAGATGCCACCCATTTGACGTTGGGCTTTGACTCACGCTCTGGCTTCAGCCCTGGTACTGCTAAAACCTCAGTTGAAGCTTTGCCTTATGGGGGAAAGGTGCGGGTAAATGGTGAAATTAAGTATGTGCCGTTGGCCTATAAGACCAGAAAAATTGATTTTGGTGCTGGAGAAAAGCTGGCCATGACCATACCATGGGGCGATGTGTCCACGGCTTACTACAGTACTGGCATCCCGAACATCGAAGTGTATATTCCAGGTTCACCTAAATTGGTCAAAAGGATGAAACGGTTGAATTATGTCAGGCCTTTTTTAGCATGGCAATGGGTGCAAAACATGCTGAAGCGGAACATCGACAAAAAAGTCAAAGGGCCTTCTGAATCCACTCGAAAGCAATTGTCCACACAAGTTTGGGGTGAAGTGTGCAATGGCAAAGGTGAAACAAAATCTTTGCGCATAGAAACCAGCAATGGCTATGAACTAACCGCTCATGGATCAGTACATGTGGTCAAAGCATTTCTTCAAGGTATAGAACAAGCTGGTTTTAAAACACCGTCCATGCTTTTGGGAAATGATTTGATCAACCAATTACCTGGCACAGTACTCAAGTCATGATGTTGGCGACTTCTTCTAGAAAACAATGGTGGTGAAAGGCCTGTAGCAAAGCTCAGAAAGCCAACGGGTCGCTGGCGGTCCTGTTTTTTTCGCTGAGGTTACCCCAACGGTTTGGCTGTGTTAGGGCTTTAAGTGTTCATGTTTTGTATTCTTGTCATATAATGGACGGTTTGATTGATTTAACTGACCAGTGATTACCTACCCCATCAGCTTCAAAGGCCCTAAGGGCCAGTTACAGGCACATTTTTCAGAAAGCATGGTTTACCAGGCTTTGCAGTTGCTGCTGCGTGAAGAATGGCAATCATGGCGACATGATGAAGTGTCTCAGTTGGTGCGGTCGGCTATAATTGATGAAGGTGTAATGGTTACTTGTCAGCTGCAATGGCCATTGGAAGAGTGCATGGTGGCCAAATGCAGTTGTCATGCAGTCGCCCCCTGTGTTCACCTCAGTGCCTTGGCATTGGAAACCAAGTCTCGATTGGATCAGTTGCCACCTTTTACCCAGCAATTAAAAAAGCGCAGTGATGTGCGCCTGGCTTTTTTCCATTGGTTGCAGCGGCAGTCACATGATCCTTTTCCACGCATGGCCAGGCACCGAGTGGCCTATATATTGAATCAAGATGAACAAGGGGGCTTTTTTGTCACCTTGCACAAGGCCTATTTAAATCAAGATGACAGTTACCAAATCAAAGCAGCCATAGACAGCAGCTTGTTGTTGAAAAAAGTCAGGCCCAAATTCCTCAGTATGGCTGACCAACAAATCATGCACATGATGCAACAAGTTGGTGCCGACAAGCACCATATGTTGGCTTTGGATACAAATGATACCCAAGGTTTGTTTAAAGCCATGGTGGCCACAGGCAGGTGTTTTTGGAAGGCCTGTTATCGACCTCCATTGACCTGGCAAGACAACCATGGTCGGGCCGAAATTCAAGCCAGTAAAACATTGTTGGATCAACTGTTGCCGAGTGTTTGGTTGCATAAGGGAAATAATGCCATCGTTGAATGTGTTGATGCGACCAAGGCGTCACAAGCACAACATCTTGATGTGCGGCGTTTGTCTCAAATCCAAGCGGTCTTGTCAGTCAAGAGCCACAGCAAGGTGTTTGAATGGTCGCCACAATCGTCGGTGACTTTGGATGTGGCAGAACTGGATTTCACTGTGGGCGGTATGACATTCAATTTAGAGGATTTGCGGCAGGGTCGGTTGGTTGCCGACGAGGCTTTGTTGGATGTGGTGGCAGGCTTTTGTATTCAAATAGAAAAACTGCCGTCAGTGCATGCGAGCTATGAAGCACCCATTGCCCAGCAATTCTCGGTCAATGACCGCAGTTTAACGCCAGATTTATGCACCCATGTTCCTTTGCTATTGGCCTTGAAGCGAGCGGGTTGGCGCATAGAATTTGATGCCACATTCCGCAACAACGTGGTTTCAACTGATCATTGGTTTGCCAATGTCCAGTCACAAGCCGACACACCTTGGTTTGAATTGGCCTTGGGTGTGGAAATCGATGGCAAAGCCATTAATTTATTACCCCATTTGGTCAAAGCCATCAAAACCGGTGCCTTGGAATCTGCCACCGAGCAGTTGAGTTTGCAGTTGGATGATGGTCAATGGATTGGTGTTGAACATGAAAAGGTCAAACACATAGCGGCCACATTAAGTGAGTTGTACGACTTGTCAGCGCACGCACCGCTTGAGTCCCTCAAGCTACAAGACAGTCAATTGCTGCGTTTGAACCAATTGGAGCAGGTTTGGCAAGAAAGTGACAGTCAATTAAGTTGGCACGGTGATTTGTGGTTAAAGGAAAAGGCTGATGCCTTAAAAGCAGTCAACCAATTGCCAGAGGTGGCCGTGCCCAATGGTTTACAAGCTGCTTTGCGCGGGTATCAGCAAGCCGGTTTGTCTTGGCTGCAATTCTTGGTGACCCATGGTTTGGGTGGCATTTTGGCAGATGACATGGGGTTGGGTAAAACCTTGCAAACCCTGGCACACATACTGTCAGAAAAACACTCGGGTCGCATGACTAGCCCGTGTCTGGTGGTGGCGCCGACCAGTTTGGTGGGGAACTGGCAAAGTGAGTGTGCAAAATTCACGCCAGAACTTGAAGTTTTGGTGTTGATGGGGCAGCAAAGAAAACCATTGCACAAGCAAATCAATCAGGTAGATGTGGTGCTGACGTCTTATGGCACTTTATCGCGCGATGTTGAAGTGTTGAGGCAATTTGAATTTCATTTATTGATATTGGATGAGGCCCAAGCCATCAAGAACAGCAAAACCCGTATCAGTAAAACGGTGAAGCTATTGCCATCCAAACACCGGCTTTGTTTGACAGGAACGCCGATTGAAAATCATTTGGGTGAATTGTGGTCAATGTTTGATTTTTTGATGCCCGGATTCTTAGGGTCGCAAGATCAATTTCGCAAAGTGTATCAATGGCCCATAGAAAAAGCTGGGGATGCGTTGAAACAACAGGCCTTACAAGCGAGAGTGGCACCGCTGATGATGCGTCGTAAGAAATCTGAAGTGGCCAAAGAGCTGCCCGATAAAACCGAGGTGGTGGAATTGATTGAGCTAGAAGAGCGTCAAGCCCATGTCTATGAATCGGTGCGTTTGAGTATGGCCGATGAAATTCGCCAAGCCGTGCACAACAAAACAGGGCATTCATTGTTGATTGGTAATGCCTTGTTGCGATTGCGCCAGGTGTGTTGTCATCCCAGCTTGCTTAAATTGAGCAGTGACAGTGAGGCCGGTTCTGGAAAATTGGCTTGGCTTCGCACAGTGCTACCAACATTGATAGAAGATGGTCGCAGGATTTTAATTTTTTCGTCTTTTACCAGTATGCTGCAAATCATTGCAGATGAATTAGCAGAGATGGAAGTGAAATACTTGAAACTGACAGGCAAAACGCCTGCTGCCAATAGAAGCGCCATGGTTGATGAATTTCAGCAAGGTGGTGTACCTGTCTTTTTGATCAGTCTGAAAGCCGGTGGCGCGGGCTTGAATTTAACGGCCGCTGATACGGTGATTCACTTTGACCCTTGGTGGAACCCTGCGGCAGAAAAACAAGCCAGTGACCGTGCCCACAGGATTGGTCAGGACAAACAAGTGTTTGTCTATAAGTTGATCGCCCGTGGCACAGTGGAACAAAAAATCAATGACATGCAAAACAATAAAAAATTACTCGCTGACAGCGTATTGAACCACAACAAAACCATGACCGATATCCTCAGCGAACAACAATGGGAAAGTGTGTTTGAGCCTTTGGGTGGGTGAGTCAAAAGCTGTATTAAATTTATGAACCGAGGAGTTCAAGCATAACTTATGCGATCCGCCATAATGTTAATACAAAAAACACGTGTTGATTCGGTAAGGGGGGTGGTTTTGTTGGAGAGGGTGTTTCTGTTTTTGGGGATTTGATCAAATGCGTCCTGCATTTGACCCTGCGTGCGCCTTCGGCGTCCAAATTTGTTCCTGACAAATTTGTGAACCGTGGGGTTCAAGCTAACTTATGCTTTCCACCATTTTTAAATATAAAAAGCTTTAATAGGTGAAGTAAGGGAGTTTGTTTTGTTGGGAAGGGTGTTTCTTTTTTTGGGGATTGGATGAAAAACGTCCTGTTTTTCACACTTCGTGTGCCTGCGGCGTCCAAAAATATTTCTGGAAATTATTTTCACGTAGCCCGAAGGGGAAATCACAGGGATGTGATTTATAAATTTGTTCCTGACAAATTTGTGAACCGTGGGGTTCAAGCTAACTTATGCTTTCCACCATTTTATTATTAAAAAAAGACTTAATAATAAAATGGCGGAGAGATAGGGATTTGAACCCTAGATACGCTATTAACGTATGCCGGTTTTCAAGACCGGTGCATTCAGCCGCTCTGCCATCTCTCCGCATCTGTGGACAAGTTAGAAGCTTGTCGTTGTTGCTCATGTTTCGAGCACCGGTCTTTCAAGACCAGCTTAAGAATCGTGTTATTGCGATTTTGGCGAAGCCAAAGAAGCGATAACTAAGATTCTGGTAAAGCGTGCATTCAGCCGCTCTGCCATCTCTCCGCATCAAGCTGCTCGTTATCAAACGAGGATGCGAATTATAGCTTAAAAATTTATTTTGGCTATGTTTTTTTATAAAAATCTTCATTTTTTTTCTGGCAGGAGCGCTGGGCTTTTTATTTTGCGTGAAAAGGGCTAAAATACGCGGTTTACTTTTTCAACGAGTGTTAAGTATGGCTTTAGCTACAGGTGATAAAGCACCAGATTTTTCTTTGGTCGCGGACAATGGGAAACCGTTTAAATTATCAAGCAAGATAAAAAACAAAGTGTTATTGGTTTTTTATCCAGGGGATGGAACGCCCGTTTGTAACAAACAAATGTCAGATTACCGTGACAGCGAATCCACGTTTTCAGATTTGGGTGTAGATGTGATTGCCATCAGTGGCAACTCTCCTAAAGATCAGGCAGCATTCAAAAAAGAATTAGGCTTGCCTTTTACCATGTTGAGTGATTCAGACGGCGAAGTGTCAAAACAATATGACTCTTTTGGTTGGTTCGGTATCAAACGTGCGATTTACTTGTTGGATAAGGACATGGAAGTGAAGTACAAGCATGTTGAGCCAGTTTCCATTTACAGTCGCTCTGTTGAAGAGTTGAGTGAGATGATTAAGCGTAAATCATAAGCACAATTCGAAAGTCTAAAAAAACCGGCCTTGAATGCCGGTTTTTTTTATTCTGCAAATGTTTCTTCTAATTTGCTGTTAATTTCACTTTCTATCATGCCTTTGAAGGCCATCATCATAAAACCCAGTTGGGCGTCAATTTCTATGCCGTCATCAAAAATTTTCACATGTCCGTTGATACCAGAGCCAGTTAAGTCACAATGGTCTTCACAGCTGAATTCATGGGTGATGCCGTACTTGGCTTCTAATTTATGTAGTAATTCAGTGACCCTTTGGGCAATCACATCTTTCGGGTGTTCTGCGCATGGGTATTGGATAAATATTCGAGACATATCAGCTTCAGGCAAAAAATGACATTTTAACACGCATCAAGCCTGTTTGGCTGATGCGTGTTTGGCTGTTTTGATTTGGCTTATTTGTTACAAGCAATTGAACGTTTCATGCGTGAGCCAGTGGTGGCTCGTTTACAGTTTTTAATCACTTTTTGGCTGATCTCGAAATCAAATATTTGCTGGTAAGTTCTTTGCAAGTTGGAACGGTTTAATGAATCTCTTTCGAATCGCCAGTTCCTCAACGTGGTTTTTACGCTTTGTTCAAAGGCTGCATAATTGTTCTTTTGTGAATTGACTTGTATGTCGTAGGGTTTGCCATTGGGTTTGATTTTAAAACTGGCAATCACAGTCTGTTCAATTTGCCTTTGCCAGAATTCACTGGGGTATTCTGGGGATAAATAAGCTTTTAATTTGGGCTTCATTAATGACGGTTCATGGGCTGATGATTCATTGTTTGTAGCCTGTTGTTTATTGGCTGTCACATCAATGGAAGCCAAGTCAAATGATGGCGTATTTTCCAAGGCGGTCATGCGTTCAATTTCAGGCATGGCAAAAGCTGCATTCAATTCAGCTTGTAAGCTTTGGCTGTCTATGGCATTGCTGTTATGCGAATTGACATCAACATTCAATTCGGGTTGCGAGCGGTCTATGCGGTCTGGTAAACCCACCACAGATTCAGAAATGATGGCAGTGGTCTGGGTTATTTTGGTTTGTTTTTGAGGGTAAAACAAATGATTGGTGAACTGTTTATTCAGATTGGTGGTGGAGCCATTGTCTTGATTGATAGATGAATCGTTCGAACCCAGTGGTGCTTGGTTTGATTGGAACAAATAAAAGCATGCCAGCAATAAAGCGGTTAAGGGTACAAACATCATGATTGAGGACTGGCTTGATTTGTTTTGTAACAAATATTTTACCCTTTTTAAAAGCAGTCCGTCATGGATGCCGATTTGCAAGCTGGGTGTGAAATGGTGTCCCTGAGTGATGCTGGCGATGTTTGTCAGTGCTTTGGCATATGTGATGGCGTGGGTGTTTTGTGACAAAACCAATTGATCACAGCACTGTTCTCTGACCTGCCTGATGTCATTGTTCATCCAGCGAATGGCTGGGTGGAAAAAGAGTAAAATATCGGCAGTCAGCTGTAAGATGTTGTGCAAGAAATCGTTGCGTTTCAAGTGACATAATTCATGTGTGATCACGGCATGAACCTGGTCTTTAGGAATTTGGCTCAACAAGCTTAAGGGCAATAAAACTGTGGGTTTATAGATGCCATAAGCTGCTGGAACCAGTATTTCTTTTGAAACCTTTAAAATGGGAATGGTCGCCAAATCGAGTTTAATGGCAGTGTTTTTTATAAATTGTTTCAATTCGGCTGACAACTTGGGTTCACAATCATGCTCTATGGCATTGAGTTTGAACCATGATCGAATCAATCCGCTGGTTAAGATAACAACCACTGCCGCCCAAATCATGACCAAATAGGGCAGTGATTGGTTGGTCA
>JAUIHY010000065.1 GCA_030432115.1 Gammaproteobacteria bacterium | reverse complement strand
CATAACCGCCCTCAATGGATGACAGGGTCAATGCCTGTGTTTGCAGCTTGGATTCAAGCAAATCAAAAACCAAAGGACCGGTAAATTCAGCAGAAACCGACTGATTGATAACGTCGGGAAGCCATGCGGACAGAGATTCAAGTGACAACTGATTCAATGCCAGCTGCAATTGATCATCACTAAGCTGAAAATTAACTTCCATTTGTTGATCAAATAGATCGGCTTGAATCCAACCATCCCCTTGCAGCAAATTAATCTTGCTGTTCAGCGGGCTCAGAAGCCATTGTTGATTTTGCCACAACAAGGAAAGTCGCGCTTGATGGCATGCGTGCTCGGGATACAACGGCAAGGACTGTGGGCAATGGTATTGGATGTTCTTGAAAATCTCAGCTCCCCAACTTGCCTCTTTTATCTCTATGCTGCTGCCCTTATCTAGTCGGGATATGTTCAAACCTTCGATGTGCCAGCTTTGCGCCCATGCCGAACAAAACAGACCACAGGCCAGCCATATGATCACTACTTTTAATGTCCATGTCAGTTGCATTTGAATTATTTTACCCGTATTCTTGATTCTTTGCATGACAAGAAATTGGCAAAAGCAGATATTTTATTGCAACCACGGACCAGCGGAATCCACACCACTGTCCAGCCAGTTTTCTGTGTTACCAATGATTCATTTATATGGAATTTAAAATAGACCACTTACCATTGTTTAATCAAGCCAAAGCGTTAGAAGCCTGCCACAATGACAAAGAGATCATGATGAAATTGCGGGTGTTGTTGATTCAGGCCTTACCTGGTCAATTGGAACAAGCGACCTGCTTATGGCGAAAACAACAAGCCACGGCCTTGCAAAACCATTTGCACCATATATTGGGAGGGGCTAAAGTTTGTGCAGCAGATCGATTGGTTGAAACCATTTCGCAACTAAAGGATGAGTTGAAAAATGCCAATCAGAATCAAAATAAAATTAAAGCCTTATGGCAAGCCTTGGAAACAATCATTCAGTCCATGCAACAGCATGAACCCTCAGCGCAATAAGTTTAACAACCCACTTTGTCTTTGATTTTTTCTTTCAGGTCTTTACCGGGCTTGAAATGCGGTGCATATTTAGCACCCAGAGGCACAGGGTCTCCTGTTTTTGGATTTCTGCCCATGCGGGGTTTTCTTTGTCTTAAGGTGAAACTACCAAAGCCACGAATTTCTATGCGGTCACCATTGGCGATGGTGGTGCTCATGTGATTGATGATTTCACGAACTGACATGTTGATGTCGGATTTGGTCAACTCGGAGTTTTCAAAGGCTTTGGTCAGCAATTGAACAAGTTCTGAACGTGTAATAGATTCTTTCATTGCCCTTGATTATAACGAATGGAAAAAAAATAAAAAGTTAAATTTGTAAGAAAATGTCAGGGAATCATGCATTTACACATGATTCCCTGATGTTTTAGCTCAATCAGACAATGATCAGTCGTCTAATTGTTCTTTCAGCAAGTCACCTAAGCTGGTAGTTCCTGAAGCGCCTTTTTTGTACTCATTCAATACATCATTCAACTCGTCAGTTTCTTTCGCTTTAACCGAAAGAACCAAAACTTTCTTGCGACGATCCATTGAAACAAACTTGGCTTCAACCTTATCACCTACTGAGAAAACAGCACTCACGTCGTCTGTACGCTCTTTAGCAACATCAAACGCTTTGATGACACCTTGGACGCCTTCGCCCAAGTCCAACAAGGCTTGTTTTTCATCAACTTCAATCACTTCACCAGTAACCAAAGAACCTTTAGGATGGCTGGCTACAAACGAACCGAATGGGTCTTGAGCCAATTGCTTGATACCCAAAGAAACACGCTCGCGTTCTGCATCAACAACCAATACAGTGGCTTTAACCAAGTCACCTTTCTTGAAGTTGCGGATTGCAGTTTCGCCTGGCTCCATCCAAGAGATGTCAGACAAGTGAACCAAACCGTCGATACCGCCTTCCAAACCAATGAAGATACCAAAATCAGTGATAGACTTAATCTTACCTTCAATCAAATCACCTTTCTGAGCAGTTTCAGAGAAGATAACCCAAGGATTAGGCTTACATTGTTTCATACCCAAAGAGATGCGACGTTTGCCTTCTTCGATTTCCAAGATACAAACTTCAACTTCATCACCAGGTTGAACCACTTTAGCAGGGTTGATGTTTTTGTTAGTCCAGTCAATTTCAGAAACGTGAACCAAACCTTCAATACCGTCTTCAATTTCAACGAAACAACCGTAGTCAGTGATGTTGGTAACGTTACCGAAGTGACGTGAGCCCACAGGATGACGACGTGACAAATCTTTCCATGGATCTTCGCCCAATTGTTTCAAGCCCAAAGAAACACGTTGGTTTTCTTTGTCGAATTTCAATACGCGAACGTCCAATTCTTGGCCGATTTCAACCACTTCTGATGGGTGGTTAACGCGCTTCCAAGACATGTCGGTGATGTGCAACAAGCCATCAATACCGCCCAAGTCCAAGAAAGCGCCGTAATCGGTCAAGTTCTTAACGATACCTTTAACAATGGCACCGTCTTCCAATGAATCCAGTAATTTCTCTCTTTCTTCTGAGTACTCAGATTCAACAACAGCACGACGAGAAACAACAACATTGTTGCGTTTTTGGTCTAACTTAATGACTTTGAATTCCAAGTCTTTACCTTCCAAGTAACCTGGGTCACGTACTGGACGTACATCAACCAAAGAACCTGGTAAGAAAGCACGGATGTCTTTCAATTCAACAGTAAAACCGCCGCGAACTTTGCTGGTGATTTGACCAATAACAATCTGGTCTGTTTCCATAGCAATTTTCAATTCGTCCCACACCAACATGCGTTTGGCTTTTTCGCGAGACAACACAGTTTCACCGAAACCATTCTCGTATTTTTCCAGAGCCACTTCAACCACGTCACCGATGGTAACTGCAGTTTCAACGTCAGCACCAAACTCTTCCAAAGGGATAACGCCTTCAGATTTCAAACCCGCGTCAACAACAGCAAAGCCGTTTTCAATGTCAACAACTGTACCTTTAACAATGGTACCAGGAACGATGGTTTTGGTGGACAGCTCTAATTCGAGCATTGATTCAAAATTTTCACTCATTATATTCAATCCGGTCAAATCATCAGGAGACGATTTGCCTTGTTTTTCTGTGTCAGTTTGCCTGACACTCGTTGTTGGACCAGCTTGACCTGTTCAAGACTGTAATCCGTGGTAAAGCCCATTTTTTTGGGCCAAGGCCAAAACTTGGCCTAGCACTTCTTTAATGCTCAAATCACTGGTGTCAATGACATGCGCATCATCTGCTGGCACCAAGGGTGCCACTTTTCGACTCGAATCCCTTAAATCTCGGGCTTCTATGTCCTTTAAGAGGTCGCGGATTCTAACATCAACGCCCTTCTGTTGCAATTGTTTATGTCTCCTTTTGGCCCTTTCTTCGGCGCTGGCTGTCAAAAAGACTTTCAAAGGTGCTGATTGAAACACCACCGTACCCATGTCACGACCATCAGCCACCAGCCCAGGTGCTTGTTGAAAAGCTTTTTGACGGTCAAGTAATGCAGCCCTCATGGCTTTGTTTGGCGCAATTTTTGAGGCCATTTCACCACAAGCTTCCGTGCGCAATTGATCATTCACCTGCTGGCCATCTAAAAAGACAGCAATTTCAGAGTCAAAAGTCACTTCAAAGCGCAAGTCAATGCCCTCGGCTGCGACTTTTAAAGCCGCTTCATCATCAGGCATGAGGCCCTCACCAATGGCTTTCAAGGCCATGGCACGGTATATCGCACCTGAATCCAGTAAATGCCAGCCCAATGCCTTAGCAACCAAGGCACTGGTGGTGCCCTTACCTACGCCCGATGGTCCGTCAATGGTGATCACTGGCGTGATGCTTTGGGTATCAACTGACAAACCCTTCATCAACTCGAAAAAGTCTGGAAAGGAGGTGGCGATGTTGTGACAACCTTTGACTGAAATGTCAGTGCCCGGCTGCAAGCATGAAGCGACCAAAAAACTCATGGCACAACGATGATCCCCGTGACCATCTACACAAGCGTTGTTCAACACAATATTGTGGTGTCCTCGAATCACTGCACCATCGGCCAATGACTCACAATTCACACCCAATTTTTTCAAACCATCAATCATAACCGCTATTCGGTCACTTTCTTTGTGTTTCAATTCTTCAGCACCTGTGAGTTTGAATTCACCTGTCGCATGTGCCGCAGCGACAAAAAGCACTGGAAATTCATCAATCGCGCTGGGAATCAAATCATGTGGTACATAAATGCCTTTGAGCTTACTGCTGCGCACTCGAATGTCTGCCACGCTCTCACCTGCTTGTTGGCGTTGATTCGTCAATACAATATCTCCACCCATCGCTTGCAAAATGTGAATCACACCGTCGCGGGTTTTGTTAACACAGACATTTTCTATCACGAAATCAGCATCAGGGTGAATCAAACCCAGCACCATAAAAAAGGCGGCCGATGAAATGTCAGCCGGCACTTGAATGTCTTGAGCCATCAATTTCGGCAAACCTTTGACCGAAACTTTCAATCCCTCTACCTCAACTTCGGCTCCAAAACCTTTGAGCATGGTTTCAGTGTGGTCTCGAGATTTTTTAGGTTCAGCAACAGAAGTCACACCTTCGGCAAATAAACCAGCCAACAAAACGGCCGATTTGACCTGTGCACTGGCAATTGGGCTGAGGTAATCTATTGCTTGAATGTGAGACGACGCCCTGAAAGTCAATGGCGCAGTGCCTTTGTCCGAAACGATGTCAGCTCCCATGGTTGTCAATGGCTTGATCACGCGGTTCATGGGGCGAACGCTCAACGATTCGTCACCCACCAAAGTGGACTCAAACGATTGCGCCGCCAACAAACCGGACAACAATCGCATTGCAGTACCGGCATTGCCACAATCTAAAACTTTATCAGCGACTTTCAAACCATGCAATCCCACACCATGAACACGAATTTCGTCTACCCCATTGGCTCTATCATCTTCAATGTTAACGCCCAGTTGTCGCATGATGTTCATGGTGGCCAAGCAGTCTTCGGACCGCAAAAAGCCTTTGACCTTGGTCACGCCTTCGGCCAAAGCACCAAAAATCATGGAACGATGAGAAATGGACTTATCACCTGGTACAGTAAAGTGACCGCGCAAGACGGGTTGATGTCTCAATTGAAACAGGTCATGCCTGTTCATCTCACTGACATTGATCATGACTGAGTTGTCATTGGCCACACACTTGCTCCATCACTTCAACCATGCGGTCCATTTCTGTTTCACTGCCAATGGTGATGCGCAAACAATTGGGCAGGCCATAATTGGCCACCGGTCTGGTGATGACACCCAGTTCCAGCATTTGTTGGTAAATCGGCATGGCATCTCGACCAAAGTCTACCAATAAAAAGTTACCTTTGGATGGCACATAGCGTAAGCCCAAACGGTCACAGCTGGCTTCCAATGCTTTCATGCCGGCGGCATTGACTTGCATGGATTTTTCTAAGAATTCAGCGTCATTCACTGCCGCAGAAGCTGCGGCTAATGCCAAAGAATTGACATTAAAAGGTTGTCGTATTCTATTCAAAACATTGGCAATATCAGGGTTGCTCAATGCATAGCCGACCCGAAAACCTGCCAAACCATAAGCTTTTGAGAACGTGCGTGTGATGACCAGGTTTTCAAATTCACTCAGCCACAAAGAACCATCCACTTGTTCATCAGCAGGCGAATACTCCAAATAAGCTTCATCCAAAACCACAATCACATCATCGGGTACTGAAGCAATGAACGATTTCAATTCCTCGGCCTGTAAAAATGAACCCGTTGGGTTGTTTGGATTGGCGATAAAGATGAGGCGCGTTTTATCGTTAATGGCCGCTTTCATTGCCGGTAAATCACAACCCAAAGGTCTTTCCGCCTCCCAAGGTGTGGCAGGAATCATCTGATGGGTGGCACCAATGGCTTGAATGGCAATCGGATAAACCGCAAAAGAATACTGAGAATAAATCGCGCTACATTCAGGCGTTAAAAAGCCTTCAGCCAACAACACCAACACATCGTTTGAACCATTGCCCAGGGTGATTTGGTCCATCGATACACCGTGCTTTTCAGCCAACACCTTTTTCAGCTCAAAACCATTGCCATCAGGGTACAAAGCCAATTCATCCATCTCCGCTTTGATGGCCTCCATCGCTTTTGGACTTGGACCCAAAGGATTCTCATTGGATGCCAACTTGATGATGTTTTCGATGCCCAGCTCACGTTCTAGTTCACTGATCGGCTTGCCTGGGATATAAGGTTTTAATTGCTGCACACCCGGTGCGGCCATGTGTTTAAAATCTGACACGGTTTTCTCACGGTTTTTTGAACCTCGGTATTGTGCCGTTTTGAGTCATTTAAAGCAAGTAAAGCAATGAATTCCAGTCAGTTCAAAGCCGCATAACAAAACAGATTGGGCGAATACCGAAAAATTGATTTAACTCAATTATTTTTCTTGCCTTGGTGGATAAAATGCAAGCCAGTCTAACCAACCAATACATGATGAATAACACCATTCAATTTGACAAAGCTTTGATTCAAAAATACAACCTCACAGGCCCTAGGTATACTTCCTACCCCACGGCCGTTGTTTTTGATGACAGTCACACGCCGGTAACTCATGTAGCTAATTTACAATCACAGGCCAATAGCACCGACCCTTTATCCCTGTATTTTCATATCCCCTTTTGTGACACCCTGTGTTTTTTCTGCGCTTGTAACAAAATTGCCACCAAGCGCCGTGAAAAAGCAGATTTATACCTCGATTACTTAGAAAAAGAAATGCAGATGCAAAGTCAATGGATTCATCCTGATCGACCCGTAGAACAGTTGCATCTGGGTGGCGGCACACCGACATTTTTAACCGAAAAGCAAATGCGCCGCATGATGGGCATGATTCGAAAGCACTTTCACTTGATAGAAGATGACTCACGTGATTATTCCATTGAAATCGACCCCAGAGAAGCGCCGCCAGAAACCATAGAATTATTGGCAGAACTGGGTTTTAATCGTTTTTCCATGGGCGTACAAGACGTGCAGGAAAAAGTTCAAAAAGCAGTCAATCGAATCCAACCAATACAAATGACCTTAGATGCCATTAAAGCTTGCCGAGTGGCTGGTGCCAAATCTGTCAATGTTGACCTGATATATGGCCTGCCTTTTCAAACTTTAGACTCATTCAAAGACACTTTGAATCAAATTATTGCCCTCTCCCCTGACCGCTTGTCCGTGTTTAACTATGCGCATTTGCCACACTTATTTAAACCACAAAAGCGCATATTGTTTGAGGATTTGCCTTCGGCTGATGAAAAATTGGCCATTTTGGACATGACCATCCAAACCCTAAACGAAGCCGGTTATGTTTATATTGGCATGGATCACTTTGCCAAACCTGATGATGAATTGGCCTTGGCGCAAGAAAACAAACAACTGCACAGAAATTTTCAAGGCTACACAACCCATGCAGACTGCGATATGCTGGCCTTGGGCGTCAGTGCCATCAGCTATTACAACAACACTTTCAGCCAAAATAATAAATCCTTAGAAGCTTATTACCATCAAATTGATCAAGGTCACATCCCCATCATTAAAGGCTATGCCTTGAGTGAAGATGACCTGGTCAGGCGGCAAGTGATACAAGATTTAAGCTGTCACTTTGAATTAAACACCGCTGATTTGGCAAAACAGTTTGATTTAGTTTTTGACCACTATTTTGCTTATGAAATCCCAGCCTTAAAACAACTGGCAGAAGATGATTTAATCACTTGGTCTGAGGACTTAATTCAAGTCACCAGCAAAGGACGATTATTGATACGAAATATCTGTATGGTTTTTGATATTTACTTAAGAAAACAAACTGAACAGCAGTTCTCTAAGGTTATTTAGGGTGTTTTGTTCTGCCATTCTGTTACAACAAACCACAAAGCCGGTGAATGTTCACCGGCTTTGTATCCCTTCATTCAACAATAAATTTACTCTTGTGTGGCCATCGTTTGTGCTTTGTTTTGATCGGATGTCAGTGTTTTCTTGTTTTTATCTGCTTTGGATTTTCTGGTAAATATATTTTTGATATCCAAACCAATGCCATACAAGGCTGGCACCATAAATAAAGTCACAAAGAATGCCATGAACACACCAAAGGCCAATGAAACCACGATGGGTTTTAAGAATGCCGCTTGTATCGACCGTTCCAACATCATGGGGATTAGGCCCACTATGGTGGTCACTGAGGTCAATAAAATGGGTCTAAAACGTGCCACACCCGCTTCTACCACAGCATCTTTGGCGGCCATGCCCTTGGCTTTCAATCGATTACAATAATCCATCAGAACCAAGTTGTCATTAACCACCACACCAGCCGCAGCTGCGATACCAAAATAACTGAATATCGCCATGGTCATGTCCAAGGAGGCATGGCCCACAATGGCGCCAACAAAAGCAAATGGGATGGCAATCAAAATCAAAATGGGTTGGGCATAGCTCTTAAATGCCACAGCAAGTAAAGCGTACATGGCAAAGAAAGCCATCAAGTACAAGCCCATCACTTCTTTGACAAAGCGCTTTTGACCTTCAGCTTGACCAATGGAGCCACGCATGATGCCAGGGTATTTGGCTTCCCATGCGGGGAAGAAGTTGGCTTCTAAATCTTCTGAAATGTCTCCAGACACATCTTCTTTTAAGTCAGCGCTTACTCTGGCTGCCCGGTTACCATTCCAACGTTGAATCGACTTGATACCTGGGGCATATTCCAATTCAGCCACTGACATCAAAGGCATTTCTCGTCCGTCTGCCGTTCTGACATAGAAGTTTTTTAAACTTTCTATCGAACGTCTGGACTCCACTGGGTAGCGGACTTTGACCCGCACATCTTGACCGTTACGCGGCAGCCTTTGCACTTCTTCACCAAAATAAGCTTGTCTCACTTGATTATTAACCTCTGCCAAACTCAAGCCCAATTTTTCAACCCCAGGTTTCAATGTGATGCGAATTTCTTCAGAGGCACCTTCTAAATTGTTTCTGACATCGTATAAATTCTCATAGGTACGCAGCTGATCTTCCAACTCCTTGGTGGCTTGTCTCAGCACGTCCAAATCAGGGTGTCGAATCGACAATTCATAACCAGGGTCACTATTGTTTTGAGTGTATTGTACCGATACTTCTTTGGCATCAGGCACATCGCCCATCAACTCACGCAACCTGATGGAGGCATCTTTGGCTGTCATATCCCGCACTTCAGGTGGTGCCAATTTGACTATCGCCAACACCGAATCCCTGCGAGATCGGGTATACCAATTTTCAATCAACTCACCAGAGCCTTCATTTTTTTCTTTGACTTCATCAACCAATGCCTGCTCAGCTGCTTGCAGTTGGGCCAAAATTTCTAAAGCCCTGCTGTATGGCGCACCTTCAGGTAGCACCACATTGACAATGATTTCATCTGATTCAATCTCAGGCATAAAGCTCTTTTTCACCAGACCAGCGCCAAACATACCAAAACCAATCACCAGTAAACCCATAAACACACTGGCGGTTAAATAACGGTTATTGATGCTCCATTGACCCATTTTTCGGTATTTGGTTTGGGCAAATGAACTGATGGCGTGGGCGATTTTCTTTTGAAAACGACCAAAGCGACCGTCTTGGGTTCTGGGTTTCATTTTGGCCAAATGGGCTGGCAAAATCAGTAATGATTCAATCAATGAAAAGGCCAATGCCAAAATCACCACCCATGTGATGTGGCGCGTGAACTCACTGGTGGAACCGCCCAAGAATAACCAAGGCATGAATGCCATGATGGTGGTGATGACACCAAACACCACCGGCTTGGCCACCAATTGGGCACCAGATACGGCTGATTTCAGACTCAAGTCTGATTCGTCCATTGATTGCTCTTGTACGACCAAATCATGTCCAGTTTGACCATCAGAACCATGGATTCTCGAAGATTCACTGTGAATGCCCTCACCGACCACAATCGCATCATCCACAACAATTCCAAGCACCAGCAGAAAGGCAAATGTGGACAGCATGTTCAAAGATACACCCACAGTAGGCAGCAGCACAAAAGCACCTGCATAAGCCGTGGCTATGCCCACTGCCACCCAAAATGCCACTTTAGGGCGTAAGGTTAACATCAGGATAAACAACACCAAAACCAAGCCCATCAAAGCCGAAGAACCAATGGTTTGCATGCGGCCTTTGAAATCTTCTGCTTGATCAGTCCACAAAGTGAGACTGGCACCGGCTGGCAAGCTGTCTTGACGCTTATCAATCCACTCTCGAATCGAGTCAGATGCTTTGACGATGTCCATGAATTCGGTGGTCATCACTTGAATCAGTACGGCGGGTTCACCGTTTAAGGTGGCCAAAATGGGGTTGTCTTCAAACCCATCAATAACTGTGGCCACATCACCCACACGAATGGTCCCACCATCACTGGTTTGGCGCACAATGATGTCTTCAAATGCGGCTTGACTGTCTGCCTGTGAACGTACTTTGAGTTGGTATGTACCCACTTCAGTGCGCACAGCGCCGGCTGATTGATTCAAAGACGCACTGCGAATGGCGCTGGCAACATCAGAAAAGCTCAGGTTATAACGCTTTAATGCCGCTTCACCCACTTCGATAGAAACTTCTTCGTTTCTCACACCAAACAATTGAACAATGGATACTGCTGGTAATTGTGCTGCTTCGCGCCTGAGGGTTTCTGCCAAACGTTTCAGTTCTCGCTCACCAAGGTCACCACTGACAGCCACACGAATGAACTCATCTCGGTTGACCCACTGTTGCACTTGCGGTGGCTCAATGTCTCTGGGTAATGTGGAAATTGAGTCAACTCGAATTTTCACATCGTTCATGAATTGGGTGAAGTCCACATCTTGTTCGGCCAAGATATAAACACCACCATATCCCTCGCGAGATGAAGAACGCACCCATTCTATGGAATCCAAATCCCTGACAGACTCTTCGATGCGCGCCACCACTTGTTGTTCCACCTCTTCAGGTGAAGCACCCGGCCATGAGACATTGATTTCTAAACCAGGAAACCTCACTTGAGGGTCCATTTCTCTTTCCATTTGACCAAAGCCCAACAGGCCAGCAATAAAGATGCCCAGCATCAATAAATTGGCTGCCACGCTGTTTCTCGCCCACCATGCAATCAAACCATTCATAAGTCCACCTTTGTTTCGTCTTAATTTGTTGTGATCAGGCCGCG
>JAUIHY010000064.1 GCA_030432115.1 Gammaproteobacteria bacterium | reverse complement strand
GAGTTTTTGAGACACAAATCATTGCATTCACGTTTGCAGCAACAAATTGGTTACACCATTTCATCTGAAGCGGTTTCGACTGATTTTGTTGGTTCTCGTCAAGCTTGTGTGATTGATTCACTGGCCACCATTGTTGATGGAGACAATGTGGTGCTGTACTGTTGGTATGACAATGAGTATGGTTATAGCTGTCAAGTGGTGCGTTGTTTGGAGAAATTTGCCGGTGTTAACTGGCCGATGTATCCAGTGAAATAAACTTATATTTTGTCACTTGATGAAAGCTCAGCATTTGTGCTGGGCTTTTTTTTTCCCTTACAAAAAGGGTTTTAATATTTTTTTAAAAGATAACGAAAGGTTAACAAACAAAGCCATGTGATGTGATAAATTGAATATAAGGTTTGACAGCCCTTTGCAGAGAAAAATGTTCTCACACATTTTTTTTTGCGGAGAAATTGTATGAAACTCACACAAACTCACACAAGCTCAATCAGCTTACAACACTTCATTTTTTTAGTATTTTTATTGGTCAGTGGCGCTGGTATTTCAGCTAAATTCCAAGTTTTAAAAAACAACAATAATCATTTCGACTTATTAGCCATCAATGGCAGCAGTGAACTGGTGATTCAAGAGGGAAACGGTAACGGAACTTTTTCAAATCCTTCTGTCATCCCATTGAATTTCACACCGGTTTCAATTGAACTTGGTGACATAGATTCAGATGGTTTAAAAGACCTCCTTGCTATAGATGCTTCCGGGGATTTTTCACTTTCTATCAATGATGGAATGGGAGGCTTTAATGGTGAAACTGTTTTGGATTTGGGTTTGCAGCTGGGTGAATCAACGGTTGAAATTGCAGTAGGGTATTTGGACGGCGATGAACTGGTTGATGCGTTTGTTGCAATTAATGGTTTATTAAATTCTCGTGTAGCCATATTTGAAAATGATGGCATGGGCGGGTTTATGAACCGGGTTGATTTAGATTTTGGCTTACTCAGTACTGTTGTTGCAATTGATGTGGCTGATGTTAATGGTGACGGTGACGGTGATGTGATTGCCAAAGGCTTGTTAGGCGCACTCTATACTGCTATTTCAGACGGAGTTGGGGGCTTGTCATCACCTGCCTTGTCCATTGGTAGTTTGCCAACAGGTAATATTTACTTTAATGACTTCAACAATGATGGCTTCCCAGATTTAGTGGTCTTGGATGAAGTGCTGGGATTGGTGTCAGTTCGCTTGGGGTTAGGTGATGGCACCTATGGTACGGGCACATCGGTAAACGTAGGATTGTTGCCATCAGATTTGGTGATGGCTGATATCAATGGTGATGGTAACCAAGACGCGATAACAATTAATATAGGAGATAATTCTGCGAATGTATTGCTGGGTGATGGTTTAGGAGGCTTGGTGAACACCGTTGGACAACTGTTAACGGACTTGCTTGGAATCATTGGAGGATTAGGACCTAATTTACCCATATCGGTAGTTTCTGCAGACTTTAATGGAGATTGTCGATGGGATATGGCTGTTTGGAGTGGTTTGACCAATGAATACATCATTACACTGAACCAGTCTGGACCTGACCCAGCAGACTTGATTTTTTGCTCAGTATTTGAGGACCAATCAGCCAACTGATGCTGATACCCTATAAATAAATATGATGGGCCACTGTAATCAGTGGCCTTTTTATGTTGAGTTGAACCCTAGCGATGAAGTTTGCAATAGTTGACTTGCGGTATTCTGTTTGTTGAGCTATTTTAAGGTTTTAACAGTGAGAATTCAGATGTCAGGTATTTTAGATTTAATCAAAAGCAGTGTGGGCGAACAGTTGATTGACAGCATGTCAAAACAAGCAGGCGGTAACAAGGAAGGTGTTCAGCGTGCAGTGGCTGCGGCCTTACCTATGTTGTTGTCGGCATTACAAAAAAATTCACAATCAAGTGAAGGTGCGAATGCGCTGGCCAACGCATTAGATAAAGATCACGATGGCGGTATATTGGGCCAGATGGGTGGTTTACTTGGTCAAAGCAGTCACCAGTCCATGGGAGAAAAGATTTTAGGTCACGTGCTTGGTGGTAAGCAAAATAGAGTGAACCAAGGGTTGGCAAAAGCCAGTGGACTGGGTGGTCAAGATGTGGGTAATATTTTGGCTTCATTGGCACCAGTGGTTATGGGTGCATTGGGTCAAGCCAAGCGTGAACAAGGTCTGGATGTGAGCGGCTTGCAAGATTTGTTGGCTGGTGAGCGAAACAAAGTGAAACAACAGCAGCCGCAACTGGGCATGTTGGAAAGCTTATTGGATGCCGATGGAGATGGTGATCTGGATGTTTCTGATGTCATGAAAAAAGGATCAGGCTTGCTGAAAGGATTCTTTTCTTAACAGGAAAATTAAAAGTCATGCCACGGTGTCAATGCGTGCGGCCAGAGTCTTAATTATTGGCACCTCTTGGCATGTCCATGGATGTTTAAATTACTTGCATAATTGAATGGTATCGGGTATTTTAATCCCTTGGGTGTGTGTGCTTTTGGGGATGAAAGTGCGCCAATTTGATCATAAGGAGCCTAGGTAAGTGCTGATAAACAACGGTTGCCTCAGTAAAATTCATGTCAACAGCTTGTGATGAAAACATCAAAAGAATGCGTTGAATGGTATCGCTCTTATTTGTACAAGACTTGCAGTAGTTTGAAACAGTTATAAAACATGGATAAAAACACAATCATAAAGCAATGTATTGAGGTGTTTGATCAACATTTAACCTCGCATTTAAAAAGCGCATTGTTATCGGTGCTGAAACAATTATTTTCTCAGGCTGAAAACGCCACTTCAAACCAAGATGAGCAAAACTTTTTTTCTTGGTACCGTCAGTTAAAAGACAAAGGAAAAGATTTAGCGATTGCCGTGAAAACAGAAGTTAAAGGCATGCCAGATTTTATTTCTGCACAACTAGAAAAGGCCGAGTCTCCGGCAGCACTCTCATTGGTTGCAGAGGAAGAATTAAGCATCACATTGGCCTTGACCCAGATGGACTCTTCTTTAGAGGTCATTGCCCATGGAGAGCTGTACACCATGGAAAAACGCATGAATGTGCTGTATGGCAGCGGTCAAATTGATCAAAGCAACATGCCATTTTCACCCCCTGCACTGGTGTGGGTGTTAAGTAATGCCATGAATAGGGTGGAATTAGATACTGAAGCCAAAGTCATGGTTTTAGAGACGTTGACCCGTATTCTGGGTGGTGAGATAAATACAGTTTATCAACAGATTAATCAGGTTTTTATTGATGCTGGCATATTGCCCAATATTAAGGCACAGTATGCACAAGCTGTGGGACATGAGAAAAAATCGGACAGTGAAGCGGACAGCAAGACAAAGACTCAGTCAGCTGTGGAACAGGATCCAGTAACTGCAGAAAGCCAAGAAAAACCAATCGCATCTTCCAGTCAAGTGACGCCAAAATATGATGGCAAAACACAAGAGTTGGTGGAGTCAATTTTCAAAATGTTGACCCCAAGCGGTGGCGCCAAACGTGAGGTGAATGCAGCAGCTCAAGTTAAAAACAATGAATTTGATCAAGCACTGATTCAACTCAGTCAGCAGACCAGTGTCAAGGCCAACAGCAAAAACATGGCACAATTAAAAGAACAGTTGGCAGATCAAGTTAAAAACAACACAGGAAATTTTTATCCAGAGTTAACAGCCAAACAAAGCCAGACCATGGATTTGATGGGTATGGTTTATGATGAAATTGATACCGATGAGCAGATTGACAGCAACATCCGTTCATCTTTTAATACCATCAACATACCCTTGTTGCGATTGGCAGTGAATGACGACACGTTTTTCACGGATGCGAATCATCCAGCCAGAAGGTATATGGAGTTGCTGGTAGAATCTTCGCAGAAATGGCATGGCACCGAAGTGATAAAAAAAGTACATCAGTTCAGTGACTCCGCGGCCAAGTCATTCGATGGTTCTGGTGTGGCTTTTGATAAAGCTGCATCCGAATTAGACAAATACCTTAAGGTGAAAGAGAAAAGGGCTTTATTGGCTGAAAGAAAATGGGTCAGTGCCGCCAAAGGTAAAGAAAAAATGGACATCACCAAGGCCAAAGTGAATGAGCACATGGATTCGTGGTTGAAGGCGTGTCAAATTCCATTTGTTAAAGACATATTGAAAAATGTCTGGGAAGACGCATTGACCTTAACTTTGTTGCGCGAGGGTGAGGATTCTGATGTATGGAAGAAAAAGATCAAGGCCGCATCTTCACTGGCGAAAATGGGGAACCGAGAAGAGGCCAAAACACTCAAAGGTCCAGACAAATTACAGGCCATGCACATGCTGGATGAGACCATGGATGAACTGGGCTTTTCCTTAAGGGATCGGCAGAGCACCAAGGACAATATCCATGCATGTATCGCTTGGGAAAGTCGCCCAGAAAATCTTGATCTGCCTACGCCAGAATTGAAAAAGGTGATGTCGATTGAAGAAGCCAAAAAGGGCAGGGAAATACAGACCTCCGATGAAGATGAGAAGAAAATAGAACAAATCAGGGATTTAACTGATGATGAAAAAGTTCAAATGGAGAAGTTGATTACCACGCCTTATGGGAGTTTGTTTGATTTTTCATCCAACCAAAGAGAAAAAGTACGTAAAAAATTAAGTTGGGTGAGTACCTTAAGCAAGAAAATTTTGTTTGTTGACTTAACGGGTCGCCATCCAGACAAAATGGATTTGCCTCGGGTGGCCATTGATGTGCATCGTGGTAGCATTGTCAAAGTTGAGATAGAAAAGAAAAGTTATTTTCAAAATGCCTTATCTAAAGTGATGGCACGTTTGAAGAAGTTTGCCAATTAGGAGATTGGGTTCATGAGTGACCAAAGAAAGCATGCCAGAGCTTCCATGCCAAAAACAGTGCATGTGATTAATCAAATGACAAATGAAGAGTTTGCCCAGGTGGTGAATTTGTCTGAAAGTGGTTTGTTATTGGCTGGCCGAATGGCGATGGCTGTGGGAGATGTGTTTCAGTTAGAGCTGGTGATTACTGAGTTGGGTTTCAAGGCACCCATAGGTGTGGAATGTGTTTGGGCTGAGCCCCAAAAGACCAATTTGATCTTCGGGGGCTTCAGAATCATAGACATTGCTGAAAAAGATTTACAGCAACTGCGTGATCTTATTCAGCAGACAGTAGTTGATTGATGCCGGTCACATCTTGTTGAGACAACACACCAGCGGCTCGTTTCAATTGCAAAATGTTCATTAAATAATCGTGTTTGGCACGAGAATAATCACGTTGGGCTTGGTATAAGCCGCGTTGAGAATTCAATACTTCAACAATGTTTCTGGTACCGACCTCAAAACCTGCTGTGGTGGCTTCTTCAGCGCTTTTGGCTGACACCATGGCTAATTTTCTGGCTTGTACAGAGCTCCAGCCTGCTTCCACGTTGTGCAAAGCATTACGAATGCTTCTGACGGTAGAGTGGTTTGTTTTGTCCAAATTCTGCATGGCTGCTTTGTAACGCAACTTAGACTGCTTACTTAAAGAGCTGGTTCGACCACCAGAAAAAATAGGAATGGAGACTGACAAGGTAACACTTTGTCCTTCAGATTTTCTGTCGTCAGTAATAAAGTTTTCAGGGTCGTCAGGTGAGGCCAGTGTGATGTCATTATTGGTGTCATTGCTGTGTGTGGCGCGCAAACCCACCGTGGGCAAATGGCCAGCTCTTTGGGTTTTGAAGTCTAGTTCAGCCAATTCAGCTGTGATTTTAGCTGCGCCTAGGTTGGGGTTGTTTTCTAAGCCCAAAGATTCCCAATAAGACAATTCATTGTTTGCTAAAGTCATTTGTTCGATGTCTTCAGGCAGCGAGTCTAATTGTGTAAAATGCATCTGTGTGATTTCAAATAAGGCTTCTTTTGTGTCGTCCAATAGATTTTTTGCGTTGATGACGCTTGCCCTGGCGCCGTCATATTGTGCTCTGGCTTCGTGGACGTCTGTGATGGCCGCCAAGCCCACTTCATAGCGCTGCTCAGCTTGATCCAATTGGCGTTGAATGGCTTTTTCTTCTGCTTCAGCAAAAGACACGGCATCAATTTGGGTCAGTACATCAAAATAACTTTGAGAAACGCGAATCAAAAAATCTTGTTCTGCAGCATCATAATCAGCCATGCCTTTGGCTTTGTCTAGGTCACCTTGACGCAAGCGCAAAAAATTGCGGTGATCGTAAATGGTCTGGTTGAGGGTGACACTCCACCCCTTAGAGCTGGAATCTGGAGATTCAACGGTACCAAACAAGCCAAAAGTTGACTCGTTGTTGATGGACTTGGATTTGTTCCAAGCGCCGCTGACTTGTGGCATAAAATTTGCCCAAGCCTGCTTCTTGCTCTCTTCGCTGGCCTGTTGTGTGTACTGTGCCGCTTTCAATGTTGGGTCGTTGTCTAAAGCAATGTTTAAAACATCAACTAAATTTTCAGCATGCGAAACGGATGCTGTCAGCAAGGCGCTGACTAAAAGTGTTTTTCTCATGTTCATAACTCGAAACTTTGGGTGGGTTGTTTGTTAATTAGCGGCTCTACTATGGTGTCAAAATGGCTGATGTAGTCATTTGCCTCAGTATACATGCGCGCTTCCATTATGGGTTGTTTGCCAATGATGGCAAAAATTTGTCCACCAGGTTTTAACCAATTGAATACAAATTCTGGTAAAGCTGGTAAACCACCAGTGATGATGATGCGGTCAAACTTTTGTTGGTTATCAAAATTAAAAAAATCGGCTTCAATCAAAGTGACGTTGCTGACGCTGTTTTCTTTTAATTTGGATGCTGCTGCTTGAATGAATTGACTGTTCAGGTCTATGGATGTCACGTGATGGCACAGTTGGGCTAACAAAGCCGTGACATAAGTGCTGCCTGTGCCCACCTCCAAGACTTCCTGCTGCGGGTTCAGGTCAGCGGCTTGCAACATACGACCTTCAATAACTGGTTTCATCATGTTTTGATTGTCACCAATGGGTAAGTTGAGGTCGGCAAAAGCCAATTTCCTTTGGGCTACTTGGACAAACTCTTCTCTTTGTACTTGTAGCATGGCATTCAAAATGTCTTTATTGATCACATCCCATGAGCGCACTTGCTGTGTCACCATGTTGTGTCTGGCTTTGTCAAAATTCATATTCAATCGTGTTTAGTTTTGATAAGATGAGGGCGAAGCTTTATAGAGTGTTCTGATTCATACAGCTTACTCACACTGAGGCCCTAAATCATGGGTTAAAAGTCACATTTTAAGCATTTTTTTACATGAACGATACCAATTTGGAAAAGTTACAACAAAATTTATTGGCCCCAGGTTTAGAAGCGTTGGGGATAGCAAACGAATTTGTCTCTCCGGTTTGGCAATATTTGCAACTGCTTTCAAAGTGGAATAAAGCCTATAACTTAACAGCCATCAGAGACTTAGAGTCAATGGTGAGCCATCATGCTTTGGATGGTTTGTCAGCGCATAAGTTCATTTTGCAATCAGATAAACGCCTGATTGACGTGGGCACAGGTGGGGGTGTCCCGGGTGTATTGTTGGCCATTGTACGGCCTGATATAGCTGTGTTTTTATTGGATGCGGTGGGAAAAAAAGCCAGGTTTTTAAGGCAGGTTAAACGTGAAATGGGTTTGCATAATGTTACTGTCATTCATGATCGTGTGGAAAAATATTCGCCATCAGAAAAATTTGATGTGGTAATATCTCGTGCATTTTCAGAAGTGAATCAATTTTTATCATGGACGGCACACTTGGGTGACAAATCGACCCGATTTTTGGCCATGAAAGGGCCAAGAGATGAGCCCTTGGAAGCGAAATCAACCTTTGGTTTGGTGCAAGCAGATGAATTGTCGGTTCCTAATTTGAATGAACAAAGAATGCTGTATCAATATAAAATCAAATGAATAATCAACAAAAAATCATAGCTGTCGCCAATCAAAAAGGCGGCGTAGGTAAAACCACAACCACGGTCAATCTGGCAGTGGGCTTGAGCATGTTGAAAAAAAAGGTGTTGTTGATTGATTTGGATCCGCAAGGCAATGCAACCATGGCGTGTGGTGTGGACTCTCGAGATTTGGCGGTGTCTGCATGCGAGCTTTTGTTACAAGAATGTGAGGCGACAGACGCCGTGATTCAAGCAGATCATCTTGACTTAATTGGTTCAAACACCAATTTAACAGCAGCTGAACTGGCTTTGATGGAGTATGAAGAGCCTCAGCTGATGTTAACGACTCAGCTTGAAGCCTTGTCCAATCGTTACGATTATATTTTGATTGATTGCCCACCATCTTTAAGTATTTTGACGGTCAATGCCTTGGCAGCTGCTGACTCTGTGCTGATTCCTATGCAATGTGAATACTATGCGTTGGAAGGCTTAACGTCTTTGTTGGATACCATTGACCGAATCAAGCAAACGGTTAATCCAAATTTGGAAATAGAAGGGTTGTTGAGGACCATGTTTGATGGCAGAAACAATTTGGCTAATGAAGTGGCGGCTCAAATCAGTGAGCACTTTGGCTCAAAAGTTTTTACCACTGTGGTGCCCAGAAACGTTAAAGTGGCAGAGGCGCCTAGTTTTGGGCAGTCGGCTTTGGAGTATGATCACTTGTCTCGTGGTGCGGTGGCTTATAAGGGTTTGGCCAGTGAGGTTTTGAGGAGAAACAATGTCAGATAATAAAACAACTAAAATGGCCAAGAAAAAAGCAAGCAAGAAAAAAATAATCAAGAAGACGGGTCTGGGTCGAGGGCTGGATGCCTTGTTGGGTCAAAGATCCACTTCGGGGGTGGATAATGAGCTGCAATCCTTGGATATTGAGATGTTGCAACCGGGTCAGTACCAACCGCGCAGTATCATGGATAAGGAGAAGTTGGCTGAGTTGGCAGAATCTATCAAGGCACAGGGCATAGTTCAACCTATAGTTGTGCGCCAATTGACCTCGCAAAAATATGAAATCATCGCTGGAGAACGCCGTTGGCGGGCTGCACAATTGGCCGCATTAAGACAGGTGCCTGTGTTAATCAAGCAGGTTGATGACCAGCAAACCATTGCCATGGCGTTGATTGAAAACATTCAGCGCGAAGACTTAAGTCCTTTGGAAGAGGCCAATGCATTGCAGCGGTTGATTGATGAATTTGCATTGACTCACGCACAAGCAGCTGAGGCTGTGGGCAGGTCGCGGGTGGCGGTCAGCAATTTATTGCGACTGTTGGATTTGAGCAGCAAAGTCAAAGGCATGTTGAACGATGGCTTGTTGGAGATGGGTCATGCGCGTTGCTTGTTATCTGTAGAAGCGCCGTCGCAAAATGAGTTGGCTGCTGAAATCATCGCCAAAAAAATGACGGTCAGGCAGGCTGAGCAGTTGGTCAAACAGCACAAAAACCCAGAGCCTAAAAAAGCAACAGCCATGATGAATAAATCAGCTGATGTCTTGCATTTGGAAAAATCATTGACTGAAAAATTATGTGCCCGCGTTGAAATCCATGCCAAATCACAAGGCAAAGGCAAAATGGTCATCCATTATCATGATGCAGATGAGTTAGAGGGCATCCTTTCGCGCATCAAGTAATCGCAATAAATTCGCTAGCGGTTTGAATGGCCTTTTTGGGCTTATGTCTTGATTTTCTGAGCGCTAACAGTTAAGGTTTGCGACCAATTTTTCACTGAAGGTTTTCATCACCATGCCTACCTCAAATCAAGCATTGGCCAATTGGGTCAAAGAAGTGGCCGCCCACACCGAAGCAGACCAAGTTTACTGGTGTGATGGCAGCGAAGCAGAAAATGCTCAATTCAATCAAATGTTGCTCGAAGACGGCACATTCAAAAAATTAAACCCATCAACCCACCCTGATTGTTATTTGCACCTATCGGACCCAGAAGATGTGGCCCGAGTTGAGCACCTGACATTTATTTGTACTGAACAAGAAGCTGATGCCGGTCCCAATAACCATTGGATGGCACCTTCTGATGCCAAAGCCAAAATGGATGAGTTGTTCAAAGGCTGTATGAAAGGGCGTACACTGTATGTGATTCCTTATTGTATGGGCCCGATTGACTCGCCCATTTCACGTTGTGGTGTTGAGATCACTGACAGTGCCTATGTGGTGCAAAACATGCGCTTGATGACGCGCATGGGTTCAGGAGCTTTGGCAAGAATTGAGCGTGAAGGTGGTTTTGTTAAAGGATTGCATTCGACAGGTGAGCTGGATCCAGAACGACGTTTTATCATGCACTTTCCAGAAGAGCTGGCCATTATGAGTTACGGTTCGGGTTATGGTGGCAATGCCTTGTTAGGTAAAAAATGTCATGCTTTGCGAATTGCCAGTTACCAGGCGCGACAAGAAGGCTGGTTGGCCGAGCACATGTTGATTTTGGGTATTAAAAACCCACAAGGTGAACAGTCATATATAGCAGCGGCATTTCCTTCAGCCTGCGGTAAAACCAATTTGGCCATGCTGATTCCGCCAGAAGGTTATGTCAAAGATGGTTGGGAAATCAGCACCATTGGTGATGACATTTGTTGGATGCGCCCTGGTGAAGATGGGCGATTGTGGGCCATCAATCCAGAGGCTGGTTTTTTTGGTGTGGCACCTGGCACTTCAGAAGGCACCAACCCCAATGCATTGGCGATGTTGTACAAAGAAACCATATTCACTAATGTGGCAGAAACAGAAGATGGTCAACCCTGGTGGGAAGGCCTGGATGACCGAACGCCTAAAACTGATTGGAAAGGCAATCCATTCGATGGATCAGGACCAGGTGCGCACCCTAATTCACGATTCACAGTCTCAGCCAAACGTTGCCCTAGCTATTCTGCAGAAGCAGAAGCAGCACAAGGTGTGCCTATTGATGCCATTGTTTTTGGTGGTAGGCGTGCCAGTTTGGTGCCATTGGTTACCGAGGCACGAGATTGGGCGCATGGTGTGTTGATGGGAGCCACTGTGGCCTCAGAAACCACAGCAGCAGCAACTGGTGAAGTGGGCGTGGTGAGGCGCGATCCCATGGCCATGAAACCATTCTGTGGTTATCACTTTGGAGACTATTGGGGTCACTGGCTCAGTTTTGCAGACAAGGCTGAGAAGCTGCCTAAAGTGTTCACAGTGAACTGGTTCCGTAAAGACAAAGAAGGTCAGTTCATGTGGCCAGGTTTTGGCGACAATATGCGAGTTCTTGAGTGGATTATTGCACGATGTAAAGCGCAAGTTGGTGCCACAGAAAAAGCCATAGGTTCATTACCTGAGCCCTCAGATCTGAATGTAAAGGACTTATCCTTAGATACAGAAACTTTGACTG
>JAUIHY010000063.1 GCA_030432115.1 Gammaproteobacteria bacterium | reverse complement strand
CGCCATGCTTTGCGCTCGGGTCGTAAAAATGCCACATTGGATACCAATGCGGTGGTTCATGAGGCCATCATTAAAATCTATGAGAAGCAATCGCTTCACTTTCAATCTCGTGGTCATTTTTATGCTCTGATGTCACAAATCATGCGGCACACTGTGATTGATTACGCGCGTAAGAAAAATGCCGAAAAACATGGTGGCGGTTTACAGCAAGTGGGTATCACACAAATTGACTCAGATGGTGCCGACACTGGCAGCATGGGTTTGAGTCAAATTCTCGCTATGGATGCGGCAATGGAAAAATTGGCGGCCATGGATGCGGATTTAGAAAAAATGGTGGTGATGCGATTCTATGGTGGGTTGAATCTTAAAGAGTTGGCAAGCAGCTTTGATTGTTCTGAAAGCTCGATTAAACGTTCTTTGCGTACCGCACGAGCTTTTTTAAAAACACAAATGTCTTAATTACCCTATGTCTGATTCAAGCTTTCAGCAAATCTCAAATTGGTTTGAGCAATTAGCCGACCTTTCAAAAGAAGCGCAAGATATCAAATTAGCAGAAATTGAACAAAAATCTTTGTTAACTGAAGCTCAAATATCTTTACTAAAAGGCATGATTCAGGCAGATCAAAGTGATACGACTTTGCCCGAAAACATCAAAGAAGTGGCTGAGGACTGGGGTGCTGAAAATGCACAAGTTCAAATGGGACAGACGCCTCAATTGGGTTCTTACCGTTTGCTTAAGCCCATTGGCACAGGTGGTATGGGCCATGTGTACCTGGCCGAACGCGCCGATGGCAGCTATAAAAAACAAGTGGCCATCAAAATTTCACAGTTTCAAGTGAAAGCTTCTATGGTCAAACGATTTGAGAACGAACGACAAATCTTAGCCAAACTCAATCATGCCCATATTGCGCAATTGTTAGATGGCGGTACTTCAGAAGATGGTCGACCATTTTTGGTGATGGAATATGTTGAAGGCAAAGACATAGCTGAATATTGTATCGACAAAAAATTAGGATTACGAGCCCGATTGCGTTTGATATTACAGGTTTGTGAGGCGGTTTCTTATGCCCATCAGCAGTTGGTTCTGCATCGCGACTTGAAACCGAATAATATTTTGGTCAATGAGCAGAATCAAGTCAAACTGTTGGATTTTGGTATTGCAAAATTATTGGACGGGGACAATAAACACTTGACTCAAACAGCGACCCAAATCATGACACGAAGTTATGCCAGCCCTGAGCAAATCAAAGGAGAGCAGGTCACGACAAGCAGTGATGTATTCAGTTTGGCTGTGGTGGCTTATGAGTTATTGACAGGTTATCACCCTTATCCTCATCAAAGTGGTTTAGAGCGCGATCAAAATGTGGTTTCAGGCCAGTTTAGAACCTTCAAAAAACAAACAGGTAAAACCAAAGCCATGTACCCCCAGCTGACCACCATTGCGAGTGACAGGCTCAAAGGTGATATCGAGAATATATTACACAAAGCGCTTGCTCCAGATCCTCAACAGCGGTATTTGAGTGTTGGTGAGTTTGCTGAGGATATTCGTCATTATTTACATAACAGGCCCGTGATGGCCAGAAAACCTTCTCCATGGTACATTTTCAAAAAGATGGTACAAAGGCATAAGGCCGTATTTACAGTAACCACTGTGGCTACATTGTTGCTTATTTATGCCACTTTTTATTCAGTGAATTTGGCCAGAGAAGCAGAGTTTCAAAAACAGTTGGCGCTTGAAGAAGCGGCTGAATCTCAACAAGTGACAACGCTGTTAACCAATATATTTTTAAAAGCCAATCCTGACAATCGCCAAACGGAGCTGACGGCCAAAGATTTGTTGCTACAAGGCTTTGAGGAATTAAAAAGCGGTTTGGTTGACATGCCTAAGCAACGATTTGAGTTAATGGCCTCATTATTAAGCAGCATGTTTTCATTGGGTTATTTTGATTCTGTTTTGACGGCATTCGATCAAGCATATTCAGAATGTATTGATGCTTTGGGAGCAAAAAATAATTCTTGTCAATCGCTGTTAATTACAGCATCTGCAACAGCAACAAGGGTAGGCAAAAACGAAGAAGCTTTTAAGTTTCTGGATTTGGCGGCTTCAAACCTAGCAGCTGATAGTGATGAAATGCGTTTGCGAATTTTAACCAGTCAATTCAGTGTGTTGATGAATTTAGGCAAAAGGGAAGAGGCTAAAAGTACTGCATTATCGGCCTTAGACCTGATGAACAAACTGAATAAAGCCGCCGTAGATAAAGTTGATATTTACAGTGATTTAGCAGTGTTTTCAACACATCAGGGGGATTTTGAAACGGCACAAAAATATTTTGATTTGTGTTTAGACTTTCTAAATAACGAAGGAAAAAACAATACAGACTTCCGCTCTATTTATCATGCCAATTACGGCTTCTTTTTTTATAAACAATTGCGTTATGGTGAATCAGTGGTTCAAAGACAGGCTGCTGTGGATGTGGTGAAAGGACGAAGTAACTTACCCTCTTTGGATTTGGCATGGGCTTTAGAAGCATTGGCAATGACGCAGTTTTATGCTGCTGATTTGGGTGCAGCTATAGAAACGGCAGAACAAACTTTGGCCACACATAACCAGTTGGATAGTGAAACTCATCAAGCGCAATACGATTTGACGCTCTATCTTGCAGAATTCAATTTTTTGGCAGGGCGTATAGCTCAAGCTGAAGACTGGTTTAAGCAGGTGGTAGAGAAGCATGAGTCTGACACAAGGTGTCGATATGAGTTGGCACAAACCATGTTGTCCATGAATACAAAACAAGCGCGCATGAAAGTCAATGAATTCGCTGCTTGCATTGAACATACTGATTTTAAACCTTTTCCTGAAATATATTGGCATCTACTAAGCTATATTGCCCGAGTAGATGCTGGTAAACACAAACAATGGCTTGAGCAATACTGGACAGAAAATCCAAAGATGGCTTTGGCATTGAAAAGTTATTTTGTAAAAATAAAAAATAATTGACCCGTTTTTAATTTTTTCCTCGGTGGTTCTGACATAACGAATCTAAAGAGGAAATATCATGAAACATAAATTATTAATTTTAACCGCAGCATTGGCTTTACAAGTACATGCTGAAGACAATCAAATCCAAGGCGCACCTTTCTTAACTGTTGGTAATGGTGGAACTTGTGACTACAGCAGTATCCAAGCTGCCATAGACAGTACGCTAAGTAATGTCATTCGCATAGCAAGTGATAAAGTTTATAACGAAAATATCACCATTGATGACAGGAATATGGTGCTGACTGGTGGGTATGCTGATTGTTCAGGCGCCAATAATAACATCACAGATTTATCATCAGCCGTCATAGATGGTGGTGGTAGCGGTGCTGTGGTTTCGGTTTCAGGCAACAGCGAAGAAAGAAGTGTTGATATTCGTAATTTACTTATTGGAAATGGCACTTCAGGCCTGATGTCCACTGCCGATGTTCAATTGAATGTTGAAAATGTCACTTTAATAAACAATGATAATGTAGGTGCTTTTATTTTTGGTGGTGACAATAATGTTTCTTTTGTAGATGTGGTTGTTAGTTCCAATGATGGTTCTGGAATTATTTGTGCGGGCCAAGAAAATATTTTAAATATCCAAGGAGAAAGCTTAATTTCAGATAATGACACTTCGAATTCAGGTGGTGGTCTTTTGATAACAGGGGGTTGTAAAGCTAACTTATTCGCACCTGTAAAAGTTAAGGACAACAGCTCAGTTGGAGATGGTGGAGGCATAAAAGTTGCAGATGGTTCTATTGTTAACCTGAATGGCATTGAAATTTTAGGGAATGAAGCAGGCAGTGATGGTAATGGATCTGGAAGTGGTGGCGGTGTTAGTGTTTCAGGCGAATTTTCTATTGTAAATGCTGTGAACTCAAAGTTCAGAGATAACAAGGGTCATACTGGTGGAGCCGTTGAAGCATTTGATCAAGGCCAATTCACAAGTTATGCAGCCAATACATTGGCAAATCCGTGCCATACACCAGGCAGTTGTACCGACTACCGTGGCAACACTGCAGGCAATTTAGGCGGTGTTTTTGCGGCTACTCAAAATGGAAAAATAACTGTACTGCATGCAAACATCAAACATAACGGTCTTCTAGGTGACAATGGTTTGATTGGATTTGCTTCACTGGATGGGGTCTTAAAAATAGAAGGCAGCATGATTGTCAAGAATGGAACTGACAGCTTTCCGGGAATCAATTTATTTTATATTAATGGCGGTGTTAACCAGGCATCAGCCATTTCATTGAATCATGTAACCATTGCCAGTAATGAAATAACAGAGTCGGTTGTTCATAACAGTGGCGGGATATTTGCAATGAATTCTTCGATAGTTCAAGAAAGTGTAGATGTGTCAAAAACTACCAATGCGGCATCGCATGATTTTGAATGTGTAATAGCACATGAAACCAGTTCATTTTCAGCCGGTGGTACTGTCACAATTGATGATCCGGAATTTATCAATCCGCTAACAAATGACTTTCACATCAAGCCAACATCACCAGCGATTGATTACTGTTATGCTGCCGAACCTTTAACTGTTGAACTGGGATATGACATGGACTTTGAGGGCCGTAACTATGATGACCCGAATGTAACGAACTTACATGGTACGTATGACATCGGCGCAGACGAGTACCGTTGGGATAATGATTTGATATTCATGAATGGTTTTGAACAAAACTGATTGTTTTAGGAAAAATAAAGCAATTAATGGGGTGATTGGCCGGCTTATTAAGCCGGCCTTTTTTATTATGGTTCTACATTGGACTTGGTGTTTGTGTCATGAAATTTTAATTTCCAGAACTTGATGGTAATTGGCACTGAAATGTTAAGCAGAAAAGCTGTAATCATCAAAGTATAAAAAACCTCGAGGGTGAAAATTTGATACTGGATAAAAGCAATGTTCATTACCACAAAAGCCAGCTCTGCTCGACCCAGCATCCCAAAACCTATCATCCAGCTGTCTGGCCATGAAAAATGACCTGTATATTTGGCGGACAAGCCTGCTGATAGAATTTGTCCAGTAAACAGGCAAGCAAATAATAAAACAGCCTCTGGGATGACATTGATTAATAAATCCATATCAAAGACTAAGTGGGTGCCCATGGTGACAAAAAACACAGGACCAATCCAAGTGAAAGCGACGTTATCAATGATTTCACGGGCGTTTTTATAATAGTCTTTTTTATGTTCTTGGTGAAAATCAAAATATTCACTTCGTATAACCAAACCAGCCATATAAGCCCCAATGGCGGGGTGAAAACCAAATTCATGGGCGAGTAAGCCGACAGATACAGCAATTAACAACAGCGATAATATAACGTATTCGCCTTGTGCCATCGACAGTAAACCACGCAGGTTTATTTGGCCAATCAGTGGTACTTTTTTTACCCAACCCGTACTGGTCGGAAACAACCACTTTCCTATGATGACCACAATCATAAAAAATAGAATGGCTTTGCCCATGATGAAGCCAATACCAGTGACGCTGAAATTGCTTTCCCCTGCAGCTATAGGAACTAAAATAGCGACCAATGCCAAAGAGGCAATGTCATCTAAGACTGCTGAAGTCATGATGCCTGTTGCGGCGGGCGTGGTATTCAAACCTTCAGATTTCAGTGAAACCATGGTCAAAGAAACAGCCGTTGCTGTCATTGCCAGTCCGCACAGCAGTGATATGTTAGGATCATGCCAATACATCCATGACAATAAATAAGCAATACAGAAAGGAATCAAAGCCCCAAAAAAAGCAATGCCCCAAGAGCGCTTGATGCTCTTGATGAATTTGTGCATGTTTTCTTCAAAGCCAAGTGCAAACATGATGATAATGATGCCAAGCTCTGACAGGTCTTTTATAAATTCTGGTAATTCTTTAGGAAGCAATCCCACATTAACCAAGAATGTACCAAAGAATAAAAACCACAAAACCGGCGTTAATCTGGTGACTTGTGCCAAAATGGCCGCAAAAAACACACTGACCCAAATAATAGACAGCAACATCAAATCATGCATAGTTTTTAATTCCTATAGTTGAAGACACTGGTTAATTTGAATAAACCAATACCTAATAGTATATGACATCAGTCAGAGAGCATGGTCGAATAAATCATAAAAACTGAATGGCTTTCTAATCAGCTTGGTCATTTACATTTTTTAAATGTGTATCAATTTCTTGTTTACTTAAAAAGCTGGCTTCAAATGAATTGATGATGAGCTGTTTGACTTCAGTGTCAGATAAGCCAACGGCTTGTTTCAACTGCCTAAAATTATCATTGATGTAGCCACCAAAATAAGCCGGGTCATCTGAATTGATGGTGGCTTTCAAGCCTTTGGCTAACATCTCTTTGATGGGGTGGTTTTTCAGCTCATCAACGACGCAGAGTTTCAGATTAGATAATGGGCAAACGGTCAAGGCCAAATTTTTATCGACTATGGTTTGTACTAATTGTTCGTCTTCTAAACAGCGGTTTCCATGATCTATGCGGTCTACTTCCAATAGGTCTAAAGCTTGCCAAATGTATTCCGCTGGCCCTTCTTCTCCGGCATGGGCGACAATTTTAAAACCATCTTGTTTTGCTTTTTGAAAAATGCGTTGGTACTTTTCAGGTGGGTGACCCACTTCAGATGAATCTAGGCCTACACCGATGATTTTATCTTTGTGGCGCAAAATATCGGGGTAAATATCGAATCCTGCCTGCTCAGGTAAGTGGCGCAGAAAGCAAGCAATGATACGGAAAGTGATGCCCAACTGGGCTTCTCCGTCCTGGAAAGCTCGGTAAAATCCATTGATCACGGTGTCAAAGTCTATACCTCTATCGGTATGCGATTGTGGGTCGAAAAAGATTTCAGTGTGGACGACATTGTCTTCCTTGGCTTTGAGTAAATAGGCCCATGCCAAATCATAAAAATCCTGTTCAGTAATCAGAACGGCACAGCCCTGATAGTAGATGTCCAAAAACTCTTGCAGGTTATTGAAGTCGTACTTGGTCTTCAACTCTTCAACCGACGCGTAAGGCAATGTGATGCCATTGCGTTCTGCGATTTTGAACATCAATTCGGGCTCAAAACTGCCTTCGATGTGCATGTGAAGTTCGGCTTTGGGTAGGCTGGCCAAAGACATGTTAATTTCCTTTGTTGTTTGGTGATAACTGGTGTTCGATGGCTGATTTCATGATGTGGTAAATCATGTTTTGTTCCAACACGCCGCGCACCCATTGACTGCCAGCGCCTGTGGCATAAATGATAACGTCCTCGCCTGAGTGGGTTTCAGAGTACAAAGGTATGGTGGCGGCTTGTTTGTAATCTTTGTGTTCGGTGTCGACGTGGGTTAAATCTGGTCTTTTGTCACCATTCACATAACCGGGGCCATTGGCATAACTCAAGGTAGTCATGGGTTTGCCCTGGCTGTCTTTTTGTAATGTTTCAGAGTGGTTGCCATGGTCGTCGGGTATTTTGATTTTACCCAGGATTGGGTTGCCTTTTTGGGCATAACCGCTCATGCTCATGGTGTGAGAATGATCGGCCGTGACCAAGATCAATGTTTCATTCAAGTCCACCTTTTCCAAAGCGGCCTTAACCGCATCAGAAAGGGCCGCTGTGTCATGCAAGGCTTTTTTTGCGTAACCTGCATGGTGGCCATGATCGATGCGGCCGCCTTCAACCAATAAAAAATAGGGTGTGTCATTCTTACTTAAAAAATCAATGGACAGTTGGGTCATTTCGGCCAATGAAGGCTCACCTGAACCATCACTATTGCGCTCAATTTCGTATTGCATGTGACTGGGTTCGAACAATCCAAGCAGTTTGTCTGCTGACTGGATGTCAATGGCATCAAACTGTGTTTTGTTCCAAACGTATTGACCTTGGGGGTGTTTTTTTTGCCAAATTTCAGTCAAGTTCAAGCCATCTTTGCGCTCACCTTTTTCTTTTGGGTATTCAGGGTCAGTAGCTTTCTTGTTGATGAAGTTTTTGCGTCCACCACCCATGGTCACTTCAATGCCATCACCATGGGGGTACTCAATCAATTGTTTGGCGATGTCGGTGCAGTTTTTCCGTTGTTTTCTGGGCATGTCACTGTCGGCTTCCCAGCCACGTTTTTCCGCATGGGCATAGGCTGCTGCAGGTGTGGCATGGGTCAATCGCGTTGTTGTGACGATACCTGTTTTCATACCAGCAATTTCTGCTTGGGTGAGCAGTGATGTCAATCGTGGTACTTTCGGGTCACAGACGCCGATTTGCACCGTTTCATCAACGCTGATGGCACCCGCTTTGGTTTTGACACCGGTGATCATGGCGGTCATGGTGCCGGCAGAATCGGGTGTCTGTAAATTGGTGTTGTAGGTTTTGGATAAAGCCGTATAGGGGAATTGTTCAAAGCTCAAATGGTGTTCTTCACCGTCCTTGCTTTGCAATTGACCTTGGTAGATGCGCGCTGCTGTGATGGTTGATAAACTCATGCCATCGCCAACAAAAAAAATCACGTTTTTGGCCTGTTCTGGAAAGATTTTTTGTGCTTTGAGCTTGGCCAAGGTTTCTTGTCCTTGTTGGTACCAGCTGTTTTGCTGCTGTTTGTCTGTTTGGGTGGCGCCAGCAGTTGTTGCGACCAACAGCCCCAACAAAGAAAGTGATTTCATCATAAGTTGATTGCGAAGTGATAAATGTTCAGAAAGGCCAAAGCCAAGATGCAAAGCCAAGTAATCAAGGTGCCATAAAAACGACCAAAGCTGACGCCTTTTGTGCTGACCAGGCCCAATGGATGAATGATGCGAGCGAAGACCATCAAAGCACCAATGGTGTGTAACACATAAAAGGATCCACCGTTGATTTCATAAACAGCAAACAACAACAATGTGATGGGCACATATTCAATGGCATTGGCTTGGGCACGGATATGGCGAATACCTGTTTTGCTGCCACCATCTCCAATGTCAACTTTTTCACTGCGTCTGAATTTAACAATGTTATAGGCCAGCCACAATAAAATCAGTGCCAAGATGGATGCATAAAGTGCGGTGATGTGTAACATATTAAACCTCTTCTTTGAGTTGTTTGGTGGTGTTTTTGACGCTGTATTTGTTGTTGTCAAATGCAATGTCGGCGACAGGAAAATCGGGGTCATGGGTGAAAAACAGGCGGTGACCTGCTTCCAAGTGTCGTTTCAAGAACAATGATTTTTCATCAATCAATTGTTCAGGAAAGCGGTCATAACCCATAGAAATCGGCACATGAATCCAAGCAGAACCTGGAATCAAGTCAGTGGCAAAAACCAAGTTACCAACAATGCTGTGCATCAAACCAATGGTGTGCCCCTCAGAAAATTCGAAACGCACCGCATCACCCAATAGTTCATGGTGCTCGGTATCGACCAAATGCAACCGTCCCGATTCAATCAACAGATCATGCAATACCGGAATGAATGATGCTCGGTCTCTGGGGTGTGGGTGGGTGGCACGTTCCCAGTGTGTTTTACCAACCAAGTATTCGGCATTAGGGAAGGCCAGTTCAGGAGCAACACCTTCTTGCCATGAGGTTAACAATCCACCGGCGTGATCGAAATGCAAATGGCTCAACACCACCACATCAATATCCTCAGGTGAAAACCCTAAATCAGCCAGTGACTTTAAAAGCACATGTCCTTCTTCATAAACACCAAAACGTTGTTTCATTTTGGGTTCAAAGAAATCGCCCACACCAGTTTCAAACAGCACATTCTTGCCATTCAAACCTGTGACCAATAAGCCGCGACAGGCCAGCTCCATGCGGTTGTGCTCATCCACATCAACCCAACGCGACCACAAAGCCTTGGGTGCATTGCCAAACATGGCGCCTGCATCGAGCTTTTGCCTGTTTCCTTCTACTGAATATAGTTTCATTGCTCAATTATACGAAACACTTGGCTCAATTTAACAGTAAAAACAATTCTGATTTTAAGGTTTATCATTGGCATAAAAAAATGCCCGCTTGTTCAATGAAAAAGCGGGCATTGGTTTTTGAGGGGACTTATTATTTAATCATTAGGGTCACAGAATGGTGAACCATCAAACCCATCGCTGAAAATATAGTCTCCACTGACCATGAAATCACAATCTAATGCGACGGATATCACATCATCACCTGATATGGAGCCACTCTCTTGTGAAAGTGTACATTCTTGAATCGGTGACTGAGGCTGTGAAAACACAGTGACGGAATAAGCAGATAAATCATCTAGTGGTGTATTAAAGGCAAATGGGCCATTACACGTGATGATTTTATTGTCCTGCATGTTATTCTGAAGAATGACCATGCTGTTTTTCAACAAACCAGTTACATTGCCTCCAACAAAATAGGTATTGGTGACACAATTAACTGATAAGGTAATGTCACTATTCATATTGCCCATAGGGTCTGTGACATCGCAAGTTTGATTTGGTGCTGTGGGCTGTGAAAGCACGGTGACATTATAAGATGAGCCTTCATCAATTGCTGTTGAAAAAGTACCAGTCACATTGGACATGATAGTCAGGTCATCTCCACCACTATTTTGTAACACAACCGAATTACCTGCTGCCAACCCAGAAACAGTCACACTGAGGTCATATTGAGAGGTACACATCACAGCCAATTCGGCATTACCTCCAGCCAAGTTGCCCATAGGTGCAGTCACCACACAGGTTTGGTTGGGCATGGTGGGTTGGGTCAGTACCGTCACATTGTAGGCAGAACCATCATCTAAAGCCGTGGCAAACGTGCTGACACCATTGGCATTGACATTCAAGTCATCACCCGCGTTGTTTTGGAACACAACAGAGTTTCCGGCTGCCAGGCCAGAGACATTCACACCGACTGTATATTGTGTGGTGACACAGCTGACATTCACTGTGGCATCGCCGCCTGCCAAGTTACCTGAATCGGCATTGTCAAAGCCACAGACTTGGTCGGGTGTATCAGGTTGTACTGTGATGTCAACATCAAAAGCGGTGCCATCATCTGCTGTAGTGATGGTTTGTGTGCCATCGGCACTGATGGTTAAGTTATCTCCACCATTAGAGAAACTGACCGAGTTGGTCGCGGCCAATCCTGTGACATTCACATTCACATCGTACTGGTTGGTGGTACACATCACAGCCAATTCGACATTACCTCCAGCCAAGTTGCCCATAGGTGCAGTCACCACACAGGTTTGGTTGGGCATGGTGGGTTGGGTCAGTACCGTCACATTGTAGGCAGAACCATCATCCAAAGCCGTGGCAAACGTGCTGACACCATTGGCATTGACATTCAAGTCATCACCCGCGTTGTTTTGGAACACAACAGAGTTTCCGGCTGCCAGGCCAGAGACATTCACACCGACTGTATATTGTGTGG
>JAUIHY010000062.1 GCA_030432115.1 Gammaproteobacteria bacterium | reverse complement strand
TAATTATGATAAACCATTGGCAGAAAAATCGCATGTGCCATTAGTGACACGCCTATTTGAGCAGGGCCTGTTCTAGTTGTGATTGATCAAGCGGTTTAGCCAGCACCTGATCAAAGCCGTGTTGTATTAATGCATTCACCTGTTTTTGACTTGGGTTGCCAGTCATTACCAGAACTTGATTGGCCATTTGTTTTAGCTGTTTCAAATGGTCATCGGCTTGGCCGTCTGTTAAGTGGCGATCTGTCAGGATGGCATCGAATCTTTGGGTACACCACCGCGAATGAACCGCTTCCCAGCTACCCGCTTCTGACACCTGTAAGTTTAATTGTTGTAAGTAATAGACAAACAGCCTGCGCAAGTCCTCATCGTCCTCAATGATCAGCACCTGTTTGATTTGGTGCCGATATGTGAGATGACTGACGCGGAAGCAACTGCCTTGATCTGACGTGTGTTTTAAGTGCAATGTGAGTCCCATTTCTTCTGCCAACATTTTGGCAATGGCCAAACCAATCCCTGAGCCTTTGGCTTGGTTCTTGTGCTCTCTTTCCCAACTGTTAAATAGTCGGGCTTGAAATTCGGGGCTGATGCCTATGCCGCTGTCCGTGACATCAACCAATAAGCCTTGAGCTTGGGTGTGAACAGTGACGTTCAAGCCACCTTGATGGGTGTATTTGATGGCATTGGTGATGAGGTTGGTGAGGACCTGCTGCCATTGAGCTCGGTTGGCATACAGGGTCACATGAGCTGCGCAATTGATGTCGAATGTCAGCCCTTTGAAGCTGGCCAAGGGAAATAAATTGTCATGCAATTCTTGTAACAGTTCGAGCAATTGAAATGATTGCTTGTTACCTTGTCGTTGGTCGCGATCGAGATTCAAGGTTTGGTTGATGATGTTTTGCAATTGGTGGCCGTTTTTAAGGATGACGGTCAATGCCTGTGATGCGCTGGTTGCATCATTGATACCCATTTGAGCATGTCCTAGGATGCTGTTAAGGGGGGTGCCCATTTCATGTGACAAAGCCGAAAGTAAAAATGACTTGTCTTGATTCAATTGCTGCAATTGCGCTTGTGTTTGTTGCAGAACCACCAGCATGCTTTCTAAATTTTGGTTGTGTAACTGTGTCTCCAAAGCCACTTGTTGCTTGAGTTGAGTTTCTCTGAATACCTGGTCTTGTGGTAACAAAACCAAATGGTGTCTTTGATGGCGGCAATAATGGTGCAAATCAATGACTCGTTGATCAGACAAGTGGTAAAAAGGGATGAAAAAATCTTCGTCGAAAGTTTCAGTGGCCAAAGCCAAGATGTGGTCTTGAATGGGGGTATTGATGGTTAATTCTGGCAACAGTTTTTGGTTGCCCTGATAGTCCAGAACTTGGCCTTGATGGTCCAATTCGATTAATAAAAAATCAGTCAAATGGTATTGTGTTAGTAACTGATTTTGAATGTCTGGAGGCAGCTTCACTTGAATTGTTGGGACAGCAGGATAAAACCTTTTTCCACATCTTCACCGGTTTTGGCACTGGTCCAAATGCTTTGTTTGCTGATGCTTTTGATGTGATCATCTTGTTGCGATTGCCATTGTCGTTCTTCAATTAAATCTTTTTTGTTAATGAAACAAATGCTAGGAACATCAGCTATTTGGGGATTGGTTTTTTGGATGGTCAAAAGGGTGTCAACAGATGATGGGTTGGTGGCATCTGTAACATAAATGAGGCCATGTGTGCCACGTAAATAGGGCACATAATGATTTTCTTGTTCAAATCCTGCGATGTCCCAAATGATGAGTTTGATGTGTTCATCAACAATTTTTGTCGAAATACTCACACCCACAGTGGTGTGGTATTTTTCCGAGAAATGGTTTTTGACGTAGCGGTCAACCAAAGAAGTTTTACCAACGCCAAAGCGCCCTACCATACATATTTTTTTAGATAACATCACTTAATCTCGAACCAAACCCCTATTTTATTAGGATCCACTGTTTCTGTAATTGACTCACAAGAGTCAATCAATGCTTGCGTTTGTTGTGTATCGACACCTGATTGTTGCAAATACGCCTGAACCATCGCCAGGCGGCGTTGGTTATTTTCTATGCTTTCTTCTATCGAGCCTTGACAGTCACTTTTAGCGTGTAAAGTCAGCACCCCGCCGCCATGGAACTTTGTTAATTGATGGTTCCATGTGATGATTTGTTGCAGTTGCGCTTTGTTTGTTGAATCCAATTGGCTGAGGTTTTTGATCAGCACAGGTTGGTTGCTGATCGAATGTATCAGGCTCGAACGGCTTGGAATCAGTTCCACTGCGTCGGTGTTGATTGAAGTAAAAGCATTTTGAAGCAAGTCTTGATAGGATTCCCAATCACTTGCCAAAGTCTCGCCTGTTACCCAAATCTGTTGTGCTTTGACTTCAAAAGACAGGTGCTCATCCGGAGGGTTTTTAGTTAAAAATTGAGTCAATAAATCAGTCAAATCTACCGGCTTTTGGGTGAGGTCAAGGACCTTGGAAATACCGGGGATTAATTTCAAAACAGACCAGTCACTTTTGTTGTTTGTCTGACCATTTAAGGTCAATGTGCCTTGAGAAAAATTGAGCTTGATACTGGGGTCATTGACGTAACTAGCAGCCCGTTGAATAATCAAGGCTTCATCCATGGAATAAAACGCTTGGGTGTTGAATTGCACCGATTGAAGTAGGGAAACATCGGTCAGTGGGTCTTTGAATCCAGTGGCCAAAAACTGATCACCTGCCAGTTCAAGGTGATCAATGGCCAACCCCGGTGTGGCGTTTATTTGTTGCCACATGTGGTCTATTTTTTGTTGTTTTTGGTAGTGGTGGAAAGCCAGCCAAGAGAGCAACAGGACAGAGATCAATAGCCATGGCCAAAGGGTGATATGCTTTTCTGTTTGAATGTCTTTTTGAATTAAATGTTCGGACAGGTCGTGGCGTGCTGCCAGGTGGTTATTCCATGTGTTTTGGTCTTTAAAGTCTTGAGCATATTTGATGTGAATTTGGCTCAATAAATCTGCCAATTGGTCCCTCAATCGTCCAGAGGGAGCACCTTTGATCAGCACGGCCAGATTGTACTCACTGCCAGGAAAAACCCAAAGCACATCATCCCCCAACTCAGCTGCCGACAAAGTGCCGGTATCAGAGGACAAAGAGTCGCTGACGAAATCTTGGATGGCGGTCAACATGGCAGACATGGCTTCTTTGTCTTGCGCTAAACTTTCCTCCATCCCAGCATATTCGACCAATAAACCAGTTTCTTTCTCGATCAACAACAACTGCTGGACTTGGTATTGTATGGTGTTTTCAAACAAGATTTCGCTGAAAGGAACCCCTGTTCTGAACGCTTGCCAACGCCATTTGAGTGCTTTGAATGAAAAGCCCATTTCCAATTTGTTGTTCACCTCAGATATGAATCGTCGCATGGTTTGCAAAACAGCACTGCGGATGGCGGGTGAAATGATGGGGGTTAATAATGCCATCAGTCCTTTGGGGTCTTTTTTCAGGGCACTGAGGTATATTTCTGGGTTGCTGGGCGTGAATTTTTCCTTGAACCTGGGGTCTGATTTGAGAGTTAGGTCACTGGCTTGGTTGAGCACTTGACTGAGTTTTTTGGCCAAGGCGTCGTCGTCATTCAGCAGCTGTCGAAAAGCAGATAAATCTGCCATTTCATCTTTGAAAAGCAGCGTTTTGAGCTTTTCATATTCAGTGCTCATCAGTGCTTTACTCGCTGACTTGGTCTGCCAATTGTTTTAATAATTTCGCCAAATCTCGTTTTTGTGTGATGCGACTATTGATGTCTTCTACTTGGTTTTGTAATTCATTGAGTATGCTGGCTTCTGTGTCTATGATTTTATTGGCCAAGCTTTTTTCCACAGCGTTGAGGTGTTTTTCATGGTCTTGAACCAGTTGATTCATGCTGCTGTCGTGGTTTTTCTCAACGGTGTTGATGTTGTTTGTGATGTGGGTGTTCATTGCATCCAGTTGCTTTTTTATGCTGTTGAATTGAGCGGCAATGTCTTTTTCAAGTTGGCTGAATTTTTTTTCGATTTTTTTGGTTTGTTCGCCAAAAAGGATGTCTCTGATTTGGTCAACTGAATTGCTTTTTTCTGACATGATGTTTCCTTTTTAAAGTTTAATCAGGCGATAGCCTTTGTGATAAATGGATACCAGTTTCCAACCATTGTTCCCGTCTAAATGTAATTTTTTACGCAAACGGCTGATGTGGGTATCTACGGTTCGTGTTGACAAACTGGGTGATTTTGACCAAATGGATTCAAGCAGCACATCTCGACTGACTATTTGGCCGCAGTTTCCAAACAAAAATTTGGCCAATTGATATTCTTTTTCAGTCAATTCGATGGATTCATCGTGGTATTCAATGACATTCTGATTGTCGAAGAATTGATAAGGCGCGGTATCCATCTTGGGTGTTTCAGTCTGGTATCGTCTGCTCACTGCTGTGATTCTGGCCATAAGCTCAGCTTGGTGAATGGGCTTGGTTAAGTAATCATCGGCACCTAAGGTCAATGCTTCTACCACCGCCTCTTCGGTATCTCTGGCAGAATTGAAAATGATGGGAATGTCATCGTGACCATTGGATTTAATCCACCGCAAAACATCCATGCCAGAAATGCCGGGCAGGTTCCAGTCAAGAATCAATAAATCAGGTTGTTGTACTTGCAATTGATCAATCAAAGCCCTGCCTGAAGCATAAACTTCACTGACATGGTCATGCTCACTCAGCCAAAGTTGAATGAGTTGTGCTTGGTCGGCATCGTCTTCTAATATGTAAATTTTCATTGCAGTTGTGTTGCTTAAGGGGAAAAGCAGGCTCAATAATAGGTTATTCTGCCACAAAAATTCACAATTTCAAACACTTAGTCTTGGATGTTTATATTTTATTTAAATTTATAAGCAATCAACAAAAGGTTCAGAACATGCCCGTTATAACCATTTAATGATTTTTTCTTTCCAGTTTTTAAAAGGGGCACGTGCCAAAAAATTAACATTCAAACGTGATTGGTAATACACAGATTTCATGTGGCTCATGGCCCTAAAACCTTGAATGCCGTGGTATGAACCCATGCCGCTGGCACCCACGCCGCCAAAAGGCAAGCCCTCTTGGGCAAACTGAACCAAGGTTTCATTGATGGCCAAACTGCCAGAAAGGGTTTGTGATTGAATTTTCTGTATGGTGCTTTGGCGGTTGCTGAATAAGTAGAGTGTCAAAGGGCGTGCCCTTTGTTTAACGAATTGCAATGCTTCATCCATGGAGTGGACACTGATGATGGGTAAGATGGGGCCAAAAATTTCTTGCTGCATCAGCGCAGTTTCAGGTGCTGGGTTGTCAACCAATATCGGAGGCATCATTTGGTTGCGGGTTTCGGTGCCAAAAGGTGCCACCAATTGTTGCGCATCCAGGTCTGCTAACAGCTGGGTTAGTCTGTGGTGATGTGCTGGGTTGATGATGTGGCTGTAGTCCTTTTCTCTGCTCAATTCAGGGTAGGCCTTCTGTAGCGAAGATGTCAGTGCTTTTAGCAAAGCCGCCTTGCGATTTTCATGGACCAATATGTAATCAGGCGCTATGCAGGTTTGGCCGGCATTGAACCACTTACCGCCAACTATGCTTTTGGCCGCTTTGTCTAAAGGGTAATTTTCATCAATCAAGACGGGAGATTTACCACCCAGCTCTAAGGTCACAGGTGTGAGGTGCTCTGCGGCGTTGCGCATGATGATTTTCCCGACGGGAGTCGAGCCAGTGAACAAGATGTGGTCCAAAGGCAGTTGGCTGAACTCACTGGCCACAGTGACATCGCCAAGCACCACATGTACCTGCTCATCATCAAACACTTCGGCCAAGATGTCTTTGATTAATTGAGCAGTCAACGGAGTCATTTCTGATGGTTTGATCATCACACGATTGCCCGCACTGATGGCGGCAGCCAAGGGTGCCATGACCAAATTAAAAGGATAGTTCCAAGGGGCCATGATTCCCACCACACCCAAGGCTTGTGGCACAATCGCACATTTAGATGGGTAAAACTTCCAATTGCTGTGTCGTATTTGAGGCTTGACCCAGGCATTCAAATTTTTGATGTTGTGGTGAATTTCTTCCAAGCTGACCATAATTTCAGCCAACAACGTTTCGTGACTGCTGCGATGAGAAAAATCATTGCTGATGGCTGTGATGACCCGCTTTTTGTGTTTTTTAATGGTGCGGGCCAATGTCTTGAGCAACTGTTTTCTTTGGCCAACATCAATGGCGGGCAGTTGTTTCATTTTTTGTAGTTGTGTTTTCATGTTTGTCCTATGCAACAGGCAATAAAATGACGATCAAGGCGCCATGGTTATGGTTGTGAACGCTGATTTCTCCACCATGCTCTTCGACAATTTTTTTGACAATGGCCAAACCCAAGCCTGATCCTCTGGTTTTGGTGGATTCATAAGGTTCAAAGACCTGTGCCAAATTTTCTTGTTTAAAGCCATGACCGTTGTCTTTCAAACTTAATTGCAAGTGATTTTCTTTTTCTGTTGTTTGAATGGAAATGTTAACTTCACCTTCATCCACACTTTCTTGGGCGTTTTTGATTAAGTTGGTCAGCAGTTGTGTCATCCGTCCTTTGTCCAAAAGCAGGTTGGGCTCAGGGTTGAGTAAGTCGATGTCAAAAACAATGCCAGGGTGGGAAATGGCGTACAAATCTATGATTTCATTTATCAAGTCATTGAGGCCACCCAGTTCTTTTTTCAGTTCGGGTGGTTTTGCGTAATCTGAAAATGCATTCACCAAGGTTTTTAAATTTTCCACCTGTGAAACAATGGTTTGGGTGGCTCGATTTAGTATTTCATCCTCTTCTTTGGATAATTTTCCAGAAAATCGCATCAACATGCGTTCAGCAGATAACTGTATGGGAGTCAGTGGGTTTTTCACTTCATGTGCCAAGCGCCTGGCCACCTCACTCCAAGCGGCATCCCTTTGTGCTTGGTTGATGATGGTTTGGTCATCAAACACCACCACATGCGCTCCGCCTTCAATTTCTTCGTGGCTGATGTGGGAACCACGCACCAACAACACCCTCCTGAGTGAATCCTCAGCAATCAGCACTTCTTGTTGCCAGTGCGATGTTTTGGCGTTGACTTTATTTTTTATCAATTCAACCAAGGGTGATAATGTTGGGTTTTTCATGGCCAAGTAATCAATGTTCTGATTGATCAAACTGCGTTGGCCTAAATGCAAAATTCGGTTGGTGCTTTCATTGCTGAGCCTGATCAACTGATCTTGGTCGATACTGATCACACCACTTGAAATGTGTGACATCACCTTTTCCAGATAAGTTCTTTGGCTTTCCGCATCGGACTGGGCGCGGTGAGCCAAAGCGCTTGAGCTGGCAATTTCTGTGGACATGCTGTTGAATGATTGAACCAAAAAGCCCAATTCATCATTTGATTCTACCGGAATGATGCGACTGAAATCGCCTTCCGCGATGGCCTGGGTGCCTTCAGATAAGGATTTGATGGGGGCCACCAAACGCCTGGCTGAAGAAAAGGCGCGCAGCATGGCCAAAAACACACTGATCAACAAAACCACAGTTAAAATAATGACAAAGGTGTTTTCTAGTTGCTGTCTTTGGTAGGCTTGTTTGTTGTATTGGTGGTATTGTGTTTCGATGTTGTGTGCCAGGGCTTCATATTCGCTGGGCACAGGGAAAAGGGCTTGTAATACCCGTTTCTGACCAATGTTGATGCCTGCTTGATTCTCAATAGGTATGGCCACGCGAATTTGTAACTCCTTGTTACCATAAGGTTCTATGCGGGCGTAGCTGCGGTTGTTGCTGACTTCATTCACAACCCGGCTGGGCAGAATGGGCTGCTGAAAATTCATCGGATCAATTTGGCTGGAAGCCAACATTTGTCCATCGCTGCTGTGTAAGCTCAACAATGAGGCTTGCGAATCATCCAACAGGCGGTCCAAATAAATGCTTTGCCTCAATGCATCAATTTCTGACAATTGATCGGCCATGTCCTTGCCTGCATTGAGGTGCGTTTTGGTTTGGGTGTCGAGGAAAATTTGGCCCAATTCAATGGCATCATTCAAGGCGCTGTCAGTTTCAACATTGAACCAAGTGTCGATGTATTGAGTTACCAATAAGTTGGCAAAGAAGTAAACCACAATCACTGGTGGCAAAGACAAACCAGCAAACATCAACACCATGCGAGTGGTCAGCTGTATTCCGGGTTCGTTTTGTTTGCGTCTGAGTATCAACCACACAATGCGTTGCGCAATCAAAATAACCAACACAACCACAGCAAGCACTGAGGCGCCAAACAACCACAGGTACATGCGATTGAATTGATCGGAGCTTTGAATGGCAAAAATCAGAAAATACAAAGCCATCAGCACAGAACTGATCAGTAATAATATGGGGATGGATTTGGTTAACAGTTGCTTCAATCGGACATTCATGGCTGCTGTTTCGCTTTCAAAATGTCGCTGTGGTACCAGTCTGATTTGAATCGCCAATCACTGGATAGCAGCACAGGCAGTTGCATGGCTGAAGGCAAGGCGCCGGCATCCAATCGCAATCGCAGCGACAAGTAGTTGGCCATTTCGGCTTCTTTTTTAGGCAATGAAAACTGGGTGTTGTGTTCTAAGTGCCGCCACAAATCGAGCAAAGAAACAAAGCTGTGACGTTCGTCTGTGGTGGTGTTGTGCAGCTGGTACTGACCGCTGAGTGAAAAATAACGGATTTGAAAGCCAATTTGTTGTTGGCTGACTGTTTCATCAAACCAGAATGTGCGCTTTTTTTGACCGTACAGTTTGGCGATCAAAGTCAATTCAATACCGCTATTGATGGCCTCGTCGATCACTTCTGAGGTGTTGATTTGGAATTGTGGCTTGATGCTCAGAATCGAAGTACCCCATTGTTGAGATATGTTGACCACTTGGATGTCACCCGCCTGGGCAGAAGCCATCGCAAACAACAAAGAAAGAAGCAGCCAAAACTTCATATACTGCGCTCCAATAAGCAATAATAAAAGCCATCCATTTGGTTAACGCCTGTGATTAACTGTTGACCATGTTTGCCAGTAATGGCTCCAGGGATGGTGATGGTGATTTCTTTGAAATCAGGATGGCCCTTTAAGAATCTGGCAATTTGCCTTTCATTCTCTGCTTTGAACATGGAGCAGGTGGCGTACAGCAAACGGCCACCTGGCTTGAGAATTTGAGATTGAGCTTCCAAAATGCACTGTTGCAGATCAACCAGTGGCTTGATATGACCGGCTTGTCGCAACACTTTCATGTCGGGATTGCGCCTGACCACGCCAGATGCACTGCAAGGTACGTCCAGGAGGATTTTGTCATAGGGCTCACCTTGGTGCCACAGCTCAGGTCGTTCGGCGTCAGCCACCATCAACCGATGTGCTTTGAGCTTCAGTCGTTTTAGGTTTTGTTCTACCAGGGCCATGCGGTCGGCCTCTAATTCCAGCACATCCAATGTGATGTGAGCTTGGTATTCTAATAAGTGGCAGCTTTTACCACCCGGAGCGGCACAGGCATCCAATACCTTATCACCGGCCTGAGGTGCCAACAAGGCCGCTGCATATTGCGCGGCACCATCTTGGACGGATACATCGCCGTTGCTGAGCAGGTGGCCAATGTCAGCAGACGATTCTTCACATAACCAAGCTTGTGGTAATGCGCTGTTTTTTTGTCCTCTGGGAAGCTTGGCTTGAGGATTCTTGACGCGCAGCCACAAGGGTGGTTTTTGGTTGTTGGCTTGCAATACTGCCTGGGCGTGTTCGGGCCAATCCTTGTTGAGTTGTTTGATCCACCATTCGGGGTGGTTGTATTTTTGCGCTTCTGTTTGGGGCACAAAGTCTGTGTCATTGAGGGTGTTTTTGAGCACCTTGTTGACCAAGCCCGTGGCCCATTTCTTGCCCAATTTTTTGCAAGCTTTCACGGCTTCATTGACGATGGCGTGATCAGGTGCATCCATGACAAATTTCTGGGTCACGCTCATGGTTAACAGCAGGTCAACCAATTGGTCTTTGATGGGTTTGGTGACAAATTTTTGCCAGCGTGCTTGCATTTGTTGATGATTTCTCAGTGTTTGATAACTGCAATTTTGAATCCATGCCCGATCCTGGGGCGCCAACTCCACAGGTAAAACATGCTGCAGTGCGGGTTTGATGTGTTGGTGTTTATAGCACACTTGGTACAAAACTTGGCAACAAAGGACGCGGTTGTTTTTCATGTGTACCACAATGGTTTACTGGCCATCAATGCCGCCACAGGCATGCGTTTTTTGCCGGGTTTTTGGACTTCTAATAGTGACAACTGACCGGGATGACATTGAATATAGAGGTTTTTCTTGTCTGCAAAAGCCACCTCTCCAGAGGCTTTTTTACTGTTTTTCTCAATCACTTCGGCACGCCACACCTTCATGCCTTCTCCAGCCACTTCGCAACTGCTGCTGGGCCAAGGAGTGAAGGCGCGAATTTGACGCTCTATCACTGCCGCTGGTTGGTGCCAGTTGATGATGGATTCGGATTTTTGCAGCTTATGGGCATAGGTGACCAAGTCCTTGTTCTGCGTTTCGGGCTGTCCCAAAGTTTTGTCTTCCAGTGCTTGGATGCAGTCAACAATGGCGGTGCCTCCCATGACGCTCAAACGGTCATGCAAGGATTGTGAAGTGTCATCATGTTCAATCGAAGTCGGGTAAATTCGATACACAGGGCCTGTATCAAGGCCAGCTTCCATTTGCATGATGCTGATGCCGGTTTTTTGATCACCAGCCAATATGGCACGGTGAATAGGGGCCGCACCACGCCATCGCGGTAAGATGGAAGCATGAATGTTCCAACAGCCGTACTTAGGCATGTCGAGCACGGCTTGTGGAATGATCAAACCATAGGCCACCACCACCATCAGGTCGCATTCAAAAGAAGCAATCAATTCTTGAGTGACTTCACTTTTCATGCTTTTGGGTTGGAATACTGGAATGTCGTGTTTTTCCGCTTCCAATTTGACCGGTGTTTTTTGCTCTTTTTGGCCACGCCCTTTGGGTTTGTCTGGTTGGGTAAATACCGCCTGGACCTGATGTCCAGCGGCAATTAAGTGTTGCAAGGCAGTGACAGAAAATTCGGGTGTACCGCAAAAAATTATGTTCATAGGTCGTCCAATGGTAATGAAATTTGAGAAGGCTTGATACTGCCTTCATCAAGGAAAATCCTTTTGTATTCTGCGCGCGAAACAGAAACATAGCGTTCATTGCCGCCAATTTGTATTTGAGCACCTGTTTTGATGGCTTTGCCTTGATCGTCAATGCGAACCACCATGGTGGCTTTTTTGCCGGTGTGACAGATGGTTTTTAGTTCTTTGAGTTCGTCAGCCCATGCCAGCAAGTATTGGCTGCCTTCAAACAGTTCACCCTGAAAATCAGTGCGTAGTCCATAAGCCAATACAGGCACGTGAATTTGGTCAACCACTTCTCCGAGTTG
>JAUIHY010000061.1 GCA_030432115.1 Gammaproteobacteria bacterium | reverse complement strand
GTTTTAATGGCAATCAACAAGGTGTTGATATGAACAGGAACTTTGAATTCAAGTGGAATCAGGGTTCAGGCTCTAGCGGTCAATCATGTAGCACGGCATTCAGAGGTGATCAACTGTTAAGCGAGCCAGAGACTGAAGCCATTGACAGTTATATCAGTACATTATTTACAGATGAACGTCCAGATGACATGGTAACTCCGGCTCCATTGACTAAAATGGGTGTGTATTTGGATATTCATAATGTGGCTGAATTGACATTATTCCCTTGGGGTTTTGATAATGGTATAGGTCAAGCGCCAAACCATGATCAATTGCAAACTTTAGCAAGACGCATGTCTTATTTTACTGGTTACCGCCCTGAGCAATCCAATGCATCACTTGGTGGTGCTGATGGTGCATCTGATGACAATGCTTATGGAAAATTAGGTGTGGCTGCCTATACCATTGAATTGGGCGAAAGTGGTTTTTATTCAAGTTGTAATGCTTTTGAAAATACAATTTGGCCAGATAATTTACCCGCAATGATTTATGCAGCGAAAGCATCCCGTCAGCCTTATATTGATGCTTCGGGACCTACCATTGAAAATTTGCCTACTATCCCGCTGCAAGGTGCTTCTGGTCAAAGCATCACCATTCAGGGCCTAGCCACTGATTTGAATTTTTACCAAAACAACGGCACAGAAAGCACGCAAAACATCACGGCTGTTCAAGCTTATATTGGCACACCACCTTGGGAAAATGGTGCGGTTGCGGTTGCGATGAATGCGCAAGATGGTTCATTCAACAGCAAAAGCGAAGCATTTACTGGTCAAATGATGCTCAATGGTTTGTCATCAGGAAAACACATTATTTGGGTCACAGCCACTGATGCTTCGGGCATCACTGGTGTGCCATCTGCTTTCTTTGTTGATGTGATTAATCAAGCAGATCTCGGCACTTTAAGTGGCACGGTCAGGGATTCAGTCAGCAATAACCCAATAGAATTGGCACAGGTGTCATTCGATGGCATTCAGACCAGTACCAATGCCAGCGGATTTTATGAAATCCAAGCAACGGCAAGAACGGCTGATTTAATGGTTTCAAAAGCAGGATATGAGTCGATGACACTCAATGGTGTATCTATTATTGCGCAACAAACAAGCACACAAAATGCCGATTTGATCGCGAAATGTGGTGACATTTCCAATGATATGAATGCTTACAGTAACTTCAATGATGCCATAGCTGAAGGCTGGTCTGCGGCAGCAGCTCAGGGTAGTAATGATTGGAGAATTGAGAACAATGACGGTGTGAATAACAGTCCAGCATTTGTCGCCACTGACGTGGGTGTGACCACCGATAAATACCTGATTTCACCTGAAGTGACATTAGAAAATGATGCCACTTTAAGTTTTATGCACAAACATGACTTTGAAAGTGGTAATGCATTCTATGATGGTGCCATATTAGAAATCAGTGCCAACCAAGGCACGAGTTGGACAGACTTAGGTCCCAACATCACACAGAATGGATACAATGGTACATTGGATGGAAGGTTTGGTCAGCCGCTGGGTGCAGTGCCGGCATTTGTAGCGACTGTAGGAAGTTTTCAAGAAGTGGTGGTTGATTTATCAAGCTTTAACAATCAGACAGTGCAATTCAGATGGCGCATGGGCTTGGATGAATCACAAGGTCAAGGAGATTGGGTGATTGATGACATTGAAGTCACAGCATACCAATCCTGTGTGGTTGACACTGACTTGATATTTGAACATGGATTTGAAACACCTTAAATTTATAGCAACATTGATAATCAGCTCAGCCTCAAGTGGTTCGCTTGGGGCTGATTTGTTATCGGGATCTGTATATCCGATTGAGCCTTGGGGGCGGGTTGATCCTTCTGGTTTGACCATCAAAAACGGTGAGCTGTACACCGTCTCTGACAAAAAGAGTGCCATTTATAAGTTAGCCATTTCAGGTGATGTGGCCATGATGACAGCAGAAATCAATTTCGATGCGATGTCCTTAGGCGCTTTGAATTTGGATTTGGAAGGGATCACAGTGGTTGGTGATGATTTTTATTTGCTCAGTGAAGCACACCACAGGATGGTTCGTGTAAAAAGCAATGGTGATGTTACTTGGGTTCCTGATGGACCAAGTTTTTACCCCAGTGCTCATGAAAGTGGATTGTTTCAAGTGTTCAATGCGTCACTGGAAGGAGTGACTTACTTAGACGAAGGTCGATTTTTACTGGCAGCCGAACGCCAACCCCGCGGTTTGATAGAGGTACAGTTGAGTGAAAATGGCTCAAAAATTGAGTGGCAAAAAAACCATGTTTTGAACGAAACCACTCATCCTTTAAAAAACAACCGAGCAGCTGATTTAACTGGTCTGTATTATTTCAAAGGTGAAATTTTCGCCTTGCACCGCAATGCTGGATTGATACACCGTTGGGTCAAAGATGAGCAAGGCCAGTACCAAGAAATGGATCAATGGTCTTTTGCTCATATGGTCAACGCACCCGAACACCAATATCAAGACATGACTTATGGTCATGCAGAGGGTTTGGCTGTGGATGATGATCATTTTTATCTGGTCATCGACAACAACCGCATGGCCAAAGCCAAGCAAGGCAATGACAACCGACCATTACTTATGGTGCTGAATCGTTAGTGCCCTCGGTTTCACTGTGTTTGTTATCTGTCTTTGGTGTTTCAATCTGAAAACGTTGTGAGATTACAGTATTGTCAGTCAGCACAAATGGTTTGGGTATTTGATTGGTAGGCCTTACTGGAATGGCCAAACCTTTATGGTGAAGTAAATCAAATTGATGACTGATGACCTGCCAGTCAATGACATCACCATCGGCCAATGTGATGTGAATGTCCAATTGTTTTTGACCATCCAAATGGTATTCAATCAATCGACTGCCCGCACTGATGTTGATCGGGTCTCCATTGATGAGGTAGCGGCCATTGATGCTCAATTGTTGTATGGTTATGTTGTTTAAGCTGTAAATTTGTACCAAATCGGTTTTGGCATGACCTTGGTAAACAATGTTTTGTTTGCTGGGGTTGGAGTTTAATTTGTCCCTCACCACAGAAATTTTGGCCGCCTCTAATGCCACAACTTCCGCGGCTTTTTGTAGTTTTTTCACAGCTTGCTTGTGTTGATTGATGAATGCATGTCTGTTGTCTTGGTTTTGGGGCTGGGTGAAGCGTTCTCCATTCCAATCATTGTGGGTTTGATCAAAGCTGTAAAACCAGCCTTGTTGTCCATCCACATCATATAAATAGGACAAACTGGTAGGCAAAGGTTTGTCTTCACTGATGTGATCTATGCTGCTGACCCAGGTAAACATTGCCAAAGGGAATAACAACAATAACCAGCTGAATTGTTTGCGGTGTGAGGCGATCATGGGTGAAAACATGGCCACACAACAGCTCAATAACAAAGCCATAATCCATGTGCTTTTCAAGCCCAGGGCCACCGGCAAAAGGGTGAGTAACAAGGAAACGACCAACAAACCAGCCGCTGCAAAGAGTACCGATAGGCTGATGGCTGATTTTTCAAAGCTTTGCATCAAACGCAACAGAACCAAAGCAAAAATCACCGGCAACAACAAATAACTGGCACCAGGTAACTTCAACGTTAACAAAGTAAAGACCACTAGCCAAACCACAGCAGCCGGTAGGGCAACAACAAAAGCTGGAGTTGGGTCATCAGGTTGGTTGTGGCGGTTGCCATATATAACAAATGGCACGATCAAAGCAAGCAGTAAAAAGGCAAGCAAGTAGGCATAAGCCAAGTAAGGATAACCCTGTAATATGTCATTGTGTTGAGGTTTTAGCCAAGTAAACAGTATTTGGGTCAAGGTATAGACCAATCCTGCCCCCAGTAGACTGCTGTAAAACCATGAGCCTGAGGCGGTTTTGAGGGCCAGTAGCGACAGGCTACCAGTTTTTTTCGCATGCATCATCACCCAAATAAACAACAGCCAAGCCACAGCCAACAATAACCAACTGCTGTAACTGGGCCAATTGATCAGCCCCAAGCCTGGCAATGTAAAATAAACCCGATCGATGTCTGTGTAACTGTTGCGCAAGTCTATATTGGCCACCACGGGCAACAAGGCTGAAAGTTGCAAACCTTGGTGCATCATGGAGTTGTAAGAAATGTGCCTGAGGTCATCATTCACCGTGTGGTAATTAAAATGGTTATCAATGAATGCAAAATTCAAACCATTGATGCTTTTTTCTTCTTTAAATACGGTCAAATCGGTGTCATTGGGTAGCAATTTATAAGCTTCATATATCAACGATGATGTGACTGGAAATTCGGCTTGGGCCTGTTGATAGATATCAATCATGGCCGCTGTCCCTGTGGCACTTTCTGGCCACATGATGGCAGGGCCTGAGCTGCCTCTGGCCTCAAAATTTAAAATCAATCCTATCTTGTCACTCAGGTGATGTTGCTCAACAAATGCATGGGCACCGAGCAATCCCAGTTCTTCACCGTCAGTGAAAACCACCATGATGTCGTTTTCATGTTTGGGTTGTTGCTTTAAAAAGCCACGCAGCGCTTCTAACACCACCACCACGCCACTGCCAGCATCAGCGGCACCATGAGAGTAGGGCTTGGCTGAGTCATAATGTGACAATAACATCAGTTTTTTGCGCTCTTTGTCCTCAGCATGTTGCCCTTTGAAGACTGCCACCACGTTGTTGACCGGTGCGGCTTTGCGTATTTTTGCATTGTAGCCTTGTGTTTTTTGTATGGTGACATGGCCACCCAAGCGGCTGAGTTCAGCACTTAAGTATCGGCGTACTTTGCGGTTGTTGATGCTGCCTGTTGGGTGGGGTTTTTTGGCTATTTTCTTTAAATGATCGAGTGCTTTTACCATCCAAAAGCCGTCGTAATACAAGTCGTCAGGCGTTTGTGAAGGGTAACTGGCTTGGTATGTGCCAAAAATAATGACAAAAAAGAGGACGATAAAAACTGAATTTCTGAACATGTGAACCCTAAAATCAACAACAGGAAAACTTTACCATAAGCCATTCCAGATTAACATGCCACCTGATGTTCACATAAAGAAAACCACAAGATTTTTTCACGCTAATTTGTTAGACTAAACCATCACCCATTGAATCAATATTTATGGAAGGACAATTATTGGCCAATGCCGCCCAACCGCACACCATCGGTGTGATGCTTTTGACTTTGGTGGCTTTATTTCTTTTTGCCCGTGACAGCATTCCATTACAAACCTCCAGTTTGTTTGTGTTGTGCGCTTTGATTTTGGGTTTTCATATTTTCCCCTATACACAAAGTGATGGCACCGTGTTTCCCATCAAAACCTTTTTTCTGGGTTTTGGTAATGAAGCTTTGATAGCAGTTTGTGCTTTGATGGTGGCCGGTCAGGCATTGGTCAGAACTGGTGCGATGGAACCCATTGGCCGATTTTTGGCTAAAATTTGGAAAGTCAGTCCGCAAGCATCTTTGTTGCTGACTTTAATCACAGGCGCGGTGCTCAGTGCCTTTGTTAACAACACCCCCATTGTGGTGCTGTTATTGCCTGTATTAATCAGTGTTTCTTTGAGAACAGGGCAGCCGACCTCTGGTTTGTTGATGCCCATGGGCTTGGCCACTTTATTGGGCGGCATGGCGACCACCATTGGCACTTCGACCAATTTATTGGTGGTGAAAGTGGCAGAAGATTTGGGTGTGCCTGAAATTGGTATGTTTGACTTTTTCCTGCCTGTGGCCATTTCAGGTTCTGTGGCCATACTGTATTTGTGGTTGGTGGTGCCCAGAATTTTGCCAGACAGGAAGCCGCCTTTGGCAGACACCTCTCCACGGGTATTTTCTGCGGAAATAAAAATCAATGCTGGAGGTTTTGCTGATCAAAAAACCTTGGCCGATGTGCGCGCCAAGTTTGATGGCAAAATCAACATCCAAAGGATTGTTCGTGGAGAAGGTTTGTCCATTGCGACCTTACCAGATGTGGTGTTGAAAGCAGGGGATCGTTTGTTATTGTCTGATACGGCAGATGAGTTACGTGAATATGAAATAGAGTTGGGTGGCTCATTATATTCGGGTGAAATGGTTATTGACGAATCACATCCCTTGACTGCTGGTGATCAAAGTATTGCTGAATTAGTAGTAACCTCTGGTTCTTTGTTAGATCGTGTTCGGGTTGGCGATGCACGATTAAACAGTAAATACAACTTGACCCTATTGGCAGTGCATTCACACGGAAAAGAAACCACGGCTAACACCAAGGGTATTGATGATTTGATTTTTAGACCTGGTGATGTCTTGTTGGTACAAGGCTCAGTGAAAGCCATTCAAGAGGTGAAAAAAGCCGGTTCTTTGCTGGTGCTTGATGGTGGTGAAGAATTACCACACACCACCAAAGCGCCTTTGGCTTTGGCTGTGATGGCTGCCGTTGTTGGATTGGCTGCTTTTCGAATCGTGCCCATTTCCATCAGCGCGGTATTGGGATGTTTTGTGTTGATAGCCACGGGTTGTTTGCGTTGGCGAGATGCCACCCATGCCTTGAGTGCACAAGTGATTTTTATTATTGTGGCTTCCTTGGCCTTGGGTTCTGCTTTGATGGCTACCGGCGGTGCTGACTTTTTGGCCAATGTGTTTGTGGTCTCAACCCAAGGCTTGTCCCCGGGTGTGGTGTTGGGCATATTGATATTTTCTATGGGCATCATGACCAATGTCGTATCGAACAATGCGGCGGCGGTGATTGGCACCCCCATTGCCGTCAGTATTGCCCAGAGATTGGGCATGCCGGTTGAACCTTTTGTGCTGGGGGTGTTGTTTGGTGCCAATTTGAGTTATGCCACACCCATGGCTTATCAAACCAACTTATTGGTGATGAATGCCGGTGGTTATAAGTTCATTGATTTCGTCAAAGTGGGTGTGCCGCTGATGATCATTACCTGGGCCATGCTGACGGGTATGTTGACTTGGGTATATCATTTATACTGAGCAACGGTGTAAACAAAAAGATAAACAATAAAAAGAGAAAAAGATGGGCGAGCAAAACATATCAAGAGGTGGGACCGATGAAGTCCGCAGGGCATTCACCCGTGCGGTTCTGAATGACCTCAGGGCATTGGAGTTGATGGTGTCAGAAGGACTGATTGAGCGTGATGCCAGACGCATAGGTGCAGAGCAAGAAATGTTCATCACCGACAGCAATTACGGCCCCAATTGTACGGCTCTAAAACTGCTAGATGACATCAACGATGACCGTTTCACCAATGAAATTGCGCTGTTTAATATCGAAGCCAATTTAACTCCGAGGCGATTCGAAGGCAAATGCCTGCGTCAAATGGAAGAAGAAATCAAAGAAGTGGTTTCCATTGCCAAAAAGCATGCTGCTGACCATGATTCTAAAATCATTTTGGCAGGGATTTTGCCCACCTTACGCCAAATGGATTTGACCATGGACAACATCACACCAGTTGACCGTTATTACGAATTGAATGATCGTTTAAAAGAAATCAGGGGTTCAGATTTTCGCATGGACATCAGGGGCATGGATGAATTGTCTGTGACCCATGATAATTTCATGTTAGAGGCGATGAACACCAGTTTTCAAGTGCATTTCCAGGTCAGTGGAGAGGAGTTTGTTGACATGTATAATTTGTCTCAAGCCATCACTGCGCCTGTGATGGCTGTGGCAGTTAATTCTGGCTTGATTCACCACAACCGTTTGTGGCACGAATCTCGCATTGCGGTTTTTCAAAACTCCATTGACACCCGATCGACCACCCTCCAAAAAAGGGGCAACAATCCCAGGGTACATTTTGGTGACGCTTGGATAGACAGCATTGTTGATGTGTTTCGTGATGACATATCGAGATATTCAGTGGTGTTAACTTCCGATTATGAATCAGATCCGGTTGAAATGGTGCGTCAGGGTGTGATTCCAAAATTGAAAGCTTTGATGTTGCACAATGGCACGGTATATCGTTGGAACAGGCCTTGTTATGGTGTCAAAGACAATGTGCCACATTTGCGCATAGAAAACCGGGTCCTGCCTTCAGGGCCATCGGTCATCGATGAAGTGGCCAATTCGGCATTTTATTTTGGTCTGATGAGTGGATTGAGCAGCAAAAAATATGATGTAAGAGAGCACATGCGGTTTTCATCTGCCAGAAGCAATTTTCTACAAGCTTGTCGCACGGGTTTAGAAAGTCATTTTAAATGGTTTGATGGAGAAGCCAGGCCAGCATCTGAGTTGATTCTGAACGATTTATTACCAGAGGCAGCTCATGGTTTGAAAGTATCTGGCATTGCTGATGATGACATTGAAAGGTACTTGGGTGTGATTGAAGCACGGGTGGCTTCCAAACAAACGGGTGCCAGTTGGGCCATAAAGTCGATCACTGAAATGGATCGTAAAGTACATGTAGATGAACAGGTGAGGTCAGTGGTGGCTGAAATGCACAAGCAACAAGAAAAAGACTTGCCTGTGGCGCAATGGCCATTGGCTAAAACAGCGACGCACATTGATTGGCGAGCCACTTTTTCAAAATTAGGTCAATTTATGACGACTAAATTGTTGACTGTCAGACCTGATGATTCAATGGATTTGGCGGCCAGCATCATGGATTGGAAACACGTCAGACACGTACCAGTGGAAAATGATGAAGGTGAACTGGTGGGATTGGTATCTCATCGATCTATTTTGAAAAAAGTGGTTGAGGGTAAACACAAAGACTCGCCCGCTGTACATGAAATCATGAATCCCAAGCCGATATTTGCCGAACCCACCACCTCGACGGTTAAAGCCATTCAAATCATGAGGGAAAAGAAGGTCAGCTGCTTGCCCATAGTAGAGCACGGCAAATTGGTCGGAGTGGTGACTGAATATGATTTAATCAAAATAGCCAGTCACTTGCTTGAAGAAATGCTAACGGATTACAGCAGCGATCAAGCTTAATTTCCATTGAAGAGACCTGTTTCACATTACGGTATTGTAATGTGTATTATTCTGACAATTTGACTGTGAAATAATGAAAAAAATAATTTTAACTGTGCTGTTGTATATTCAAACAGCCATGGGTGCTGAATATTTTGTGGCCACCGATGGAAATGACGAGGGCAATGGGTCAATCAATCAGCCTTGGCACAGTTTAAGCCATGCTTTTGAACAATTGCTAGATGGCGATACCTTAACGCTCAGAGCAGGTGTTTATCGTTTAATTGAAGAAGTCGATTTGAACACCATCAACACACCCAACCTGACATTCCAAGGCCATGAAGGTGAACAGGTAGATATTCTCGGTTCTTACAGTACTCAAGGGCTCATTTGGGAAGCCTATGACAACAACATTTGGCGTATTCCAGCAGATGATATGACACGTGACCCAACGGGTATGTTCAATGGAGAGTCAAGAATCTCGCACCAGTCTGATTTAGATGGTGGTAGGGACCATGATCATGTGAGTAATTTAATCTCACCAAATCATTGGACCAAAGCCGACATCAATGGAATTCAATGTTTTCAGGACAATGCCGATTGTTACATATACTTATACCCCCAAGTGGGTGAAGACCCCAATTCTGAAACCTACGAATTAGCGCAACGCAGCTTGGCAAGGGTTGCAGGAAATGCTCACCATATGGTGGTTAGGAACTTGAACTTTTATTATACGCAAAGTGCGCCAATTTTCTTTGAATCTGCCGATTACATTACATTAGAAAATAATACATTTGCTCATACATCGAACGGTAACGACAACGCTTATGCTGTGCGTATCTGGGATTCTCAAGGCAGTGTGGTGCGTAACAATAAAATTTATGATTCGGTTTATTGGGGTGGCACTTCCAACAGCAAAGGCGTCAGTTTTATGGTTACCAAAACAGGGGACCCAAACATCGTAGAATACAATGAAATCTATGACATCCCAGGACGATCTGCTGTCGGAACCAAAGGCGGAACCTCCAATTTAATTGTGAGATATAACTACATACACGATGTCTTCAATGCTTTTGAACCGGGAAGTTTTCGATGTGTTTGGTCCTCAACCAATACCGATGGCTGTCAAGAATCAGACGAAGAGTACCGTCCAGCTGGTAATTGGCAAATATATGGAAACATCATTGCCAATTCCACGATTGGTTTGATATTGACCGCTTATGACAATGACAATAACAACAATCAGCTTTATAACAATGTGTTTTATAATGTCAGATCAGGCGTTGAGTTGGGGTGGGATGGTACTTGGGGAACGCTTATAAGCAACAACATTTTTGCCAACAGCGAAGTGGGCATTTATTTACACAGTGGCGGCACCACCACCTCGATCAGTGATTATTTAGATCAATACAGTTCTCATCATAATTTGTTTTTCAATAACAGCCATGCGGACATTCATTTACGTCCCAACTGGGGTGGGAATTTTTACAGTGGTACCCCGTACGAACTGAATACCTTCCAGAATCAATACAGTTCACATGAATTAAGCTCGCTAGCGACTGATCCCATATTTGCCAACACCTTGAATTTCCAACTGTTGGAAACAAGTCCTGCAGTGAATGCCGGTGATGGTTCATTGTGGTCAGTACCTCAAGTCAATATTGGGGCACACCCCTTTGACAGTTTGACGGATTTGATATTTGCCAGCGACTTTGAAACTGATTTATAACGCTTTATTGACTTCGCTGCCAAGCATAATCACAGAGGAACAACAGGGCCGATTTGGCGGGGCTGTCTGTGATGATTTGTAAGCACTGTTTAGCACTCAACGCTTCTTCTTCTGCTTTGTTGTTGGTGTATTCTAGGGCGTTAGATTGGGTCACAATGTTCTTGATTTGATTGAAATCGGCATGTTCTGGGTTTTGAATGGCACTTTGAATCAATTGCTTTTCTACATCTGACCCGTTTTTCAATAAATAAATCAGTGGCAGGGTCAATTTGCCCTCAGCAAAATCGTCACCGAGATTTTTTCCCATGGTTTCGGCATCGGCTGTGTAGTCCAGCACATCATCTGCAATTTGAAAAGCCGCGCCCAAATGCATGCCAAAAGCTGCCAGTTCTTTTATTTCATCGTCATTAAGCTCACCCAAAATGGCGGCCAATTCACAAGCTGCTTCAAATAATTTGGCGGTTTTGTTTTCTATGATTTGATAATAGGCCGCTTCGGTGATGTCCAAATTGCCGATGTTCAGTAATTGTTGCACTTCACCTTCTGAAATGCGGTTGGTGGCATTGGCCAAGACTGACATGATGCGCATGTCATCGGCTTGAACCATCATTTGAAAAGACTTTGAGTAGAGAAAATCTCCAACTAAAACACTGGCGGCATTGCCCCAAATTTCATGAGATGTTTTTTCACCGCGGCGCATGTCGGATTCATCCACCACATCATCATGAAGTAGGGTGGCGGTGTGAATGAGTTCGATCACCGCAGCCAAGTTGATGTGCTGTTGACCTTGATAGTTCAAGGCTTGGCTGATCAATAACATCAGCATGGGTCGCAATCTTTTGCCACCATTGGCGATGATGTATTCAGCAATTTGGTTGATCAAAACAACATCAGAGTTTAATTGTTTTCTCAAATGCAGGTTCACCGATTCCATGT
>JAUIHY010000060.1 GCA_030432115.1 Gammaproteobacteria bacterium | reverse complement strand
TCATTGACTTGGGTTTCGATGTCAATTTGATGGCCTGCATTGTTCAACACCCAACGAATGGATTGTCGGACAAAATGCCAAATGGCCACGAACGCTTCTATTTGCTGATCAGCATCTACCGTTAAATCATGTTGCTCTATGCCACGCCACAATTGATTCAAACCAAACAGCTCAACCACCACATAAAATGCTTTGCATATCGCGCCCACATCAGCACCGGTGTCCTCATGCATGCGCTGGACAAAAGTGGCACCCATGCGATCAACCACTTGTGAGGTCAGAATGGTGCCAATGATTTCATTTTTCAGCCTGTGGTTATCCAAGTATTTGGCATCAACTTTTTGTAACTTTTTGGGAAAATAATTAACCATCAAGCCACGTAGCCAAGCATCATCTAAGGCGCCTGATTGCATCACTTGGGCATACAAGTCTAATTTGGCATACGAGAGCAACACACACAGCTCAGGTCGGCTCATGCCCTCTCCATTCAAGCGGCGACGCTCCAACTCTGCATCACTGGGCAAGAATTCAATTTCTCGATCCAACAAGCCCTTTTCTTCCAACAATCGAATCAAATGGGCCTTGGCACCAATTCGCTCGGCGCTCAAATGCTCCATAAAGGTCAAGGTTTGGGTTTGTTTGTAATTGTTCATCAACACCAAATCACTGACATCATCGGTCATGGATGCCAATAACTTGTTGCGTGACGGTGTGTCATAGAGACCATCTTCCATCATTGCTTTGAGCAATATTTTGATGTTGACTTCATGGTCCGAACAGTCCACACCGGCTGAATTGTCGATGAAATCGGTGTTCACACGGCCGCCATTTTCGGCAAATTCGATGCGCCCTTTTTGGGTCATGCCCAAATTACCGCCTTCGCCAAACATTTTACATTTCAGCTGTTTACCGTTGACGCGCAGGGCATTGTTGGCGCTGTCACCCGCGTCACCATGACTTTCATCTGTTGATTTAACATAGGTACCAATGCCACCGTTCCAAATCAAATCCACTTCTGAAAGCATCAGTCGCTTGATCAACTCTTGGGGTGCCAATTCATCATCCTTGATTTTTAACCACGCTTTGACTTCGTCAGATATGGGTATGGATTTATCGAATCGTGAATAAATGCCACCACCTTTAGAAATCAGTTTTTGGTCATAATCTTCCCAAGACGATCTGGGTAAGGCAAACAATCGACTGCGCTCTTTCCAGGTTTTGGCTGAATCTGGATTGGGGTCTAAAAATATGTGCATGTGGTTGAATGCGGCTTTCAAGCAAATGTGTTTGGACAATAACATGCCATTGCCAAATACATCACCCATCATGTCGCCGATGCCAACGACTGAAAAATCTTCAGACTGAGAATCTATTCCCATTTCACGGAAATGGCGTTTGACCGATTCCCATGCGCCTTTGGCGGTGATGCCCATGCCTTTGTGGTCATAACCGGCAGAGCCACCTGATGCAAATGCATCACCCAACCAGAACCCTCGTTCTTCTGAGATGCCATTGGCAATGTCTGAAAATGTGGCGGTTCCTTTGTCAGCTGCCACCACCAAATAGGGGTCGTCTTCATCGTGTCTGACTACATCTACAGGTGGAATAATCACCTCGCCTTGGATGTTATCAGTGATGTCTAACATGCTGCCAATAAAAGTTTTGTAACAACTGACCACTTCAGCCATCACTTCATCACGGCTGCCTTTGGGCATTTTCTTGACCACAAAGCCACCTTTTGAACCCACGGGTACAATGATGGAGTTTTTGACATTTTGGGCTTTCATCAAGCCCAGCACTTCCGTTCGAAAATCTTCATACCGGTCTGACCAACGCAAGCCACCACGAGCCACTTTACCCATGCGCAAATGCACGGCTTCTACACGCGGAGAATAGACAAAAATTTCTCTGTAAGGTACGGGTTTGGGTAAGAACGAAATCGCTGATGAATTGATTTTGAAACTGACCGCTGGCCTGTGATTGCCTTGTGCATCATTTTGATAGTAGTTGGTACGTAAAGTGGCTTGAATCACTTCCACCACTTGGCGAATGATGCGGTCTTCATCTTGTGATTTGACCGATTCTAACAATGAACCTATCACTTTGATGATTTTGTCGCTGAAACTGGGTCTAGTGAACTTGCGACTGCGACAATATTTATCAACGCAATCTTGTTGGTATTGGTTCAATTCAATATTAAGGTGCTGTAACTGCGTTTGGTACTTTTCTTGAACCACATCAAGGTAGTTTCTCAGGCCTTTGTTGTCATTCTCATCCAAGCCTGGCTGGAACCTGACGGCAAACAATTCCACCAACCAACGCGTGATGTGTGGCTGGTTAACCAAAGCCTGCATGATGTATTCTTTGCTGTAGGGGATGCCGGTTTGCATCAGGTATTTCACCATGGCCCTCAAGAAAAACACTTGACGCCATGTTAAACCACCCAAAATCACCAACTGATTCAAAATATCTGAATCCATTTGACCCATAACCACTTTTTCAAATGTATCGTGGAATCGTTCTCTGACCAAGCCCAACTCCAAGGTTTGACCCGTGGCTAATTTCAAATCAAAATCTTGCACCCAAAGGGATTTGCCATCTTTGCATGTCAATTCATATGGCCTTTCACTGACCACATGCAGTCCCAAATTTTCCAAATCTGGCAACACTTCACTCAAAGGAATGGTGTTATTGAAGCGGAACACTTTAAATCGAAACTCGCCCTGCCTTTGCACATTAGGCTCATACAGGCTCATTTGAATGTCATCATCTTGAGACAGTTTAGCTGCATGTTCAACATCAAATGAAGCCACCCAAGGGCTGACATCCTCGGTATAAACCACTGGGAATGCACCTTTAAACTGCTGCCAATATTGTTGCGCTGCTGCAGTGCCAAAGCGTTCTTTTAGAATGGCAAACAATTGGTCATCCCATGTTTTCACAGCTTCCAAGACCTGTGCTTGAATGCCTTCCAATAAATCCTTGTCAAATCGGGCTATGTCACGAATCACCACATACAATCTGGCATAATGTGAATCATCAATGGCCACCGAAAATTCGACTTCTTCTCCGCCCACTTGTTCGGTCAGAATCTTTTGAATCTTTTTGCGGTTTTTGGTGTTGAACAAATCACGTGGTACAAACACCATAAATGAGCAATAGCGATTGAATTTATCTAAGCGGGCAATCACTTGTGTGGTGACTTTTTCTTGGATCACCAAGGCTTGATAGGTTAAATCAAACAGTTCTTTGCTGTTGCTTTGGAACACTTCATCTCGGGGCAATGTGGCCAAAATATGTGTCACCATTTTGCCGCTGTGTGAGTTGGCATCAAAGCCAAACTTTTTGCTCACTTGCTTGATTTTTTGTTTGATGTAAGGGATGTCAGATACACTGGCACTCAATGCGGCAGAAGTGAACAAACCAATAAATCGATGTTCTGCCACCACTTCACCTTGGTCATTGGTTTCTAGTAATCCGATGTAATCTAAATTGCCATTGCGATGGATGTCAGATATCACGTTGACCTTGGTGATTAACAATAAATCAGATTGCTTTTTCACTTTATATTCTGACACCGGCAAAACACTGACATCATAAGCAACAGTGGCCAAATTCTCATTCAGTAAGCCCAAACCGCTTTTTTTATCCGCTGTCAATTGGTCTTTGTTAACCACATATTTGCGGTAACCTAAAAAGGTGAAGTTATTGTCCATCAACCAAGTCAAGTAACGGCGTTGAGATGCTGCCACTGGGGCATCACCCAAATCACCTAAATGCTCAGAGGCCTGATCCATACAAGTCAGCATGGGACGCCAATCCTCTACCACTTGATGAACTTTCTTCATCAGCGCATCAAAATGATCAGTTATGGCTTGGTGCTTATGTTCTGCGACCCTAACCACTTCAAAATAAATCACTGATTTCACATCCGCTGATTTATTTGCAGATTTTTTCTTGATCACACGTCCACTTTGGTCTTGCTCAATGTGTATGATGGGATGCGAAAGCAATTTAATTTCCAACCCCAATTCTGTACAGGCCAAAGAAGCCGAATCAACCAAAAACGGTATGTTCTGATTGACCATTTGGATGACTGTGGTGCTGTCATCGTTTTCAGGATTAATCACTTCAATGATGGGATAGCTTAAATCAGATTGTGACATGCTGTTAATCAATCGATCGACCGCTGTGGCCCAATAGGCATCATCATGTCGTTCCACTTCTTCCAACGACATGTGAGCCAAGAGTTGCTGCGTTAATTGTTTGGCACTTTCTGTATAAGGTGAATTGCTTTTGTCAATGAATCGGCTGACCGCCTTGATGTGTTTTTTGTGTTCACTCGTCAATAAAGATTGCATGAGGTTCTCTGTAACATGTAAATTTTGTCCCAAGGCAATGCCCTTAAAGCATTCGCCACATTTTGTTGACAAATTTTACCCGCTCTAAAGTGTGAAATATAGTGCTAAATCAAATTCATTCTGAGCAAGATAAACTGATTGACATAAATCAAAAAAGGCCACCATTTTAGATGACCTTGTATTCAACCGATTTGATTGCTATCAACCATCCTTTTGCGGCATGGACAATTCTTTTTCATGTTGATAGATTTGGTATTCCCATGATTTGATGCCACTTCTGAAATCTTCAAATAACTTGTCTGCTTTCTTTTCAGACTTCAAGTGTTTCTTGACCACTTTATACACCGTCATTTCTGGTGATTCCATGGCAGCATAGTTTTCATACGGGATGACCAGGTTCACTCCCCCATTACCACCTTCTGGATAAGACCAAGACCAACTGTAAGGCCAGTTATTTTCTTTTAATATTTCATCTATTTTTTTGATGGCCTCACCGGTTTTTTTCCAACCACCCATTTTGATTTCATAATGAGTCACACCGACGTAGTTGGGTTTGGCATCGTCTTTCCAAGAACCATTTTTTTGATCAAGAATGTAATAATTATGCCCGTATTTGGCCACATGTGGATGAACATTCTCGTAGTAATGCTTTCTGGAGTCGCTTTTAGCAAACCATGCATTGTATGCATCTTGTTCTTTCCATTGTGTACAGCAAGAACGAATGGTATAACCACTGAGATCATTTCCTGTCACTGGTGTATAAACTTGCCAGCTTCTCGGGTCATTGTCATTCACCCGAAACTTCATGTGCTCAATCAAAGCTTTCTCAAAGTCACGTTCGTGACCTACTTTGGGAGTCATGTGCCAACTGTCTGCTAAGATGGTTGGCTTTTTCTCTTCCTCCGCCACACACAACGAAGGTAAAACCAATAAAACTATTAAAAACTTGTAGATATTTTTCATATTTCCCCCACGGAATTAAAATAATTGGTGCGGGTTGACTGAATCAATATAGCCATTTAATTCATGTTTTGTCTATCTTTATGCCGATTTTAAGTACTTTTATCTGTTTTTTTGCTGAAATTTCATTCGCTTATGACAAAATTCACTAAATAATCCTGTATTTTTCTCTTGTGTTTTTTCAGTCTATACTTAAAATCCATTATATCTCTTAATCAAGATATAAAGATATAATGAACCTCAACCAATTGTTCAAAACATTGTCAGATGAATCTCGCATTCGATTGATTTTATTACTGAATCAACAAGAGCTTTCTGTGGCTGAATTGTCAGAAATTACCCATTTGGCACAACCCAGGGTTTCTACTCACTTATCTCACCTGAGAAAAAATAAACTGGTGATAGTGCGCAAACAAGGCGTCAGCTCTTATTATCGTTTCAATGCTGAATTACTGAATGCCGAATACAGTGATTTCATGAAAATGATTCAATCTCATTATCAAAACAACCCCCTGATAGAAGAAGACAACCAAAGGTTAAGCGATGTTTTGAACGCCCATGCCAAATCAAACAAATGGGTTGATGCCGTGGCAGGTGATATGGAAAGACATTATTCACCAGGCCGCACTTGGGAAGCCACCACCCGCGTGATTGCTAAATTGGCACGCATGGGATCGGTTTTAGACATTGGTTCAGGTGATGGTGTTTTGGCAGAACTGATGTCACAACAATGTGAGCATTACACTTGTGCAGACAACAATGCCAAAGCCATAGAAGCGGCCAAAAACCGTTTAAAAACGGCCAGTAATATTTCTTTTACGACCTGTGACATGCACCAATTGCCATTCAACGACAATCAATTTGATTGTGTGATGCTGTTGCATGTTTTGACTTACTCTCATGACCCCAAAGTGGCGGTGTCCGAGGCTATGCGTGTACTGAAACCAGGAGGTCAGCTGTTGATTTCCACCCTGTTCAAACACAAACACCAAGAAGTCAAAGAAGTGTATGGCCATGTCAATTTAGGTTTTGAGACCCAAGAATTGATTCTAATGTGTGAAGCTGCAGGCAGTCAAAATGTCACTGCATCCATCACATCACAAGAACAAAAAACACCGAATTTCAAAATCATCACCAGCTGCGCAGAAAAGTAACATGAACACCAGAGAACAAATAGTAGCGCAACTAAAACAACGCGTGTTGCTGTTGGATTCTGCCATGGGCACCATGATACAAGCCCATAAATTAGATGAAGCTGCATTCAGGTCTGATGTACTCAAAGACCACCCCATGCCTTTAAAAGGCAACAATGACATCCTGTCTTTGACTCAACCAAAAATCATACAAGACATTCACGAGGCGAATTTGGCAGCAGGTGCTGATTTCCTCGAAACCAACACATTCAATGCCACTTCCATTGCCCAAGCGGACTATGGCACAGAACATTTGAATTTTGAGATTAACAAACAATCTGCACAACTGGCCAAAGCCGCATGCGCAAAATTCAGCAATACTGACAAACCACGTTGGGTCATTGGCGTTTTGGGACCAACCAATCGCACGGCCTCCATTTCACCTGACATCAACCGGCCTGAATTTCGTAATGTCAGTTTTGATGAATTGGTGGGGGCATACACAGAATCAATCAGGGGGTTGATTGCGGGTGGCTCAGATGTACTGATGGTGGAGACCATCTTTGATACATTGAATGCCAAAGCGGCATTGTTTGCATTACAAACTGAAATAAACGCACAAGATAAAGACATACCCATCATGATATCTGGCACCATCGTAGATGCCAGTGGCCGTACCTTATCAGGTCAAACCTTAGCTGCGTTCTACCACTCAGTTCGCCATGTAAAACCATTATCAATTGGTCTCAATTGCGCATTGGGTGCAGACGATTTAATTCCCTACATCAAAGAATTGTCAGACATATGCGAATGTCATGTCAGCATCCATCCCAATGCGGGTTTGCCCAATGAATTGGGAGAATACGACCACAGCCCTGAATTGATGGCTGATATTTTAGATGGCATGTTAAGTCACGGTCACATCAATATTTTGGGAGGGTGTTGTGGCACCACCCCAGCGCACATCAAGGCGATGGCAGCTGTGGCGCATAAGCACCCCATCCGAACATCCGCAACGCCACCACCATTGACCCGTTTGTCAGGCTTAGAGGCATTGACCCTGACCCCTGAACTCAATTTCATCAATGTGGGTGAACGGACCAATGTCACGGGTTCGCTGAAATTCAAACGTTTGATTAAGGAAGAAAAGCTGCAAGAAGCCCTAGAAGTGGCACAAGAACAGGTCGATAACGGTGCACAGATCATTGACATCAATATGGACGAAGGATTGATTGATTCAAAAGAAATGATGGTGACGTTTTTGAATTTGATTGGCTCAGAACCAAATATTGGCCGCGTGCCCATCATGTTGGATTCATCTAAGTGGGAAGTTTTAGAAGCAGGTTTGCAACACATTCAAGGCAAAGGCATCGTTAACTCCATCAGCTTAAAGGAAGGTGAAGCGTCCTTTTTAAATCAAGCACAATTGTGCCAAAAATATGGCGCAGCGGTTATTGTCATGGCATTTGATGAAACAGGTCAGGCAGACAGTTATCAGCGGAAAATTGAGATTTGTCACAGGGCATATCATTTGTTGGTCAACACTTTGGACTTTGCCCCTGAAGACATCATTTTTGACCCCAATATTTTTGCCATTGGTACAGGCATTGCTGAGCACAACAGCTACGGAAAGGATTTCATCGAAGCCACAAGATGGATCAAAAATAATTTACCTCACGCCCATATTTCAGGTGGTGTGTCTAACATCTCATTTTCATTCCGTGGCAACAACCCGCTGCGTGAAGCCATCCATTCGGTGTTTTTATACCATGCCATTCAAGCCGGTTTGGATATGGGAATAGTCAACGCCGGACAGCTCACAGTCTATGATGACATACCCATAAATTTGCGAAATAAAATTGAGGACCTGCTATTTGATCGCGATGATGATGCCACAGAAGATTTGATGGTGATGGCACAAGATTTACAAAGCAGTGCCAAAGATGACAGCGACAAATTGGCATGGCGGACATTACCCATTGCAGAACGCATCAGCCATGCTTTGGTTCATGGCTTGATTGAATTCATAGAAGTGGATGCTGAAGAAGCCATGCTGAATTTAGGCGAACCTTTAGATGTCATAGAAGGGCCACTCATGGATGGCATGAATGTGGTTGGAGATTTGTTTGGTGCCGGCAAAATGTTTTTGCCACAAGTGGTGAAATCAGCTCGGGTGATGAAAAAGGCCGTGGCATGGCTAACCCCACACATTGAAGCCAAAAAAGGCCGCCGCAAAGCCAATGGGAAAATTGTGATGGCAACAGTTAAGGGTGATGTACATGACATTGGCAAAAACATTGTTGGCGTGGTTTTAGGCTGTAATAACTATGAAATCATAGACCTGGGTGTGATGGTGCCTGCTGAAACCATATTAAAAACCGCAAAGGAACAAAAAGCTGACATCATTGGTTTGTCAGGCTTGATCACGCCTTCATTAGATGAAATGTGTGATGTGGCCGCATTAATGCAAGAACAGCAATTACAGCTGCCATTGTTGATTGGTGGTGCCACCACATCACGGACTCACACCGCATTGAAAATTGAACCTGAATATGCCAATGACACCGTTTGGGTTAAAGATGCCTCACGGGCCGTTGGCGTGGTTCAACAACTGTTATCGAGCAAGGAAAAACAAGCTTTTGGCCAAAAAATCAAAGCCGAGTACGACGAAATCCGCGAAAGGCGTAAAAATCGTAAAAGCAACAAAGGCCTGATTTCACTTAAACAAGCCAGAAACAATGCCTTAAAACTAGATTGGACGCAACAACCTAGCCAACCTAACTTCACTGGCATCAAGGTCATTGATGACACGCCATTAAGCACACTTGTCGATTATATAGACTGGACACCGTTCTTTCAGACTTGGGAATTACATGGGCGCTTTCCTGACATTTTGACCGATGAAGTGGTGGGCGAATCAGCCAGCGAATTGTATCGTGATGCCCAAACCATGCTGAAACAAATCGTTGAAGAAGACTGGTTACAGTTGAAAGCGGTCATAGGCATCTTCCCTGCCCATAGCGAAGGAGATGATGTGATGATTGAGCTCAATGATCAGCCACACCGACTCTTGAACCTCAGACAACAAGCGAACAAACCCAAAGCCAATTTGTGTTTAAGTGATTTTATTGCACCTCAAAATAATGAGTACCAAGACCATATCGGTGCTTTCGCAGTGACAGCAGGTCATGGCATTGAAGCCCATGTAAAAAGATTTGAAGATGCCCATGATGATTACAACAGCATCTTGCTCAAAGCCCTGGCTGACCGATTGGCCGAAGCCTATGCTGAGTATATGCATCAACAAATCAGAACAAAATATTGGGGTTATGATCAACACGAATCTTTGGATAATGAAGCCTTAATCAAAGAAGCTTATCAAGGCATCAGGCCAGCACCAGGCTACCCAGCCTGTCCTGATCACAGCCAAAAAGAATTGCTGTTTGAGTTATTGGATGTAGAAACCAATGCAGGTATCGAATTAACTTCCGGATTGACCATGTACCCAGCAGCCTCGGTCAGTGGTTTTTATTATGCACATCCCGAATCTCAATATTTTGTCGTCGGTAAGTTAACCGAAGAACAAGTCAAAGATTATGCTGATCGCAAAGGTGTCAATATTAAAGCTGCTGAAAAAACACTACAAAATAATTTGGCATATTGATGTGGCAGATTGCACTATAATGGCTGTTTTGAAACCAAAACAGCCATGCCTTGTTATGAAATTGACGGCGTTAAACCCGTCATCCACCCTACCAGCTTTGTTCACCCCACCGCATCAATCATCGGCTTGGTGACTATTGGGAAAAATTGCTACATTGGACCTCATGCGAGTTTACGAGGTGATTTTGGAGAGATTGTTCTCGAAGATGGCGTGAATTTTCAAGACGGCTGTATTGCCCATGGCTTTCCAGAAGGCCTGACTGTTGTCAGAAAAAACGGCCACATCAGCCACGGTGCTGTATTGCACGGTTGTCAAATTGGTGAAAACACCATGGTCGGCATCCAATCCGTTATCATGGACCGAGCCATTATTGGTCCTGAATGTATGATAGCAGCGTTGAGTTATATCAAGCCTAACTTCGAAGCCCCAGCACGTTCTATCATTGCAGGCAGCCCAGCTGAAATCAAACGTGACGTTACTGACAAGGAAATTACATGGAAAACTCAAGGCACACAGGTTTACCAAAACTTAACGCAGCGTTGCTTGGATTCATTTGCTGTTTGCGAGCCTTTAAAAGCGACTCAACTCCAACTCAGAAAATTAAATATTCCGGAGTTTAAACCTTTGAAGTAAGATTGATTTCAAATGTGGCAAATACTGGCAGGTGGTCACTGGCTATTTTTGCCACTTTCTTTTGATATTTTTGAGCGTTAATTAACTGTAATTGTCCGCGGTAATAAATCCTGTCTAAACCACCTCGTGGGGAAAATGAAGGATAGGTTTTGATTGCTACTTCTCCTCTTCTTGTGTGGTGATCTGTAGCACATTGAAACTCTCTGCCCTCTATAAATAGTATCCGCATTAAAGACCGCCAATCATTAAAGTCACCAGCAACTATACAATTATCAGCATGTGTTAACTGTTTAAAACTTGGATGTTGCAACAGTACAGCACATTGCTTTCTTCGTTCTTTTGCAGACAATCCTAAGTGCCAGTTAAAAACATGTATTGATTTTGATGCATCCAATTTATTTAATGACAGTTCTGTATATAAGCAGCCTCTAGATTTTTTATCACCAATCGTGATATCAATGTTTTGACTCTGTAATATTTTGAAACGACTTAAGGTGGCATTACCATAATGGCCTTTAGACAGTTTCACATTCAGTCCTTGGCTGAAATATGGGTATCCAGCAAAATCTGCAAGTTCGGAAGCCATATCCATATGATCTGACCTTGGAACTCCCGAATCGACTTCTTGTAGCAACACCACATCAGCATCAACATCTTCCATGACTTTTAATATTCGTGATGGCATAAACCTTCTGTCTATACCAATGGCCCGGTGAATATTGTAGGAAAGTACTTTAACTCGCATCAGTTAATTGTACACAAGATGACTCTGTTATTAACAATAACTTTATTAAACGAATTATTACTGGCCACGAATTCGAGGCAAAAAAAAGCCCCAACATTAGTTGAGGCTTTTTCGGTTATAAGATCCTGGCGATGTCCTACTCTCACATGGGAACTCCCACACTACCATCGGCGATGCTACATTTCACTTCTGAGTTCGAAATGGG
>JAUIHY010000292.1 GCA_030432115.1 Gammaproteobacteria bacterium | reverse complement strand
CCCAATGCGGGCAGTGGCACAGCCCAGCAATTCCTCCCATTCATCAAACAACACTTGGACAACAAAGGTGTGGCTTGCGATTGGTTATTCACCGAGTCTCAAGGACATGCCAAAACATTGGTTGAACAAGCGGATTTAACTGAATATGATGCCGTGGTGGCCGCCGGTGGCGATGGTACGCTGTTTGAAACCATCAATGGATTGATGACACATGATGAATTGAGTCGAAAACCCTTTGGTGTTGTGCCCGTAGGCACTGGTAACGCCTTTTCTCGCGAGTTGGATTTGTTGCCTTCTGATTGGCAAAAAGGCTTGGACATCATTTTAAGACAGCAGCCTAAAGCGATCGATTTGGGTCATGTTCAATGTACTGATGATGATTTCTATTTTTTGAACATCATCGGCATGGGCTTTGTGGTTGAGGCAGGTAAAACCACCTTAAAAATCAAAAAACTGGGGAAAATTTCTTATACTTTGGCCACTTTATGGGAAACTGTCAAGCTCAAAAAACACCCCATGAAAGTCACCATTGATGGACAGGTGATTGAAGATGAATTGGTATTCATAGAAGTGGCCAACAGTCGCTACACAGGTACCTCATTTTTAATTGCCCCAGATGCCAAGATAGATGATGGGCTTTTGGATGTGATTATTTTAGAAAAAATCTCAAGACCGAAAATCCTCAGCCTGTTCCCGACCATCTACTCAGGTAAGCATGTGAATTACAAAGAAATTCAAACCCATCAAGCCAAAAGCATCACCATTGAAACCGAAACGCCCATGCCCTTGATGCCAGATGGAGAATTCATCGGCCAAACACCCGTCACCATCACATGCATGCCTGCGGCTTTGCATTTATTCAGTTGATGTTTTGTTCTGCTTCAAATCCTTGTTCAAAAATTAAATCAATAAAGGGCTCAGGTCTTTGGTAAATGACCGCAACAGAACCGTTAATGGCATTAACATTTGATAAATTACCATAGGTTCCTACCGCTAAATCGTCTTTGCCATTGACATCGAAATCCCCAACGGCAAGTGAATAGCCAAACCTAGTATTTTGTGCCAGCGCTGCAGGAAAAGCCAAATCATATTGTGAAAAAAAGACGTCGTTATTGACACCGTTCAACCTACCTCCATCAACACCAAAAAACAAAGCCACACCACCGGCATCTGTCACATCTAACACATCCTCATATGGAATGCCTACGGCCAAATCATCAACACCATCATTATTGAAATCACCAGCAGCCAAAGTATGGCCAAATAAATCGCTGGGCTCAAGGGAACCATTAACGCCAGATGTTCCTTGATGAATAGAGTGATTACCATTAGCCCTCAACCCACTACTGCTGCCATACATGATGACCACAGCACCAGCGTTGTTGACATCGTTGACCCGTTCATACGGTACCCCGATAGCCAAATCATCATAATTATCACCATTAAAATTACCTGAAGCCAAAGAAAAACCGAATCGATCCCCATCCTCAGACAACCCTGTGATGCCATCACTGTCTTGATGAAAATTTTCATTCCCAGATAAAGACAAACCACCCAAGTTCAGTGAAGTTTGTTGCTTACCATAAATCACATTGATACCGCCACCTGTTCTGTTCGCTCCATCAGTTTGAACATCACCTGGCACACCCACTGCCAAATCATCTACGCCATCACCATCAAAGTCACCGGCAGCTAAAGAATAAGCAAAGTTTTCATCATCTCTGGCACCACCTGCTAAAGAGGACTGACTAAAAAATTCATCCGACCCGCTCCTTAATCCATAATACGGCCGACCCAGGATGACATTAACACCACCTGCTTGTGTGGCTAAATTGCTATTGACTGCTTCTCCGGGGACACCAACTGCCAAGTCTTCAGCACCGTCATTGTTAAAATCCCCCACAGCCAATGAAAAGCCAAACACATCACCCTCTTCTGCTGTGCCAACCAACTCGTTGTCTTGGTGTAATTGTGTTAAAGCACCGCAGGCATCCGATTCATCACAACCCAAAGACCCTGGTTCAACTATATTTGCCATTCCTCCATTGGCCTCACCGTTCAAACGTTCATAAGGAACGCCTGCAATAACGTCTTGATACCCAAGGCACAAGTCCAAACCATCATAATTGCACTCCAGGTCACTATAAAACCCAAAATTGCCAATAGCCACACTGAAACCAAAGTGATCACCTTCTTC
>JAUIHY010000059.1 GCA_030432115.1 Gammaproteobacteria bacterium | reverse complement strand
ACCTTATTCACAGATGCGTTCATAATGTTTTTGTGGGTAAAACCCAGAATGAATTGTGCTATTTTATCAGGCAAGGTTTCAGCTATTGATTGGTGTCTTGGTATAGTGCGACCTTTGATATCAGTTATGACATAAGCATCTGGATGTTGTTCTAATCATTGGCCGATGGATGAAAGGTCACCAGGTTTCCAATGGTAGCGATCAGCTGCTAATTGATAAAATTTTGCCAAAAACACTGAACTTTCTGTTTGGTGCTTGAACAACTTTTTGGCCGTGGATTTCCAGTCATGCAGGCAAACCAAGTGGCTATCAAAAGTCCAAGGTGAATCCAACTCAAATAACCTAAACCCTTTGCTACAGTTAAGGCTCATGGCCTCAATCGCATTGGTATATTTTTTGTTTTCTATACCTCCGCCTGCGTGTGCGACTCGTGTGATTTCGAGTGGTTTACTCTGACAACTGGTACAAAAAACGACGATCAAACCCAGCAGCAAACTGTGCGCTTTTTTCATTGTGGATACCGGCTATGTAATTAAGCCGGTAAAGCCTACCTTTGCTGTTCTCAAATACCAACTGAAAATATTCGCTTCCTTTTATCTTTGCATCCAAACGATTGAACAACGGATTACTCAAATCTATGATAACCAAATCCACACCTTTGCTTCTCAAATGCTTGGCTACTGTTTCAGGAGATTTGGCTCCGCGAGCGATACTTGCCATGTTGGCAACACCGAACCAATCACCCATGATGATATGGTCAGCATAATGATTGGCATAATTAAAACCAAATTTAAAGCTGGCCCTTGGCTTATGTTTGTTTGCTTCAGAGAAGATTTGGTAATCCAGTTTTTTTTCTAACATGGATAGCCACTGAGATTCTGTCAATGCCAACTGGCCTCTAACGATGCGCTTTTTGATTTTCTCATGCGCATGGTTTAAAGACCACATCAACACCAAGACAACTAAACATGTATTGATTATGCGAAACCATTTTTGTTTATCAGTATTGATCCACTTTTTGGCTAGCCAAGTCAAAGGTTGCAAGATTGAAACAGCCGCCAAGATGGCAATCAATGGAAAGACTGGCAACAAATAACGCAATATTTGAGAAGTAAAAAACCACAAAACCACATTAATTAGCACAAAACAAGCCAACCATCGGTACGTTTTAACTAACAACATCAATGGTGAAATCACCAAACCCCATATCATCAACCCAGATATTCCACCATGCTTGATGTATTTGTCTTCAGCAAAATGGTACGGGAGTTTAATCAATTCTAACCAGGTCCTATCGACACCATGCTTTATCAACAAATCATCTCCTTGGCGCCTTAAATCCTCTGCCGTCCATAACCAGTACCCAAACAAATTTTGTAAGAACGGGTGAACAGGGTTTCCAGATACCCAAACATTATATAAATACCAAGGTGAGCCCACCAACAAAGACACAAGTACATAATAAGCCACATACCGAGGGTTTTTTGAAATCACCCAAAACCAAGCAGCAAATAAAGGAACATACATCAAGCCCAGATACTTTGTACCCACAGCCAAACCAAGAAAAATTGCACTGATTTGCCAGTCAATATCATCCTGTTTTTTTTTTATCAGTAAAAAAGGAAGGGCCGCAGCAAAGACAAACATGGCTAAACCCAGGTCTATATAGGCACTGGATAACAATTTGGTAACAATGACTGTACTGAGCCAAATAAATGAAGCAAAAACCCCTGCCAATGCCCTGTTGGTTTTAACACCCCATTCAACCAAACCAATGGCGACAGCCAAAGCTGCCATGCCATGAAACATCCTTGCTAATATTTCACCATCCACCAAATAAGCAATGACATACAACAAATTAAAGTTTAATGTATTGAGAGGATAACGCAGAAACTCATTCACAGCCAAGGACTGATTTTGTGCTAAAAACTTAGCGTAGGGCAGGTGGTAAGAAAGTGAATCGGCTGCCACTTCTGGCCTCAAAACATAAGCAAATGCCGGTAAAAACTCACTGATTATTACGGCCAATAACAGTACGTAATAAATGTTGATTGTATTTCTATGATTAGGCCACTGCTTGACTGCACAATAAAGTCCAGGCAGCAACATGATAAACACAGCAACGACATTCATTAAGCCCAGCAGTAGCAGCACAAAAGTCAACAGAATAACGCAACCAGTTCCCAAAACATATGGAAAAAAGAACCGATGATCTGAGGCTTCGTGCCTGCCGTTTAAATGACTCAATAAATAGCAGCCCCAGCCCCAACTACTCATAGAAATGAGCATTAACCAAATCAATGGTTTAATCAACATCTGTTGCCCTAAAGACAAAGTGTTTAACTACGAAGAAATTAAACACAAAAGTTAACAGTTCTGCCACTATTTTTGACCATGATTCTGGCCAACCCCAAGGCGTCACCATCAGCCACAACATGGCAGCAGATAAAGACAGCGACAACAAAACAGCCATTAAATACCTGGTTCCTGTGCGTAATATGCTGTCTTTGTTTTTAAAAACCAGACGCTTGTTAACTGTAAAGTTAAATATACCACTGATGCTTCGTGATGTTATGTGAGCATAAAGGTAATTAACTTGGAGTGACAACAAAATCAGATAAATCAGAAAATCAATTAAAAAAGAAGCAAAACTGACTCCAGAAAACTTAGCAAATGTAGTCAGTACCCTTATAGAGTCTACAAAAGGTCTGAATTTAGAATTACTGTTGTTATCAATATAAGTTGTTGAAATCGGTAGTTGTTCTATTTTACTGTTGCTTTTCGCAGCTAAAAATAACATTTTCATTTCAGTTTCATAGCGCCCTGGTTTGCATTTTTCTAAAAACAATCCAACAAAATTTCGTGACAACAACCTAAAACCAGATTGGGTGTCTTTGAGGTGTTTCCCAGTGGCTAAAAAGAATAATTTTGACATGCCTATGTTTCCAATCTTACTTTTCAAAGGCATTTTCTCAATTTCTTCCCTTACTCCCATGACGAAATCAGGTTTTTGCTTTTGGCACAACTGTTGAAAACAATTTATTTCATTAGGTTCATGCTGACCATCACTGTCTAGCATGACTAAATAGGGTTCTTTGCGTGACAGGTAGTGGTGAAAAGCAGTTTGTAAAGCAAAGCCTTTACCCTCATTCTTTGGGTGCGTTAGCAAGGTGACTTTAGGATTCTGGGAGCAAGATTGCAACAACTCAGCATTCTTTTTATCACAGCCATCATCAACCAATATCAAGTGATTGACATATTGAAGCGTTTTTTCTACAACCTCTTTAACGACATCGCCTGGATTGTAGGCAGGTATTACGGCACAAATTTGCAAAATTAGTCTTCGGTAAACTGGTTAACGCTGAATTTTACGGATAGATTGTTACTGTTATGTTAATACGTCTTCTTTCGACCCAACTTAACTGTTAGAAATTATTTGCTGGTTTTTTAAGGTATAAATGCAAAGCAAACAAGCATAGGTTAATGATAACTACTCGTTGATCTGAGGTAATGGTAAAAGCCTATTACTTTGTTTTTAATCATTAGCTTTTATTGAACTTTTTGCATGGCAGCGACCATTTGTGTTGGTTGATAAATGTTGTCTTGAAAGTTTTGTTCATCAAGGTTGTGAATTTTATCTATGAATGCCAAATCTTCTGGCTTGTTGACATCGAAGTTGGGGCCAAATGGTCGGTCGATGAAAACAGTCACCAGATTGGCAAAAGGTATAATCAACTCAAATTCAAAGTTCTCTTTTAACAATGGCAAGATGTCTTGCGCACGAATGCCTTCAAAACCCTGGGTTGAGCAGTCGTGGTTGATGTATTTTTTTTCTTTGCGTTTGAAAGCGTGGTTGTATTTATAACGATCGGGCATGGTTTGCCAGATCGGCTTAAGAACTTTCAGTGCTTCTGGCCAGCGCATGTGGCCATTCCTACCGATCATGTCTGAAGTGACAAAGTAACTGCCATCAGCCATCGCAAGCTTGATTTGTGAAAACAAATGCTCCAATTCGACCACATGGTGCAAGCTTTGGTTGGCCAAGACCATGTCAAAAGTGCGTTCGGCTTGCCACAGGTTAAAATCTGCCAGCAAGAATGACAAGTGTTGTTCCACACCACAAGATTTTGCCAATTCCAAGCCTCGTTCGAACATCATTTTATTGATGTCCATGCAATGAATGGTGAAATGTTCAAACCCCTGTTGTTTCAATGCTTGGGCCAACCGCACTTCGGTGTCACAATTGCCTGCACCGATGCTGAGAATGTGAGATTTGGCTTTATTCTCAATTGCTTTGGCAGCGTAAAAGGCAAAAAACTCATCCGGGTTGGAAAAGCCGTGGGGGGTGAATTTGGGCACCAAATGCTTGTTTGACCAATAATGAAAAATTTCCGGCAAGTCATTGACCTCATCTTCTGCGTCAAAACGGGTCAACTCTTGCTGAATTTGTTCTTTGTAGCTTATGGGTTTGACACGGTGCCACCACTTCATCAATTGATGATACACAGGTCGCAGCAAGTTTTTAATTGGCCTTGGCAAATGGGCCTTGATGAATCGAATCATTGTTTGGGTGGTTTGAACTCAGAGACCAAATACAAAGGACGTTGTTTGCTTTCGTTGAACATGCGACCGAGGTATTCGCCGATGATGCCGAGAGCTGTGAGTTGTATGCCTCCAAGGAACAAGACCACGGTCATCAGGGAAGGATAACCCGGTACATCATTACCAAAAATCAATGTTTTGCCAATGATGACAGCGCCATAAATAAAAGCAAAAGTGGCCACAGCCATGCCGATCCAAGTGGCAAAGCGCAGCGGTAGATAGGAAAATGAGGTGATGCCATCCAGGGCAAAGCGCCACAGCTTGCTGTAATTCCACTTGGTGGTGCCAGCCGCCCTTGGCTCACGTTCAAACATGATTTGTTTTTGTTTGTAACCCACCCAAGCGAACAGGCCTTTCATAAAGCGATTGCGTTCGCGCAGGGTATTGACTGCCGTGTAGGCTTTTTTGTTCATCAAGCGGTAATCCCCGGTGTCTTTGGGGATGCTGATTTTACTCATCGCATTGATGATGCGGTAAAAACCATTGGCAGTGGCTTTTTTGGCCCAAGTTTCACCATGTCGTTGTTTGCGTGTGGCATAAACCACATCATAGCCTTCGCGACAAGCACTGATCATTTCGGGTATCAATTCTGGCGGGTCTTGTAAGTCCACATCAATCACCACAACCGCATCGGCAGTGGCATGGTCTAAACCGGCTGTGAGTGCATATTCTTTACCAAAATTGCGACTGAGTGTCAGGTAGCCGAAACGACCGTCTTCTTCATGTGCTTGTTGCATCATGACCAAGCTGTCATCACTTGAACCGTCATCTACAAATATCACGCGCCACTGCACATCGCAGCTGTCCATGATTTCGGTGATGCGTTTTTGGAACAAGGGCATGACTTCTTGTTCGTTAAATACAGGAACGATGATGTCGAGGGTTTGCATTCAGGCTCTGCGCACAAAAATGCCATTGTAGCAAATCAGTTCACTTCAATTCAGTAAAATGTTTTCGTATTGTGGTGCCAATTGATTCATGGATAGGTGGTGCATGTTTGGCACTTTGGGCCTTTCTTGTTGCCACTTCATTAAAGTATCAACAATGCTTTGGGCTTCTTTTTCTGGTGTATCAGTTGTTGATGTGTACCTGAGTTCAACTGGGTAAAAATCACGATAAGCCAATCGGTCTGGTACCAAAGGTAGGCAACCGGCGGCAACAGCCTCCATCACTGCCAAACCTTGAAATTCATGCAGGGCAGTGGACAGGACGACATCTGACTGTCGTAAAACAGATAAATATTCATTGCGGCTGTCGATGTAGCCAAATTGATTGATTTGGTCAGCATGTAGTTTTGTAATCAAATCAAAAACGTCGGGTGATTGGCGAAATTGTTGGCCAATGACATTGAATTTGAATGCCAATTTTTTTTGCTGGCAAAGCCGCAAAACCTGCAACAATGTTTCAGGGCCTTTGTCATGTTCCCATCGGTGGTTCCACACCACGGTCAGCGGTGAGGTTTTGTCTTTTTTTTGCGTAGAAAAACAGCCGTCTGCCAAGGGCACAGGAATGATTTGGCTTTTGTTTTCAAACTGCGCTGCTAAGTCCCGAGGGAAGCCATCAGGCACGATATGTTCTGTTTTCTTTACACCTGTAAGAAAACTTTCCTTATTGTAATTTGAATTAAAAATCAAGCGTTTAGCAGCCATGGCTGACTTGATGCTGCTCAATTGATAATGAATCACATCAGGCTGGTTTTTGTTGCTGGGGTAGGCCAATTGGTTCTCATGAAAATACAGAATACTGGGTACATCGGCCAAATGAGGCATCAACCCAAACAAGCCACACAAGTCAGTCATGGATGTGGCGAGTATCAGGTCATAGGATTGTTGAAGTGCCGAATGGTGTTCGGAAATGAAGTTCAAGGCATTGCCGCCCATGCGCCATGAAAAATGTCGGTCCGTTAATGCCAAAACAGTCCAATCAACTTGATTGAACTGTTGGCATAATGCATTTCGCCATTGGCGATGGGATTGGGCGTCATAGCCCGAAAGCAGTAAAATCCTTTTCATGCAGGTTGTTGTTACCGTGTTTTATTTGGCATTTTTAATGTCTTCAGCCAGATCTGAAACAAATGCCATCACCGCTTCTTCGGCGTTGTCTGTGGCATTCAGCGATGTGTAGCTGATTTTGCTGCCATAACCCAGGCCGATGGAATCACCACTGGACAAAACATAACTGTCCACATCCAACTGTGCATTCACCAAGGTAGATGACCTGCCATAGTATTCTAACTGTTGCTGGCCGACATGATTGACATTGGCGATCACCATGTTGTTGCCGCCAAATGCATCCAATTTGCTTCTAATGGCAGCCAAATCCACGCCATTTGACATGATGTTATTCAAACCAGGAACAAACTGCTCATTCAAAACCTTGATGCCGGCGCGTTTTAATTCGGCTTCTATGATTTTTTCTACCGGATTGGCGATGGCTGGGTCACCAAACACCAGAACCGCCGTGCCTTTGTTCTTCTTAACCACTGGTTTTGAAATCACAGGTGGCTGTTTTTGGTGCTGAGGCACGTCCACGACAGCAAGGGTGGTCTCGTTGACGGTCAGCTGAGATTTATCCATGGGTTTGACATGACTTGCATCCATGTTCCCAGTGCTGTCATTGACCTTGTCATCAGTTTCATGGCTTGCCAAACCGCTGTTCAATGGGCCCTCTGTGGCATTATCCATCATGTTTTGATCATCTACATCCGTAGCCTCTTCTGAAGAACCAAGGGTGACATCTGTTTTGCTCAGCGAGGCATCCGCATCGCTGAGCGTGGTGTCATCTGGGTTTTGTCTATCTGTCACAGTGGAAGACGAATCTTTCAGCGGTACATCTGAAAAGTCCATGGCTTGGTCATTCTTTTGACTCAGCAAGGTCATCGCTTGCTTGTCCTCTGTACCATCTTCACCAATGGGCCAAGGAATATAACCTTCATGCACACCCACCGCACCGGCGCCTATGGCCACCACCCCAAACACCAGCCCCCAAATGGCTTTGTTGTTACCTCGTTTGACCTGAGCAGGTGGCACGTTGTTGCGATCCAAGGTGGCTGCATTGGGTAAAGTCGCCTGCTCTGAAACTGACTTTTTGGTCACATCCTCTTTGACTGTGATGGATTGTTTTTTGATTTCATCGATGGTTAAGTCAATGGAGCCTGGGCCCAACTGTGCCATGATGTCTGAACAGTGTTGAAAGCGTTCATCTGGGTTTTTGGCAATCATTTTTTCCAATATATAACTGGTCTTTTTGTCCACTTTTTTATTGATGGCACGGATGTCGGGGATGTCCGACTGCACCACTTCCAGCATCAAACCCAAAGGTGAATCATTTTCAAAGGGCACTTTGCCAGCAAGCATTTCATAGAACACGATGCCCAAGGCAAAAATATCAGAACGTGAATCCACCTCCAAACCCGTACACACTTCTGGAGACAAGTAACCTGGCGTACCGACAAACTCGCCGGTGTTGGTCAATTTGTCACCGTACTCGCGTGTTTGGGCGATACCAAAATCCACCACTTTCACTGTGCCATCTTCACAAACCATCAGGTTAGCCGGTTTGATGTCACGGTGTACCAAATCAGCCGCATGGGCCACTGAAAGACCTGCACATGATTGACGCAAAATTTCTTTGGCATGCAAGATGTTCAAGGCTTTTTGCCCTTTCAACAGCTCATCCAAAGACAGGCCATTGATGAATTCCATGGCGAAATAGGGTTGACCGTCTTCTTGGCCAATAAAATAAACCTGTATCACATTGGGGTGGTTGATGGCCGCCATGCTTTTGGCTTCACGGGTAAAGCGTTCAATCAAGGCTTGGTCATTCAATAAATGTTCGCCCAATGCCTTAATGGCCACATGTCGGTTCAAAGAAGGCTCCCATGCCTTATAGACCACGCCCATACCGCCGCGACCCAGTTCTGATACCACTTCATAATGTCCGAATTTCTTGCTCATGGTTTTCCCCATTTATTTGATACTGCCTGACATTATATTTTAATGGATTGAATACATGCTTAACCACCAAAACAACAAAATGTGACACACATCTCCATTTATTTAGCGATAAATGCGCTTTTGGTATGGATTATCTGTTTCCAATTGTGATGATTCAGGTAAAATTGAGGGCTTTTTTTAACACAGCGAACTGAGATAAGACAATGCGTAGCGAATTTTGCGGCCAAGTAACGGAACAATACCTTGATCAACGAGTGGAAGTTTGTGGTTGGGTCGCCAATCGCCGTGACCACGGCGGTGTGATTTTTATCGACTTAAGAGACCACAAAGGCTTGTTACAAGTGGTGGTTGAGCCCGACAATGAAGCGGCCTTTAAAATTGCAGATTCAGCACGCTATGAGTACTGCCTGCGCGTGACCGGCACCGTTCGCAACCGACCAGCAGGTCAAACCAATGAAAATTTGGCCACTGGTACAGTGGAATTGGTGGTGGATCAATATGAAATATTAAACCCATCTAAACCCTTGCCTTTCATGTTAGATGAAACGGCCGGTGAAAACATCCGCTTACAATACCGCTATTTGGACTTGCGTCGCAACCAAATGCAGCACAACATGCGTTTGCGTTCCAAATTAACCCATGCTTTGCGCCACCAATTGTCTCAACAGGACTTTTTGGACATTGAAACGCCCATTTTAACCAAAGCCACACCTGAGGGTGCCCGTGATTTCTTGGTACCTTCGAGAATGCAACACGGTGGTTTTTATGCCATGCCACAGTCTCCTCAATTGTTTAAGCAGTTATTGATGATGTCAGGCATGGACCGATACTACCAAATTGCCCGTTGTTTCCGCGATGAAGATTTGCGTGCTGATCGTCAGCCTGAGTTCACTCAGTTAGATATCGAGATGGCCTTTGTTGATCAAGAAGATGTGTTGACCATGGCAGAAGACTTGGTTCGCAACACATTCAAAGAAGTGATGGATGTTGAGTTCCCAGCATTTCCACGCATGACTTTTGCTGAAGCCATGCGCCGTTATGGCTCAGATAAACCAGATTTGCGTAATCCATTGGAGTTGGTTGACATTGCAGAACAAGTGAAAGATTCTGAGTTCAAGGTCTTTTCAGCACCAGCCAATGACCCACAAGGCCGTGTGGCTGTCTTGAAAGTGCCGAAGGGTGGTTCAATGACGCGCAAACAAATTGATGATTATGAGCCGTATGCACGCCGTTTTGGTGCCCGCGGTTTGGCTTGGATCAAGGTCAATGACATGGCCGCAGGTCGAGAAGGCTTGCAATCACCGATTGTCAAATTTTTATCTGATGAGGCCTTGAGTGGTATTTTGGCTTCAAATGAAGCCACAGATGGTGATTTGTTGTTTTTCGGTGCAGGAAAATACAACGATGTGTCGCAATTTATGGGTGCTTTGCGTTTGAAAGTGGGTGAAGATTTAGGCTTGGTAGAAGACACATGGCGTCCGATGTGGGTGGTTGATTTCCCCATGTTCGAGTACAACGAAGATGAACAACGTTGGGATGCCTTACATCATCCTTTTACAGCGCCAGTAGGCAGTGTGGCCGAGCTACAAGACAACCCAGGGGAGGCCATTTCTAAAGGTTATGACATGGTGCTGAATGGTGTGGAATTGGGCGGGGGTTCGATTCGTATCCATGACCAAGCCATGCAATCGGCCGTTTTGGAACTGCTGGGTATTGAAGAGAAAAAGGCCGAAGATAAATTTGGATTCCTATTAGAAGCTTTACAATATGGTTGTCCTCCACATGGCGGCATCGCCTTTGGTATCGACCGAATGGCCGCTTTGATGTGTGGTGAGGAATCGATCAGAGAAGTGATTGCCTTCCCGAAAACTTCGAGTGGCTCATGCCCATTGACCAGTGCGCCTTCTGAAATTGAAGCCGATCAATTGGCAGAGGTTCATGTTCAAGTGATTGCAAAAGAAACCGAAGAGACCGAGCAGTGAAAAAAGACACAACGGCCATTGTTTTGGTCCACGGATTGTGGATGAAACCTTGGACGTTCTTTGCATATAAGCGGTTTTTCATGGCAAAAGGCTACCATGTTTACCGCTTTGCTTACCCAACCACCAAACAAGACTTCAACAAAAGCAGCACACAATTGGCTGCTTTTGTTAATTCAAGACCCCAGAAAACCGTGCATTTATTGGGCCATTCCATGGGCGGCATCTTATCAGTTTGCACCGCAGCCAACATCCGCAAATTAGGAAAAATGGTGCTGGTGGCCTCACCCATCAACGGCTCAAAAGTGGCCAATAAGATGAAAAAAACTGCTTGGCAAAAACGCTTGCTGCATTGGGCAGCGACTCCTTTAAGTCAAGGTGTAGGGGATGCCAGACCCAACCGACCCTGTCAAATGATCATGGGCGATTGGCCCTTTGGCTTTGGTCGTTTGATTTATCACTTCGACGAACCCAGCGACGGTACTGTCAGCGTGGCCGAAACTCAAGCAGACTGGTTGACCGAACATCACACCATACAAACCAATCATTTGGGCATTTTAAAAAACAAACACGCCATGCAATTGGCCTATCAATTTTTAAGCACTGAACATGAATGAAATTACCCAATTACTGTTAGAAAAACAGTGGTTATATCCTTTCAAATTGGAGGGTGGAATGACCGCCCCATGTCCATTGGATGAGACAGTAACTCAATTCAATCAGGCCCGACTGGCCCACTTGGACGCCGCCATAAGCAATCAATTCCAAGAAAATTGGGAACAAACCCGAGTCATTGATTTGTCTTGTAAGCAAGGCTATTTTGGCTTGCATTTGGCCCAACTGGGCGCTCAAGTGACTGGAATCGATGCCAACAGAACTTATGTCAATGACGCAAACTTGTTGGCCCAAGGTTTGAAATTAAGTCATCGCTTCAAAGCAAAAAAAGCCACCATTGAAGACGTCATGCCTGAAAAATATGGGCGCTATGATATTGTGTTGATGCTGGGCTTGATTTATCATTTAGAAAACCCAGTGGCAGCCATCAGATCCGCTTATGCTGTTTGCAAAGGCCTGTGCGTGATAGAAACCCACCTGCTCACAGGGCAGGAACAGTCTGAGGACAGCCATGTTTCAGTGGTAAAACGCATGGAAGAAGTTGCAGGCTACGAAGAAATACAGTCCAATGGCCTGTGCTTGGTCCCCAATCAAGCGGCCTTGATTGACATCATGGAAACCGTGGGATTTAAACAAGTCTCCGTTGTTCTCGCCAATGACAACCAAAACATCA
>JAUIHY010000291.1 GCA_030432115.1 Gammaproteobacteria bacterium | reverse complement strand
CACAAAAAAACCGGCACTTGGCCGGTTTTTTTAACGTTCATTTCAAGGCTTACTTGATTTCTTGTTCAATCAAATAATCAACCAAATCCATCATGTCATCACGAGAGGCCACTTTGTTGGGTTTGAATTTACCGTTCACCACTACTGTTGGAGTTGAAGTGATTTGCATTTGACGCATCATTTGGTCGCCTTTGCGAATCATGCCATCCACCATGAATGAATTGGCTGTTGATAAGAATTGTTCTTTATCGACACCATAACCTGCTGCAAACCAATCCGCAATTTGCTCAATGGTTCTGAACTGTTTGCGGTGTTGATGAATCGCTTCGAAAAAGGCATTGTGGGTTTTTTCTAACACACCCATAGACTCAGCTGTGTAATATGCTTGGGCATAAATTTTCCAAATGGGTTGAAAAACCACTGGCACACGAACCAACTTCACATTGTCTTTCTTTCTTTGCTCAAAGGCTTTCATATAAGGTTGGAAAGAATAACAATGCGGGCACAAGTAGCCGAAAAATTCATAGACAATGACTTCGTCTTCGCTTTGTGTGTCCCATGCGGGATTCAAAACAGTGTAATGAATGCCTGCTTGATAATCGACAGCCTTGGGCATGACTTGTTTAGCCACAGCTTCTTTGGCTTCTGATTTCACAGCCTCCGTGGCTTGTTCCACTTTGGCCTCAACGACTTGTTTGGCTTCAGCTTTTACAGCATCCACTGCCGCGTCGGTTTCTTTGTTGTCTGCATTTGAACAGCCAATCACCAAAAACAAGGCCAAAAATACGGTTAATTTCTTCATGTTATCCTCTTTGTGTTCATTGAGGTCGCTTGGACTCCAAGCGACCTGATTAGTTCGTTTTATTTTAGTTCAGTTTATTTTGCTTTTTGCAAACCTTGAATGTAACTGGCCACTGCTGTGATTTCCTCATCACTCAAGTATTTGGCCACTTCAGCCATCACTTTGTCATTGGGGTTGTCACTGCCTTCGATCACACGACCTGCACGGTACAATTTCAACTCATTCACCGTATATGGCGCGTGTTGGTTGGCTAATGCTGGGTAACCAGACAATGGATTACCTTGGCCGGTTGGTCCATGACAAGCCATACATGCAGGGATGTTGCGGTCTTTGATACCGCCTTGGTAAATGCTTTGGCCCAACTCAACCATTTCAGGATCAGCGGCTTTCAGCTTCATGGTTTGTGATGCAAAAAATGCAGCCAAATCTTTCATGTCTTGATCAGATAATGTGGCCACCATAGGTGCCATATTGGCACTGGCACGTTCACCTGATTTGAACAAATGCAATTGACGTTCAATGTATTTCTCATGCTGACCAGCAATGGAAGGCCAGATTGGATTAACGCTGTTGCCATCCATGCCATGGCATGCCATACATGTACCTGACAAAGCTTTGCCTTTTTCGGCATCCTGTGCCCAAACTTGCAGTGAAGTTAGCAATAACAAAGACAATAAAATGTGTTTCATAAAGACCCCTATCGGATTTGCTGACGTAAAAAAGCCGATATTATAGCCGATATGCCTTCTGTGAACATATCAAATTTTGGCGCAGTCCTTTAAAATAGCCGCTTTTGATTCTTCACCTTTTACCCATGGCCAACATATTCAATCGCTGCGAATTTTTGATCAGTGCTTACAAAATGTCTCAATTGCCTGCTGATCAAGGCATGGAAATTGCTTTTGCTGGCCGGTCTAATGCGGGCAAATCCACCACCATCAATGCCCTGACCAACAACAAAGGCTTGGCCAAGGTAAGTAAAACCCCAGGTCGCACACAGTTATTTAACTGTTTTGAATTTGCACCTGGTTTACGCCTGGTCGATTTGCCTGGCTACGGCTATGCCAAAGTGCCGATTAAAATGCGCAAACATTGGGACCAGGAGATCAACAATTACCTGATGAAGCGACAAAGCCTGATTGGGGTGGTGATCATTCAAGACATTCGCCATCCGATGAAAGAATTCGACAAACAAATGATCACTTGGGCATTCAACTCAGGCATGCGTTCCCATGTGATTTTAAACAAGGCCGATAAGCTGAACTCTGGCAAAACCAAACAAACTTTGGTCGATGTTCAAAAACAAATCAAAGCCTTGAGTCCCACCACCACTTGCCAAACATTTTCAGCTTTGCGTCGTGTCGGAACAGAAGAACTCTCTAAAACGGCTCGATCATGGTTTGATGAAGAACAACGCTATTTGGACCAAGG
>JAUIHY010000290.1 GCA_030432115.1 Gammaproteobacteria bacterium | reverse complement strand
CATCACCAGCTCCATCATAAATCATGGTTGAACAGGCATTACATTGGATGTTGTTATATATTTCTGGGATGTGCCTGTTCTCCATCTCTATGTATGGCTCTAAATACACTTTGTAATTTCCTGTGGGTAAGCCGCTGACCGTGTAAACACCACTGCCATCAAGCTCAGCCATGAAATACCAGTTGCTGTAAATGTCATCGACATCTACCACTCGAACCCCTAAAGTATCCACTTGCAAAAGAGTGACATCATCCACCAAATCACCTGAAATCGAAGCACCAATGGTTAACACCATGTCCACTCCATTCCTGACTTCAGCAGCCGCCAACACCAAAGTACTGTCAACATCTGGTTGACAATCAAAGCAGTTCACCGTGCCAGAAGAGGCCCACATGGCATCGACATAGATGTCGCTGGGATGCATTTTGGTGACATAATAACTACCCGCGGGTAAACCATTGAAACTGTAATTTCCAGATATATCAGTTATTTGACTGGCATGGTATTCTGTTGGCGCAATGCCTCGGATGGTCACATATTCGCCCGCCACCGCTGCCGATCCATCAGTGATTTGCCCATTCACTTGGGCACCCACTGTCAGGTTAAAATCAATACCATTTTGACTGCCTGCATCAGCCACAGAAATGGTACTGTCACCATCTGGTTGGCAATAAGAACATACCACCATTCCAACCGACGACCACATCACATTGATGTACTCATCAGAATCATTGTTGGCAACGGCAAAATAATCACCCGCGCTCAAACCAGTGAATGAATAACTGCCAAATTGATCCGTAGATTCTGCACCCATAAATGCGCGTGTTGTTGCATCGTACAGCACAATAGAAATTGCTTCTAAATCCATGCCACCTGACTGAACGGTACCACTTATGGTTGCCGTACCGCCTTTTTGCGCTTGCATCTCAAGGTTAATTGGCCGCTTTGTTTGCTGCATGTTTCTGGACTTGATATGTGACAGTTCGGCTTGCTTTTTATCATGGTCCAATTGTGTGATCAGACGTTCAGCCAATAACTCTTCCAAAACTTGCTTATGCACTTCGGTGCTGCCATCAGCGTAAGCACCCCCAATTAATAACGTACAAATCATAAAATGAATGATTTTTTTCATTTGTCACCCCGTTGTGTTTAAAAACAGCAATCATAATACAGGCTTTGGAAGATTTTTTCCTTTGTTTCCACAAGCATTTTCTTGCCAATATCATAAAACGAGCAATGGGTCACAGCTTCCAAGGCTTTAACATGCATTCAAATCAATGCCATGCTTGATACATTCGGTTTTATATGTTCAGACAAAATTCATCAATCAATTTTTATAATCCACGGCACTGATCAAAAGAGAAAGTTTGATTCAGCAACCTAACAATAATAAAAGGAAAAATATGTATAAAAAAATCATCACCTTAGGCCTTTTGGCCAGCACCTTGTCAGCCCAAGCACAAAACGCACCCAGCCGCTCCTACTTTGAAGTGGGTTATGGCGTATTCGATTCATCACCCAGCCCAGACATTTGGCACATAGATGTCAACCATGGCCTCGGGGAGCATTGGAGTATCGGTGGGGAGTTTTTCAATATGAATAACAACGGCTATGACTTCAATCATTTTGAGTTAAACTTTGGATACGTCAATGACATCAGCACCAGTACAGATTTCTTTACTCGCATCCATGCAGGTCATGAAGATGCCAGATTTACAGACTCTTTTGTCTATGGCTTGGCACTGGGTACCCGTTCATCGTTAGGCAAACGTTTTGAATTGCACACCGAACTCAAATACAACGAAAGAGAAAAAACCGGTGACGGTTATTTCTTGGCCGAAGTCAAAGGTGTTTATCAATTCAATGAACAATCTGGCCTGGGTTTGGCGGTACAAAGCTGGGACGGCGATGATGCAGGCTTTGAATTGTCTTACAGACATTCGTTCTAAGCACCAACACATAACAACAAAAAAGCCAAGCTCTCATCGCTTGGCTTTTTTGTTTTTCCACGCACTTATCTTTCTTGGCGTTTACCGCTTCTTGGCATTCTTAAACGCATCGGCCAAAGCACCACCAAAGGCGGTGTTGGATTGCGACTGATTATTGCGTTTGTTTCTTTGTGGCTTTCGGCCATGCCCCTGTCCTTTGGCATCATGTTTTTTGGCAGGGGAGCTCTGATGACCTGATTTAGCGGTCAACGATATGCGCTTTCTTGCCACATCTACTTCTAAAACGCGCACCGTCAGCACCTGTCC
>JAUIHY010000289.1 GCA_030432115.1 Gammaproteobacteria bacterium | reverse complement strand
CCACTATCAGTAAAATACAATCAGCACCCAATGCACGTGAATGGTAAATGTGCCAAGGGTCAACCATAAAATCTTTGCGAAGTACCGGCAGTTTAACGGCAGACCTTGCTTGTAACAAATAGTCATCGTGACCTTGAAAATAATCGCGGTCGGTCAAAACTGATAAACAGGCCGCCCCACCTTGTTCATAAGATTGGGCCAATTCCTTGGGCACAAAATGTTCTCGAATCACGCCTTTTGAAGGTGATGCTTTTTTAACCTCAGCGATCACTGCTGCTTGATTGGCTTGGAGCTTTCGCTGAATTGATGCAATAAAGCCGCGACATGCTGGCATGTCTTTGATTTGAGCGGCCAATTCTTGTTGTGGTCTTAGTTGTTTGCCAACAGCCACTTCTTCGACTTTGGTGGCGATGATGCGATCCAAAACGTTGCTCATGAGGATAACTCCTGTGTGTATTGGCTTAGGTCATTGAGCAATGTCAAAGCTTGTCCAGAATCCATGATGTTTTGGGCCTGTGCAATGCCATCGCTTAAATCTTTGGCTTTGCCAGCCACATAAATGGCAGCGCCTGCATTCATAGCTAATATGTCATAAGCCGATCCTTTTTCACCAGCCAAAGCCACTTGGATGAGGAAGAGGCTTTCCTTGGCATCACTCACGGTTAAATTTTTCATGTCATGACGCTTGATACCAAACTGTTCAGGTGTGATGTCGTATTCGGTGATGGTGCCGTCTTTAAGCTCTGCCACATGGGTTTCGGCATTGAGGGATATTTCATCCATGCCATCGGCAGAATGGACCACCATCACATGTTCTGATCCCAATTCTTTCAGTACTTCGGCTGCAGTTCTGACCCAACGCTTATCAAAAATTCCCATCACTTGATAGGGGGTGCCGGCTGGATTGGTCAATGGGCCCAATAAATTGAACATGGTTCTGACTGCAAGTTCTTTACGTGGTCCAACCGCATATTTGGTGGCACCGTGGTGGGCAGGTGCAAACAAAAATCCGATGTTGAATTGGTCAATACAATCAGCCACTTGTTCAGCATTCAAGGCCAGATTCAAACCCGCTGCTTCCAGCACATCGGCAGAACCGGTTGATGATGAAACCGAGCGATTGCCGTGTTTGGCCACGCGACAGCCGGCTGCTGCAGCAATGAAAGCTGCTGCGGTAGAAACATTGAACAGGCTCATGCCATCACCACCAGTGCCGCAGGTATCAATCAAATGATCAGTGTCCACGTTCACTTGGGTGGCCCGTTCACGCATCACTTTGGCCGCTTCGGTGATGTGTTCAATGGTTTCACCATTGAGCTTCAACGCCATCAACAGACCGCCAATTTGCGCGGGTGTGGCCTCGCCGTCCATGATTTGGTTCATCACAGCGGTCATGCTGCCTGAGGGCAGGGCTTGTTGTTCGCCCAAAAAGTCCAAAGCTTTTTGTATGGGAGTTTTCATGTTATTTTTGTGTGGGGTTTTGTTCTAAGAAATTACGAAGCATTTGATGACCATGATCGGTTAATATGCTTTCTGGGTGAAATTGTACGCCAGAAATGGCCAATTCCTTGTGCCTGAAACCCATGATTTCATCGAATTCGCCTGATTCGGTTTCTGTCCAAGCGGTCACTTCTAAACAATCTGGAAGTGTTTTTCTGTCAACCACCAAAGAGTGGTATCTTGTGGCATTGAAAGGGTTGTCAAGGCCTGCAAACAAATCGGAATTGTTGTGATGAACGGGTGATATTTTGCCGTGCATGATGGTTTTGGCTTTGATTACATCTCCGCCAAACACTTGGCCGATGGATTGGTGCCCCAAACAAACACCCAGCAATGGTACTTTACCGGCACAGGCTTGAATCATTTCCATGGAGATGCCCGCTTTGTCAGGGTTGCATGGGCCTGGGGAAATCACCACATGGTCAGGTTTCAAAGCCATGGCTTCTTCAACTGTGATTTCATCGTTGCGGTGAACCACCACATCACAGTCTAATTCACCGAAGTATTGAACCAAGTTGTAAGTGAATGAATCGTAATTGTCTATCATCAAAAGCATGATGGATGCCTTGAGTAAAAAACATTGGATTGTACCTAAAGTTTCTCAGGTATAAAGAAAAAACGACCCATTTGGGCCGTTTTTTCTGTTGCGATCTTGAGTTAATCAGAATTTCAAAGTGGCCCTGACATAACCAAAGCTGCCTTCTGGGTCATAAGTTGAAGGGTCATAACCATTCAAAGAACAACTGAAGCAAGTGGG
>JAUIHY010000288.1 GCA_030432115.1 Gammaproteobacteria bacterium | reverse complement strand
ATGTTGCTGAAGCCGAAAAAGCAGAAGCAGAAGTAGCTGCTGCAGAAGAAGGCAAATCAGGTGAAGAAGCTTGGGAATCTAAAACCTATACCGTTCAATCTGGCGACACTTTAGGGAAAATTGCCAAGCAGTTTTATGGCAATGCCATGGAATACCCAAAAATCTTTGAAGCCAACAAACCGATGCTTTCTGACCCTGATAAGATTTATCCAGGACAAGTGCTGCGCATTCCAGAGTGATGCACACAACTAAAAGCTTGATCGTTGCTGTCCAATACAGCAGCGATCAAGCCCCAGTCTATTGTTAAATGCAATTTATATGGTGTCTAACCAGTTCAAAATGACCGCACTGATGTCATCATCCCACGTTCCTTTAACACCCTGAAAAGAATCAATCGCTTCCTTATGTATGGCTTGCCAGTGATCCAACCCAGGTTGCTTATATAGCTCATGATTTGGGTGTCCTGCCTGACGTAAAATCTCAATAATCATGTCATTATCCGCTTCACTCATGATCCAGTCGTTCATCCCCCAGCGAATCCGAGCAGGCATTTTCAGTTTTTGCCACTCACCGGCCACATCAAAAGCTTGTAATTGATGGTAAAAAGCCATTGGCCTGCCATACATATGAGCAGCACCGTGGTAATTGGCATCTGCCAAAGCGGGGTGTTCGTCTATGACTTGTTGGTAGGTTTGCTTCTTAATCAGCATGCCGTAGTAAAGTGGAATGTATTCAGCATTCATCTTTTGGCTGATTTCAGATTGACTCAAACCTTTGAATGACAGAATCCTCCGCTCAATTTCTAACATGTGCTCAAACCAACTGCGCACATAAGTGCCATCTGAAATCACACCTGCCAGGTTGAACTTATTGGCCACATAGGGTGCCAAAGCTGAGCCCATGGAATTGCCATACACAATGACTTGCTCTTTATCCACATAATCTTGTTCCAGAAACCAACGCACCGCCGACTCATAACCATTGAGCTCTGTGTGGAAATCTGTTTCAGAACAGTTGCCCTCAGAATCGCCCATGCCTGGTTTTTCAACCCGCATCACCACCCGATCACTTTTCTTAATCAAATCTGTCAGCAAACGGACAAAGGCACTTTTCCGGCCGGGTATCTGTTCTATACTGGAGCAACTCAAACCTTGTAAAACCACCATTGCCGCCTGTTTAGGTTTTTTGTTTTTTGGCACCGTTACTATGACCCGCTGCTTGATGCCATAGTCTGATGTGATGTGATCATAAATGGTGTCAATCTTAGGATGCGATTCTTTTATCAAACCTGAAAATATCAATCGGCTTGTGTATGCACTTTGCCCTCGCTTGAAAACCATTACGTACTCATGCCCTGACACCAATGCATCCGTCAAATCATTCCATATTGTTTGGTTTGAAATGACTTGCCCATCTATGGAAATCAATCGATCACCTGCTTCCACACCAGCCAGCTCAAGCGGGGAATTCGCTTGCATTGATTTGACCACCTTGCCAGGCCTGTTGGCTTCAGTTGCTTCAAATTTTGCCTGCCATGAAGCTCGGCGATCCAATGTCGAATCGGCCCTAAGCAAACCGCTTCCAAATATCATCACCAATAACATCAACATGCTAAGATACCTTGTATTAAAAACCATATGAATTCCTCTGTTTAAAAAAGGAAAACTTTATCCACCTCAGATGGTTTTTGGCACGGCATATGACGAAACCCATTGATAACATGACCAAAAGGCATATTTTCATGACATGGAAAACACATTTAAATCAAACTTTTAGCCATTATTACCTGTTTGGCTCACGGCCATTGACCCATGTGGTGTTCTGGCTGGTCTATTACATATCATTTGCATTAATCTGGGCCAGCAACCACGGTTTATTTGCTTCCTTTTACCTAGAATTTATTTTGTTGCCAGTCAGAATAGCGGCCACTTATTCAGTTTTGTATTGGTTAATGCCGCAGTATTTGTTGACAGGTAAGGTGGTCAAATTTTTGCTTTACATGATGCTTTTGTTAGCCGTTTGCGGCTTGGTACAAAGACTGATTATTTTTGCCTTTTATGAAGAATTACTGATCAAAACAGGCAATGGTTTATTTGATTTAAAAGCCATCATGAAGTCCAGCCTCCTGATCAACACCACCGTGATGTTAGCCATGACCATCAAGTGGTATGGCCTGTACCGCAACCTGTTAGCTCAACTCCCTAAAAACAACAACAAAATAGAAATCAAAGCCGACCGCCGAACCCACCTGATTGACC
>JAUIHY010000058.1 GCA_030432115.1 Gammaproteobacteria bacterium | reverse complement strand
AGGATTTGGGTGTGATGGGCAGCATCAACAATGAAGAAAAACAAGCTGTGGTGATACCTGGTGATGATGTGGACACTTCTGCTGAAGTTGATCAAGTGGTTGAAGACGCGATTGATCAAGCATCAGACGCCGTTGATGATAACTTGACTCAAGTCAAAGAAGCCGCTACTGAAACTGTGGACAATGTGGCGACTGAAACGGCGGCAGCTATTGAAGATGCAGCTGCTGACGATGACAGCGAAGATGGTGGTGACGACCAATAAATAAATCCCCTTTTTTGGGGTGGTTGAAAACCATGTGTTTTCAACTTGTTAGGGTTTTAAGTTAATCTTGTTTATATGTTTGATTAACTGTTTTGAGTATGTGCCGAAGTGGTGGAATTGGTAGACACGCCATCTTGAGGGGGTGGTGGCCTTTCGGTCGTGCCGGTTCAAGTCCGGCCTTCGGCACCAATTTTTATTTTTAGACAATTGAATAGGGGATGGCTGAATGATAGCTGACTATTTTCCAATCTTGTTGTTCTTGGGCGTATCAACCGGTCTCGGTTTGGTGCTTTTGTCCTTGGGCTATTTGTTCGGCACCAATCGTCCTTCTGACGAAAAAGCATCCGCTTATGAATGTGGCTTTGAAGCCTTTGATGACGCACACATGAAATTTGATGTGCGTTTTTATTTGGTCGCCATTTTATTCATCATATTTGATTTAGAAATCGCCTTTTTGTTCCCGTGGTCTGTGGTATTGGATAAGCTGGGTGGCTTTGGTTTGGTTTCTATGTTTCTGTTTTTATTCTTACTGGTCATAGGGTTCATCTATGAGTGGAAAAAAGGAGCGTTGGAATGGGAGTAGTTGATAACATCATCGAACCCATCGTTGATCATGGTATACAGGACAAAGGTTTTGCTGTTGCCAAGTTAGACGATTTGTTGCATTGGGCAAGAACAGGTTCATTGTGGCCCATGACCTTTGGTCTGGCTTGTTGTGCTGTCGAAATGATGCACGGTGGTGCGGCGCGTTACGATTTGGACCGCTTTGGTGTGATTTTCAGACCATCACCACGTCAATCGGATGTGATGATTGTGGCCGGCACATTGGTGAATAAAATGGCACCAGCCTTGCGCAAAGTCTATGACCAAATGCCTGAGCCTAAGTATGTGATTTCTATGGGTTCATGCGCCAACGGTGGTGGCTACTATCACTATTCTTATTCAGTGGTTAGGGGCTGTGATCGTGTGGTTCCCGTGGATATTTACGTGCCTGGTTGTCCACCAACTTCAGAAGCTTTGATTTACGGTATTTTGCAACTGCAGAAAAAAATCAAGCGCACCAACACCATCGCCAGAACGTCATGAGTAATTACAGATACGAATTAAGCAAACATTTAGCAGAGGTGTTTTCAGACACTGATGCCCAAATTTCAGAAAGCCGTTCAGGGGTTGAATTGTTGGTGCCAGTTGAAACCTGGGCTGACACTGCCAAAACCTTGAGAGACCATAAGAAGTTGGCTTTTGAACAATTAATGGACCTGTGTGGTGTTGACTTCCTGACTTACGGTGAAGCTGAGTGGCAAACCGATGGAGTGTCTTCCACTGGTTTTTCACGTGGTATTCACAGTAAGGGACCCGGTCGTTTTTCATGGGATGAAAGGCGAGAAGAATCCATGCCCAATCGTTTTGCTGTGGTGGCACAATTGTTGTCTTTAAAACACAACCACCGATTAACCATCAAATGCTTTGCACCCGATGAAGGGATGTTGGCAGTGCCTTCTTTGATTGATGTTTGGGAAGGAGTTAATTGGTTTGAGCGAGAAGCTTTTGATTTGTACGGCATTGTGTTCAAAGGCCACCCAGATTTGCGTCGTATATTGACCGATTATGGTTTTATCGGCCATCCATTCCGCAAAGATTTCCCCTTGGTGGGCAATGTGGAAGTGAAGTACGATGAGGAACAAAAACGAGTGGTTTACCAACCGGTTTCAATTGAGCCGCGTGTGTTGGTGCCCAAAACCATTCGACGAGATTCAAGGTATGTTGACACCATGAACGACCAGGAGGCTTCATAACATGTCAGAAATTAAGAATTACACCATGAACTTTGGTCCGCAACATCCCGCGGCTCATGGTGTGTTGCGTTTGATTTTGGAATTGGACGGTGAACTGGTTGAACATGCTGATCCGCATGTGGGTTTGTTGCACCGTGCCACAGAAAAACTGGCCGAATCCAAGCCTTTTAACCAATCCATCGGCTATATGGATCGTTTGGATTACGTGTCCATGATGTGTAATGAACATGCTTATGTGCGCAGCATTGAGCAGTTGCTGGGCATTGAAGCGCCGATTCGAGCGCAGTACATCCGTACCTTGTTTGATGAAATCACACGATTACGAAATCACTTGATGTGGATCGGAACCCATGGTTTGGATTTGGGTGCCATGGCCTTGTTTTTGTATGCCTTCCGTGAGCGTGAAATGCTGTTGGACATGTATGAAGCGGTTTCTGGCGCTCGATTGCATGCCACATATTACCGTCCTGGTGGTGTTTACCGTGATTTACCTGACAGCATGCCAAAGCATGCCGAAAGTAAATGGACCAAAGGCAAAGACCTGAAAAAGGTCAATGAATGGCGTGAAGGTTCTATGCTGGATTTCATTGAGGCATTTGCCGATGATTTTGACAGCAAAATAGACGAATACCGTACCTTATTGCAAGACAACCGAATTTGGAAACAACGTACGGTTGGTATTGCAGTGGTGTCACCAGAGCAAGCCAAGGCATGGGGTTTTTCAGGTCCCATGTTGCGCGGTTCAGGGGTGGAATGGGATTTGCGCAAAAAGCAAACCTATGCGGCCTATGACAAAGTGGATTTTGATATTCCTGTGGGTATGAACGGCGATTGTTACGACCGATATTTGGTCCGCATGGAAGAAATGGTGCAATCCAACCGCATCATTAAGCAGTGTGTTAAGTGGTTGAAAGCCAACCCAGGCCCTGTGATGGTGGATGATTATAAGGTGGCACCACCAAATCGCACGATGATGAAAGAAGACATGGAGTCCATGATTCATCATTTTAAATTGTTCACTGAAGGCTATACCGTGCCAGCGGGAGAAGTGTACAGCGCAGTTGAAGCACCCAAGGGTGAGTTTGGTGTGTACATGATTTCAGATGATTCAAACAAACCGTTCCGCATGAAAGTCAGGGCGCCTGGATTTGCTCACTTGTCAGCGATGAACGATATGGTTAAAGGTCACATGTTAGCGGATGTTGTGGCAGTTATTGGAACTATGGACATTGTATTTGGGGAGATCGACAGGTAATGTATCAAGTCAATCCACAAAATCAGGATAAAACATTAGCCATGTCATTGTTGACTGACGAAACACGCAGTCACATTGATTATTGGTTGGCCAAATATCCTAACGACCAAAGAAGGTCGGCTGTTATCGGCGCATTACATGCGGCTCAAGATCAAAACAAAGGCTGGTTAAGCAATGAGATCATGCAAGCTGTGGCTCAGTATTTAGAAATCCCTGATTCTTGGGTTTTTGAGGCTGCCAGCTTCTATTCAATGTTTTTTACAGCACCAGCCGGTGAACACAAAGTGGCCATTTGTACCAACATCTCTTGCATGTTGCGCGGTGCCAATGAAGTGGTGAACTATGCTGAAAACAAATTGGGCATCAAATTGGGTGAAACCACGGCAGACGGGCGCATTACTTTGGTTAAAGAAGAAGAGTGTGTGGCTGGCTGTGTTGGTGCACCTTTGATGATTGTTGATGGTCACTACCATGAAAACTTGACCAATGAGAAAATTGATCAAATACTTGGAGGTCTTGGCGCATGACACAAATCACCCACGTCAGCTTAAACCCTGACAAAGACCCCAGTTTAAAAAATTACCTTGAAAAAGGTGGTTATTCAGCATGGAAAAAAATCCTTGCAGAAAAAACAGATCAAAATGAAATCATTGACACCGTCAAAGCTTCGGCTTTGCGTGGTCGCGGAGGTGCAGGCTTCCCTACAGGCCTGAAGTGGAGTTTTATGCCCAAAGATGCACCCGGTCAAAAATACGTACTGTGTAATTCTGATGAATCAGAACCAGGTACTTGTCATGACCGCGATATTTTGCGTTACAACCCACATGCAGTGATTGAAGGGATGGCCATTGGCGGATACGCCATGGGTGCCACCATCGGTTACAACTACTTGCGTGGTGAGTTTCATCATGAACCTTTTGAAAATTTCGAAGCAGCTCTGAAAGAAGCCTACGAAGCGGGATTGTTGGGCAAAAACATCGCCGATTCTGGCGTGGATTTTGACCTTTATGCGGTACATGGCGCAGGGGCTTATATTTGTGGTGAAGAAACGGCTTTGATGGAATCTTTGGAAGGCAAAAAAGGCCAACCACGTTTCAAACCACCGTTTCCTGCCAACTTCGGTATTTATGGGAAACCAACCACAATCAACAACACCGAATCATTTTCGTCGGTTCCTGCCATCATGCGCAATGGTGCAGAATGGTTTTTGGAACTGGGTAAACCAAACAACGGCGGTGTCAAAATATTTTCTGTGTCTGGTCACGTTAACAAACCAGGTAACTATGAAATCCCATTGGGAACACCTTTTGCTGATCTGCTTGAAATGGCAGGTGGTGTATTGGATGGTAAAAAGCTGAAAGCAGTGATACCAGGCGGTTCTTCCATGAAAGTGCTGCCAGCTGAAGTGATGATGGGTTTGACCATGGACTTTGATGCCATCGGTGCAGCTGGTTCTGGCCTGGGTTCAGGTGCTGTGGTTGTCATGGCAGAAGACACATGTATGGTTGAAGTTTGCTGGCGTTTGTCGCGATTCTATTACATGGAATCTTGTGGTCAATGCACACCTTGTCGTGAAGGTACGGGCTGGATGTATCGCGTACTGTCTCGAATTTTAGAAGGCAAGGCAGAACAAAAAGACATCGAAATGCTGAGACAAGCAGCTGGACAAATAGAAGGTCACACCATTTGTGCCTTTGGTGAAGCCGCCGCTTGGCCTGTACAGGGTATTTTGAAATATTACTGGGATGAGTTTGAATACTTTGTTGAAAATAAAAAATCAATGAATAAGAGGCTGATGGCATGAGCGAAGGCGTAAAACAAGCTGATAATATGATCAGCATTGAAATTGATGGCCAAGCCCTACAAGCTGAAAAGGGTTCGATGATCATTGAAGCTGCTGATCAAGCTGGCATCAAGATTCCAAGGTTCTGTTACCACAAAAAATTGTCGGTTGCAGCCAATTGCCGCATGTGTATGGTTGATGTGGAAAAGGCACCCAAGCCTTTGCCAGCCTGCGCTACACCGGTGATGCCGGATATGAAGATTTACACCCAATCAAAAAGGGCCACCGATGCACAACGCAATGTGATGGAGTTCTTGTTGATTAACCACCCATTGGATTGTCCTATTTGTGACCAAGGTGGTGAATGTGAGTTACAAGATGTATCGATGGGTTATGGCCGTGACGTGTCACGCTATGTTGATACCAAACGTGTGGTTAAAGATGAGAACCTGGGTTCTTTGATATCCACCGACATGACACGTTGTATCTTGTGTACCCGCTGCGTGCGTTTCTTGAACGAAGTGGCAGGTACGGATGAATTGGGCGGCATCGGTCGTGGTGATCGCACCAACATCAGTACAGCGGTGGGTCGTTCAGTAGATTCTGAAATGTCGGGCAATGTGATTGACCTGTGTCCAGTGGGCGCATTGACCAACAAACCCTTCCGTTATAAAGCCCGTGCTTGGGAATTGATGGCCACATCAGCTGTTTCTATGCATGATGGCATTGGGTCTAACCTGTTTTATCACACCAGAAACGGTGATATTTTGCGAGCCGTTCCTCAGGACAACGAAGCCTTGAATGAAGCATGGTTGGCAGACCGTGACCGCTATGGCATCCATGGCCTGAAAAGTAATGAAGACCGGGTCACCAAACCACAAATCAAAGTGGACAGTGTTTGGCAAGACATTTCTTGGGAAGATGCATTGGCTACCTTAGTTGAGCAAGTCAAAGCCGTTTCAGCAGATGAATTGGCCTTGTTTACTGGTAACCATTCAAGTACTGAAGAGTATGTGCTGTTAAAACAGTTGTTTGATGGTTTGGGCTCACACAATTATGAACACCGCATTCATGCCACTGATTTGTCACAACATGACCGCATGGCACGTGTGGATGTGACTTTGCCTGAAGTGGCAGATAAAAACAGTGTGGTGTTGGTGGGTGCATACCCCAGGCATGAGCAACCCATTTTGAACCATAAATTACGTCAAGCTTGGTTAAAAGGGGCGAAAATCTCTTCCATCACTGCGAAGAAACAAAAACAAAATTTTGATTTGTTGCACGATTATGTGGGCAATCAAATAGATTGGGTCAAAGCTTTGGCTTCATTGGCCCACTGTGTGGCTGACATCAAAGGTGAGCAACCAGCTGGCGCTTTGGGCGATTGGGTGATGGCTCAGAAAACAGATGAAGATTTGAATCATTTGGCCAAGCAGTTATTGAAATCTGAAAACAACAACCTGTTTGTCCTAGGACAATTGGCAGAAAGTCATCCACAAGCCAGCATGATCAAGGCCATAACCGCTTGGTTAAGCCAAGCCACCAATGGTCAGATTTATGAAATCATCAGAGGTGCCAATGCTTCAGGTGCTCAGATGGCTGGTTTGTCTTTCAGTGGTGATTTGTTGCAAGAAACCCACAAGGTCAATGTATTGTATCAAGCTGAATTGCAAGATTTTGCCAACCCAGCGGCTGCCAAACAGGCATTGTTGAACAGCGATTTTTCTGTGGCATTCAATGCCTATGCTGATGAAGCCTTAAAATCACGTGTTGATATGATTCTACCTGTTGCTTTGTTGCCAGAGGCCAGTGGCTCTTTGGTGAACAACTTGGGTGACAGACAGACTTCGCTGGTGGCACAACGTGCACCAGGTGAAACCAAACCTGGTTGGCGGGTGTTGCGCGTTTTTGGTAATTTACTGGGCCTGAATGGATTTGACTATCAAGACGTCAATGATGTGATGGCTGTGACTGAAAAAATGGCCACAACTGAAGGTATTATTGCCCAAGATGTGGTTGTCAATGAGCCAGCGGTTAAAGGTTTGGCATTGTTGGCTCACACCGGTATTTATGATGTCGATGCATTAACACGTCGCTCTGTGCCATTACAAGAAACCGTATTGGCATCAAGCGACACGGTTTATGTGAACCCTGCAGATTTGCTGTCCATCGGATTTGCTGAAGGTGATTTGGTTGCTGTCGAGCAAGACGGTAGGTATGCTGAATTGACTTTGTCAAGCTGTGATTTTGTCTCGGCCGGTTCGGCTCAGGTGTCGATGGGGCGCAGCAGTTCTTTGAACCTGAATGCAAATGACTTGTGCATCAGCATCATAGGAGCACAATCATGATTTGGGATCAAATTTGGGTCATCGTTTGGACACTGATTAAAATCATTGCCATAGTCTTACCATTGATATTGGCTGTGGCCTATGCCACTTACTTTGAGCGTAAGGTTATTGGTTTTATGCACGCACGAATGGGGCCCAACCGAGTCGGGCCTTGGGGTTTGTTACAACCTTTTGCAGACGTGTTTAAATTGTTGACCAAGGAAATTATTTTCCCGAGCAATGCCAATAAATTTTTGTTCTTGATTGCCCCTGTGATCACCTTGGCCACTGCTTTTGCGGCATGGGCTGTGGTTCCATTTTCTGATGGGTTGGTGTTGGCAGACATCAATGCGGGCTTGGTTTATATCTTGGCCATGACCTCTTTGGGTGTGTATGGCGTGATCATCGCGGGTTGGGCGTCTAACTCTAAATATGCTTTATTGGGTGCTTTGCGGTCTGCGGCTCAAATTGTGTCTTATGAGATTGCCATGGGTTTTGCCTTGGTAGGTGTTTTGATTGCAGCGGGTTCTTTGAATCTGACTGAAATTGTTGAAGGTCAAGCTGGTGGGTTACACCATTGGTACTTCATTCCATTGTTCCCATTGTTTGTGATTTACTTTATTTCGGGTGTGGCTGAAACCAACCGCGCGCCATTTGATGTGGCCGAAGGTGAATCTGAAATTGTTGCGGGTTTCCACGTAGAATATGCAGGCTCTGCATTTGCTGTGTTCTTTTTGGCTGAATATGCCAACATGATCATCATTTCGGCATTGGCAGCCATCATGTTTTTGGGCGGCTGGTACTCTCCAATCCCTGGTGACTCGATTTTTGCTCAACCCAGTGTGTTCTGGTTCTTGGCAAAAGCCTGTGTCTTCATGTTCTTTTATTTCTGGTTCAGGGCTTCTTTCCCACGTTATCGCTATGATCAAATCATGCGTTTGGGTTGGAAAGTGTTTATCCCGATTACCATCGTTTGGATCATGGTTGTGGCCGTGATGCGTGTTTATCATATCGGACCTTGGTTCTGATCCAATATAGAGTGAAATTATGAGTAAAGTTGTGAGTTACTTGAAAAGCTTGTCGTTGAAAGAGCTGCGACAAGGGCTTAGGTTAACCTTGGGTTATTTCTTTAAAAGGAAATTCACCCTCCGTTACCCTGAAGAAAAGACACCGAAATCACCTCGATTTCGCGGTTTGCATGCTTTGCGTCGTTACCCCAATGGGGAAGAACGCTGTATTGCCTGTAAATTATGTGAAGCAGTGTGCCCAGCCGCTGCCATCACCATAGATTCTGATGTCAGAGAAGATGGCTCAAGAAGAACCACCAAATACGAAATTGATTTATTCAAATGTATTTATTGTGGTTTTTGTGAAGAGTCTTGTCCGGTGGATTCCATCGTAGAAACTGACATTCATGAATACCATTTTGAATCCACAGGCAAAAACGTCATCACCAAAGAACAATTGTTGGCCATTGGTGACATGTACGAAGAACAAATTGCTGATTCTAAACAACAAGACGCGAAGTACAGATGATGAGTCCAGAATTATTTCAACAATTGCTATTTTATGTGTTTGCCACCATGACTGTGGGTTCTGCCATGGCTGTGGTGAGTGTAAAGAACACAGTGTATGCAGCGCTGTTTTTGGTGTTGTGCTTTTTTAATACCGCCGTATTATGGATGTTGATAGAGGCTGAATTCTTGGCCATTACATTGGTGCTGGTCTATGTCGGCGCGGTGATGGTGCTGTTCCTCTTTGTGGTGATGATGCTGGACATCAAAAAACCCAAGGCTGCCATCTTAAAACAATCCTATACCAAGGCCGCTTTATTGATAGTCGGCGCCATGTTGGTGGAATTGATGATGTTGTTTGGTTACAAACTGCAAGACCAATTACCACAAGATGAATTGATTCGCATGCCCGCAGGTTACAGCAATGTGGCTGAAGTGGGTGAAGAATTGTTCATACACTATGTCTATCCTTTTGAAATTGCTGCGGTGATTTTGTTGGTGGCCATTGTGGCGGCGATTTCTTTGACTTTAAGAAAACGCCCCGAAAACAAAACCATCGACGCTTCCAAGCAAATCAACATCAACCCAGCTGAAAGGATGCGAGTGGTGTCCATGAAAGCTGAAAAAGGCAACGGAGAAAAATCATGAGTTTGCATCATTATTTAATCGTCTCTGCTGTGCTGTTTGTTATCAGCATGGGTGGTATTTTTGTCAATCGTCGCAATGTTTTGGTGGTCTTGATGTCCATCGAATTGATGCTGTTGGCTGTGAATACCAACTTGATTGCCTTTTCAAAGTATCTGGGCAATGTTGAAGGCCAGGTCTTCGTGTTTTTTATTCTGACGGTGGCCGCAGCAGAAGCAGCCATTGGTTTGGCTATTTTGGTGGTGTTGTTCCGTAACAAGAAGACACTGGAATTACAAGAAATCAACGACTTGGAAGGCTGATATGGACATGAAAACCAATTTGATGTTGATTGCTTTTACGCCTTTGGTAGCAGCCGCAATTGCTGGCCTGTTCGGACGTAAAATTGGTCGCATCGGCGCACACACTGTTACCATTGCTGCAGTGGCATTGTCATGTGTGCTATCAATCAAAACATTGTTGCTATTTGTCAATGGCGAAGCCAGTACATTCAATGAAAACTTATACACTTGGATGGTTTCTGGTGATTTGTCTTTGCATGTTGGCTTTATGGTTGATGCTTTGACTGCCACCATGATGGTGGTGGTGACTTTTGTTTCGTTGATGGTTCATATTTATACCATTGGATACATGAGTGAAGACCCTGGATATCAGCGGTTTTTCAGTTACATTTCTTTGTTTACCTTTGCCATGTTGATGTTGGTGATGTCCAATAACTTCATGCAACTGTTTTTCGGCTGGGAAGCAGTTGGCTTGGTGTCATACTTGTTGATTGGTTTCTGGTATAAAAAAGAAACGGCCATTTTCGCCAATATGAAAGCATTCTTGGTCAACCGTGTCGGTGACTTTGGTTTCTTGTTAGGTATTGCTGGTGTTTTGATGACCTTTGGTACTTTGGACTATGTTGAAGTATTCAATCAATTGCCAACAGCGACTGACAAAACCATCAATGTGTTTGGTGCCACTGAGTGGTCAATGATGACTTTTATCTGTATTTGTTTGTTCATTGGCGCGATGGGTAAATCAGCGCAAGCACCTTTGCATGTGTGGTTGCCAGACTCAATGGAAGGCCCAACACCGATTTCGGCCTTGATACATGCTGCGACCATGGTGACCGCTGGTATTTTCATGGTGTCTCGCATGTCGCCCATGTTTGAGATGTCAGATGCTGCTTTGAGCTTTGTCATGTTGATTGGTGCCTTCACTGCCTTCTTTATGGGCTTAATTGGTATTGTTCAAAATGACATCAAACGTGTGATTGCATATTCTACATTGTCGCAATTAGGCTATATGACGGTTGCTTTGGGCGTATCTGCTTATTCTGCTGCTATTTTCCACTTGATGACACATGCCTTCTTTAAAGCATTATTGTTCTTGGGCGCAGGTTCTGTGATCATTGCCATGCACCACAAGCAAGACATGCAAGAAATGGGTGGATTGCGCAAGTACATGCCCATCACTTTCATTACCGGTTGGTTGGGTACTTTGGCCTTGACTGGCTTCCCTGGTTTTTCAGGATTCTTCTCCAAAGACGTGATCATCGAAGCCACGCATTTGTCTGACCGTTGGGGTTCAGGTGTGGCCTATGTGGCCGTGTTGTTGGGTGTTTTTGTTACCGCTTTGTACAGCTTCCGATTGTTGTATTTGACTTTCCATGGCAAAGAACGCATGGATAACCACACCAAAGCACATCTGCACGAATCACCTTGGGTGGTCACTTTGCCATTGATTTTATTGGCCATTCCATCAGTAATCATTGGTTGGATTGCCATTGAACCTATGTTATTTGGTGGCTTCTTAGAAGAAGCGATTCATGTCAATGCAAGCAATGATGTGGTCAAAGAAATAGGTTTATACCTGTTCAAAGATGGGCCGGGGGCCTTTGCGTTACACGGTTTTATGACACCGGCTTTCTGGTTGGCTTTTGCAGGTTTTGCTGTGGCCACATACATCTATATGAAAAACATCGCCTTGGCTGGCAAGATCAAAAAGCAAATGGCTCCAGTGGTGCGCGTGTTAGAAAACAAATACGGTTTCGATGCTTTCAACCAAAAATTCATTGCAGGTGGCAGTGTCAAATTGGGCGAATGGCTGTGGAAGTGGTCTGATTCTAAATTGATCGATGGCATGATAGTGAACGGCAGTGCCAAAGTGGTGAATGCTGTTTCTAAAATGTTCAGGTCATTACAGTCTGGTTATGTTTATCACTATGCTTTGGTCATGGTGGTGAGTGTCATCGTTTTCATTAGTTTATACATTTTTTAAGGGCAGTTTTAGATATGTTTGAAGGTTCAATTTTAAGTATATTGGTTTGGCTGCCTATTTTGGGTGGTTTGTTGTTGCTGCCATTGGGGCAGAGCAGGGCCAATTTAGTACGCGTGGGTGCGTTGTTGATCACGGTGTTGACATTCTTGATCAGCATTCCGTTGTGGACGGGTTTCGACAGCAGCACAGCGGCTTTACAATTTGTTGAAAAGACCGAATGGATTGATGCTTTGAACATCAATTACCATTTGGCCATTGACGGAATAGCCTTGCCATTGGTGGTTTTGACCACTTTCATCACAGTATTGATAGTGTTATCAGCCTGGCAGGTGATTCAAA